>QUBV01000001.1 GCA_014338185.1 Lysobacterales bacterium | reverse complement strand
GTGCTGCCGGGCCAGGGCCCAGGCGACGTGTTCGCGCACCAGCGGCGAGGGATCGTCGGCGCGCGCCTGCAGCGCCGCGACCACCGCGGCCGAGTGGGGTGCGTTGCCGAGCGCGATCGCGATGTTGCGCAACCAGCCCTCGTAGCCGGCACGGCGGATCGACATGCCCTCGGTGCGCGCGAGCCAGGTCGGTTCGTCCCAGCCGAACAGGTCCACCAAGCGCTGGCCGTCGAGCCGGTGGCGTGGGGCGAAATCCGGCTCGGCCGTCACTTGCGCGAACTTGTTCCACGGGCAGGCGAGCTGGCAGTCGTCGCAGCCGAAGATGCGGTTGCCCAGCAGCGGGCGCAGCTCGGGGTCGATCGAACCCTTGTGCTCGATCGTGAGGTAGGAGATGCAGCGCCGCGCATCCAGCTGGTAGGGCGCCACGATCGCGCCGGTCGGACACAGCTCGATGCAGCGCGTGCAACTGCCGCAATGGTCGGACACCGGCGCATCGAGCGGCAGCGGCAGGTCGGTGTAGAGCTCGCCGAGGAAAAAGTACGAGCCGGCCTCGCGCGACAGCGTCAGGGTGTGCTTGCCGCGCCAGCCCAGGCCGGCCTTCTGCGCGAGCGGTTTTTCGAACACGGGCGCCGAGTCGCACAGTGCGCGATAACGGAACGGGCCGATCGCGGCGACGATGCGGTCGGCGAGCTTCTGCACGCGCTTGCGCACCAGCTTGTGGTAGTCGCGGCCGAGCGCGTAGCGCGAGATGTAGCCGAGCTCGCCATCGTGCACCACGTCCCAGGCCTGGCGGATGTCGGGTGGCGCATAGTCCATGCGCAGCGAGATCACGCGGATCGTGCCCGGCAGCAGGCTGGCCGGATCGGCCCGCATCGACGCGCGCTCGGCCAGCCACGCCATGTCGCCGTGGTGGCCATGTGCGAGGTAGGCGGCCAGCCCCGCCGCGGCCTCGCCAAGGCCGGTGTCGGCGATGCCGGCCTTGGCGAAGCCGAGCTCGCGCGCCCAGCGCTTGATGTCGATGGCGAGCGCCGCCCAGTCGGTGTGCGGCGCCGGTGGGTCAGGCATGCACGCTCACGGGCAGGACACCGGGACCGCCAGCATAACGCCGTGGCGCCCGCCGCCGGTCGTGATGGCGCGGTGACCGATGCGCGTGGCCGGCCGCCACGGCCGCGGCGGCGGTGTTGCGTGGGCGTGTGCGGCAGCAGCTATAGTCGCGCGACGTCTTGCCGCCGCCAACGCCCATGCGCAGTCCCAACCTCCGCTATCTGCCGGCCGTCGACCATGTGCGCGCGTATGCGGCGCTGCTCATCGTGTTCTACCACGGGCTGCACGTGTTCGCGTACGAGGCGCGCTTTGGCAAGCAGTTCGGCATCGACCACTGGCTGCAGCCGGCCAACCCGTTGCTTGCGGCGCTGGCCGAGGGCCATACCGCGGTGGCGCTGTTCATGGTGCTGTCGGGCTTCATCCTCACGCTCGCGGCGCTGCCCGACGGCGTGCGCTGGCTCGGCTTCATCCGCAACCGGCTGCTGCGGACCTACCCGCTGTTCGTGCTGCTGACCTTCGCCGGCATTGCTGCAATGCCGCAGAACTTCAGCTTCAGTGCCGTCATGCAGCAACTGCTGGGCCTGGGCAACGAGCCGGGCACGTTCGTGGCGCCGCCGTTCACGAGCCTGTTGTGGACGATCGCGGTGGAATGGCAGTTCTACCTGATCTTCCCCTTGCTCGTGGCGGTGCTGGCCAAGGGCTGGACGCGCCAGGTGGCCGGGTTCATCGCGGTGCTGCTGCTGCTGCGGCTGGCCGTGGTGATCGCGGGTGGCAATGCGCGCGAGGTCAGCTACATGCAGATCATCGGCCGGCTCGACCAGTTCCTGCTCGGCATGTGGGCGGCGTGGCGCTGGCGCGAACGGCCGCCGTCGCCGCGTGGTGGGGCCATCCTCGCCGCGCTGGCGCTGCTGGCCGCGATCCTCGGCCTGTGGGCACTCAACGCGAGCGGCGGCTGGCCGACCACGTATGGCTGGAAGATCCTCATGCCCACCGTCGAGGGCGCGGTCTGGGCCGCGTTCGTGCTCGGCTACGTGGCCTGGGCCAACGATGCGCGCCGCTGGTGGTCGCGCGCACTGGCCTGGATCGGTGAGATCTCGTACTCGATCTACCTGCTGCATTTCGTGGTGATCTGGTCGCTGTTGCGTTCGGGGCTGGTGCCGGTTTGGAGCGGGCGCTTCGTGGTCGATGCGCTGCTCAATACCCTGCTGCTGGCGCTGCCGATCACGCTGGCGGTGTCGGCGCTCAGCTACCGCTTCGTCGAACGGCCGTTCCTGAGCCTGCGCGGCACCTACCACCGCGATCAGGGCGCCGCGGCGGGCGCGCCGTGACCGGGTCCTGAACCGTGCGCCGATGCCGCGGAAAATCGCGGGCATAGGTGTACACTCGGGCGCGATCGCCGGCGCGGAGGCCGGCTTGGGGGCAAGGTCATGAGCAACTTCGATTTCACCTCGTATCTCAAGCTGATGACGCACAAGAAGGCGTCGGACCTGTTCATCACCGCGGGTGTGGCGCCATCGATCAAGGTCAATGGCCGGATCGGGCCGATCACCCAGGAGCCACTCACGCCGCAGCAGTCGCGCGACCTCGTGCTCAACGTGATGACGCCCTCGCAGCGCGAGGAGTTCGAAAAGACCCACGAATGCCAGTTCGCGATCGCGGTGACCGGGGTCGGACGCTTCCGTGTGTCGTGCTTCTACCAGCGCAACTGCGTGGGCATGGTGCTGCGCCGCATCGAAACGCGCATCCCGACCATCGAGGAGCTGAGCCTGCCGCCGATCATCAAGTCGCTGGCGATGACCAAGCGCGGCATCATCATCTTCGTCGGCGCCACCGGCACCGGCAAGTCGACCTCGCTGGCGGCGATGATCGGCTACCGCAACCAGAACTCGACCGGCCACATCATCACGATCGAGGATCCGATCGAATACGTGCACAAGCACGAAGGCTGCATCGTCACCCAGCGCGAGCTGGGCATCGATACCGACAGCTGGGAGAACGCGCTCAAGAACACCCTGCGCCAGGCCCCCGACGTGATCATGATCGGCGAGGTGCGCACGCGCGAGACGATGGAACACGCGATCAACTTCTCCGAGACCGGCCACCTGTGCCTGTGCACGCTGCACGCGAACAACGCCAACCAGGCGATGGATCGCATCATCCATTTCTTCCCGGACGATCGCCGTGAGCAGCTGTTCATGGACCTGTCGCTCAACCTCAAGGGCGTGGTCGCGCAGCAGCTCATCCCCACGCCCGACGGCAAGGCGCGGCGCGTGGCGATGGAAATCCTGCTCGGCACGCCGCTGGTACAGGACTACATCCGCCAGGGCGAGATCCACAAGATCAAGGACGTGATGAAGGAGTCGACCAACCTCGGCATGAAGACCTTCGACCAGGCCTTGTTCGAGCTGTACCAGGCCGGCGAGATCAGCTACGAGGATGCGCTGCGCCACGCCGACTCGGCCAACGAGGTGCGCCTGAAGATCAAGCTCGCGCAGGGCGGCGACGCGCACACGCTGAGCCAGGGCATGGACGGGGTCGAACTGGTCGAGACCTGAGCTCGCGGCGAGGGCCCGGCCGCGCCGCTTGCCAGTCGCGCGCGGCCGTGCGCACTGGCGCTGCAGGCTGACCGTGGACGCGCGTGCGGCGACGCGCCCGGGCCTGCGCACCGTATCATTGCGCCGATGCCTGCCCACGATCCTGCGCGCACCGCCCCGGTGATCCCCGAACTCGAACGTCTGCGCCGCGTATGGGAGCGGCTGGGCGCGGACGATCCGTTGTGGGCGGTGCTGTCGGCGCCGGACAAGCGCGGCCGGCGCTGGCAGGTCGAGGAGTTCCTCGCCACGGGCGAGCGCGAGATCGCGATGCAGCTCGCGGCCGCGGCGCAGCTGGGTTATCCGCGCGAGCACGGGCTCGCGCTGGATTTCGGCTGCGGCGCCGGGCGCCTGTCGCGGGCGCTCGCGGGCCACTTCGCGCGCGTCATCGGGGTCGACGTGTCGGCCAGCATGGTGGCCGCCGCGCGTGCGCTCAACGAGGGTATCGACAACCTCGAATGGCGCGTCAACACCGGGCCGGACCTGGCCGGCATCGCCGATGCGAGCGTGGATTTCCTGTGCTCGCACATCACGCTGCAGCATATCCCGGCGGCGCTGGCCGCGGGCTACGTGGCCGAGTTCTTCCGCGTGCTGGCGCCCGGTGGCGTAGCACTGTTCCAGTTCGTCGCTGCCGCCGATCGCAGCCTGCGTGGGCATGTGTATGGCGCAATGCCGAACCGCTGGCTCAATCCGTTGCGCCGCATCGCGTGGCGCCGCCGCGACGTGTTCGAGATGCATGCGCTGGACGAGGCGCGCTTGCGCGCGCTGCTGGCCGGGCACGCCAACCTGCGGCTGGCACGGGCCGACGACGAGGCCTCGGCCGGCGCCGGCTGGCAGGGTCGACGCTGGATCGTGGTCAACGAGGCGCAGCCGCCGCTGCGCTGCGAGCATGCGGGCAGCGTGCACTACGTGGATGCGGGCGATGCCCATATCGGCGCGGCACTGCTGTCCGGCCAGGCCTACGAGCCACACGTCGCGGCGTTGCTGCGCGAGCGCTTGCGCCCGGGCGACGTGGTGCTCGACATCGGCGCCCACATCGGCATCCATGCCCTGCTCGCGGCACGCTGCGTGGGCGCGCAGGGGCGCGTGATCGCGGTCGAGCCCGTGCCGCGCAACCGCGCGCTGCTCGCGCGCGCGGCGCAGGCCAATGGCCTGGCCCGGATCGAGCTCATCGCGGCCGCGGCAAGCGATCGCGCCGGCATGGTCGAATTGCTGAGCCATCCCGCGACCTCGAATGCGGCGACCCCGGCGGCGGCCGGCGCGCGCCTGCGCGGCGCGGGCGGGCAACTGCTGCAGGTGCCGACCGTCGCGCTCGACGAGCTGCTCGACCTGCCGCGGCTGGACCTGGTCAAGATCGACGTGCAGGGCATGGAGGCGCTGGCGCTGCGCGGACTGCAGCGGCACCTGCGCCGCCATCGCCCGCTGCTGCTGGGCGAGTTCAATCCGCCGGCACTGCGCGCTGCCAGCGGCATCGAGCCGCTGGATTACCTGGAATGGCTGCGCGGCCTGTACCCGGCGTTCACCGTGCTGCATCGCGACGGCCGCCGCGAGCACTGCCGCGATGCGCGGCAGGTGCTGGCGGCGTGGCAGCAAGCCAACGCGGCAGCAGCGGCGGGCGGGGCGCTGCCGCTGGAGCTCGCGCTAGGGTGCGATTGACGCGGTGCCGGTGCGTGGACCCAGCTCGACGTCCTGGCTGATGTCGATGCCTTCGGGCACGAACGTGATGTGCATGTGGATGCGCTTGAACCATTGCGCGTAGAGCGCGTAGAGCTTGCGCTGGGTCTGCAGCGTCGCCTGTTCCTCGGCCGGCAGCAGTGCCATCATCGCGGGGCTGCCGAACAGGTCGCCCATGAGGCTGTACAGGCGGCCGCTCGCGTTCATCTCGACGACGGTGCCGGCCTGGGCCGGCGCCTGCAGCACCGCGGCCGACAGGCCCGCGGTCGCATCCTTGCCGACCGCCACGCCCAGTGCATGCTTGCCCATCGCGACCTGCGCGTCCAAGCCGGCGCCCGCGGCGCCGAGCATCTCGGCCGGCAGTGCCACCGGCTTGCCGTCGGGATTGATGCGCAGTGACTGCAGCGGCGGCGCACTCATCTGCGCCAGACCGACCAGGAACGCCGGGTTGTTGCTGCCCACCAGCAGGCTGCCGCTGAAGTCGCTCGGCAGCTGTGCCTTCAGTTCGGCCGGAACCGTCAGCTGGTTCAACACCAGGCGCACGCCGGTGAGATCGGCCAGCGGTGGCGGGAGGGTGCCCGTGAGCGAGCCCTTGAGCTTGGTGAAGGCCGTGTTGAGCTCGTGCAGGTCCTCGCACTTGAACGGTGCCTTTGCCACCGCGTCGACCTGTGTGGCCAGGAAATCGCGCGCCTTGAGCACCGGTATCGCGAAGCCGAAATCGACCAGTGCGTCCGGGTTGGCGCTGCCCGGGATCGTGGCGCCCAGTTCGACCAGCGCCTTGGCCAGTGCCGGCGCGAGTTCGATGCGCGCGTGGGTGGCCATGTGGTTGTCGTCGAGCCGGGTGTACCCCATGGTGAACTTGGGCAGCTTGGCGGCGATCGCTTCGCGCTCGGCATTGCACTGCGCGTCCTCGGGGCTCACCGTGGCGCCGCCCTTGGGCATGTCGATGAGGGCGAGGAGCCGGCGGGTGTCGAGCCAGCCGCTGCCGTAGGGCAGGTAGCCGCGGGCCTTGTTGAAGCTCTCCAGCGCGCCGGCGTCGGCGAGCGAGCGGGTCGGCCGGTCGAGGCCGAGCACGAGGTGCTTGACCAGGTCATTGGCGTCGCCCGGCACCACCGCCACCACGAGCTGTTGCTGCACGATCGCGATGAGCACGATCGCGTCCTCGCCCAGCTCGATCGTGCGTACCTGCTGCTGGCTGAGCTGGGTCGTGCCGATGGTCACGCCGGCGGCCTTCTCGACGCGCTCGAACGCGGCCTTGAAGGCCTCGCCATCACTGAGCTCCAGGCGCAGCACCGGCAGCGCGCCCACGCCGTACAGCGCGCCGCGCGCGTTGGTCTTGATGCCGATCTCACGCCACTGCGCCTCGGTGGTGCGGTCATGCACTTCCGCCAGCACCGCCTTGAACAGGCGGCTGAGCTGCGGTGCATCGGCCTCGAGCTTGCCCGCGCTGTCGGCGAACAACTCGTTGAGCAGCGGCCAGACCTGCTGCATCTGCTCGCGCCAGCGTTGCACCGATGACTCGGGATACGGTTCGACGTTGGCGAACACATAGGGTGTGTCCTCCGGTACGAACGCGAGCGGCGCGTTGTTGTCGGCCGTGTTCTTGTTGCCGCAGGCGGCGATGCTCAGTGCGCCGGCAAGCGCGGCGCCCAGCAGGAGTCCCTTGCGCATCATGGCGAGTCCTCGATGGGGGTGCGCATCTTAGCCGCAATCGTCCTCGCATCGCGCGGGCCGGAGGTCACGCGCTCGCGCGCGGGTCAGCGGCCGAGCAGTTGCGCGAGCGCGGCCATGCGCACGAACACGCCGTTGGCGACCTGGTCGAGGATCGCCGACTGCACGCCGTCGGCCACGGACGAGGCGATCTCCACGCCGCGGTTGATCGGGCCCGGATGCATCACCAGCGCATCGGCGCGCGCGCAAGCGAGGCGTTGCGGCGTGAGGCCGTAGCGGACGTGGTAGGACTGGCTGTCAAGCCGGGTTGCACGCTCGAGTCGTTCGTGCTGGATGCGCAGCATGATGACCACGTCGGCGCCAGCCAGCGCGGCGTCGAAGTCGTCATCGATGCTGCATCCGCTGAACTCATCCGCGTCCGGCAGCAGCTCGGCCGGGCCGCACAGGCGGATCGCCGCGGCGCCGAGTGCGCGCAGCCCGTGCACGTCCGAGCGCGCGACCCGCGAGTGGCGGATGTCGCCGCAGATCACCACCTGCAGGCCGTCGATGCGGCCCTTGCGGTCGCGGATCGTGAGCAGGTCGAGCAGGCCCTGGGTCGGGTGTGCGTGGTTGCCGTCGCCGGCATTGAGGATCGCGGCCTGACGGCAGTGGCCGGCGAGCAGCGCGGGCGTGCCGTTTTCCTTGTGGCGCACCACGAAGGCGTCGGCATCCATCGCCTCGAGCGTGGCCAGCGTGTCCTGGAGGGTCTCGCCCTTGCTGGTCGACGAGCTGGCGATGTCGAAGTTGACCACGAGCGCGCCGAGGCGGCGCGCGGCCAGGTCGAAGCTCGTGCGCGTGCGCGTGGAGGCCTCGAAGAACAGGTTGACCACACTGCGTCCGGCCAGCAGCGGCGGCAGCGCGCGCTGGCCGTGCCAGTGCGCGCGCAGGCGCGCGGCATCGTCGAGCAGGGACTCGATGCGTGCGCGCGGCAAGCCATCCAGCGTGATGAGGTGGCGCAGGCGGCCATCGGCGGCCAGTTGCGATGTGTCGGTCATGCGCAGGTCCGTGCAGGTCAGGGGCCGTCGGTGGCCAGCCATTGGTCGAGGATCACGGCGGCGGCCAGCGCATCGATCGAGGCCGCGTCCTTGCGCCGCGCGCTGCCGCTGGCGCGCCGCTGGGCGAACCGCCGCGCGGCCTCGCGCGAGCTGCCGCGCTCGTCGCTCAGGTACACCGGCCGCGCATAGCGTTGGCCGAGCAGTTCGGCGAACGCGCGCGCGCGGCGCGTCATCGGCTGCTCGCCGCCGTCGAGGTTGAGCGGCAGGCCGACCACGAACCGGGCGGGTTGCCAGTCGGCGACCAGCGCGTCCACCGCGGGCCAGTCCCCGGCATGGATGGTCTTGAGCGCGCGCGCGCCGCCGCCGAGATGATGGCCGATCGCAACGCCGATCCAGCGTGTGCCCAAGTCGAAGGCGAGCGTGGGCGCGTCAGGCGTGTCCGGCATGGCTGGCCAGCCGCGACAGGTTGACACCGACCAGGTCCGCGGCCGCCTGCCAGCGTTCGTCCAGCGGCGTGTCGAACAGCAGCGCCTCATTGGCCGGCGCGGTCAGCCAGTGGTTGTCGACCAGTTCCTGTTCGAGCTGGCCCGGGCTCCAGCCCGAGTAGCCGAGCGCGATGATCGCGCGGCGCGGGCCGTTGCCCGCAGCCATCGCCACGAGGATGTCGCGCGAGGTGGTCACGCTGATCTCGCCCGAGATCGCAAACGAGGATTCCCATGCCCCGCCCGGCGTGTGCAGCACGAAGCCGCGCTCGGGTTGCACCGGCCCGCCGATCAGCACCGGGGCCTCGATCACCTCGGGCAGCTCCGAGTGCAGGTTCATCTGCGCCAGCACGTCGCCGAGGCGGTACTCGGACAGGCGGTTGATCATGATGCCCATGGCACCGTCCTCGCCGTGCTGGCACAGGAAGGTCACGCCGCGCGCGAAGGTCGGGTCGCGCAGTCCCGGCATCGCGATCAGCAACTGGTTGGCGAGCGGTGAGGAGGCGGCCATGGCGTCATTGTACGCGAGCGCAACCGCGCGGTTCCGGCCGGGCGCGGGGCCGTGCAGGTGGTCTTCAGCGATTGCGCAGGATGTCGCCGGGCAGGAACTGCCAGGTGCGCGAAATGTACAGCTCGTCGACCTTCTCGTGCGTGTCCGGCAGCGGCGGGAACGGTGCCGCGAGGTGGGTGATGCGGATCGCCGCATCGTCGAGCACCTTGTGGCCGCTGGACTGGATGATGTCCACGCTCTTGACCGAGCCGTCGCGCTGGATGCCGACCGTGAGCACGAGCTGGCCGTGCAGCTGGCGGCGGCGCGCCTCGTCGGGGTAGTTGAGGTTGCCGATGCGCTCGATGCGCGCGACCCATGCGCGCATGTAGGCCGCGAACTCGTATTCCTTGGTGTTGGCCGAGATGTACTTGCGCTTGGGGCGCTTGGCGTACTGCTCGGATTCGCGCTGGATTTCCTGCGCCAGGCGCGCCATCTCCAGCCGCCGCTGGTCGGTCTGGGCGGGTGGCACCTCGGGCCTGGGGTCGGCCTGTGGCGCCTGCCGCTCGTCGGGTACGCCGTAGCTGGACACGCGCTGGGTCAGCAGGCGCGTGGGCGAGGCGGTCGATGGCGCGGGTGCGCCGTCCTCCATCGCCACGGGCGCGATGCCGGGCGTGGCCTTGGGCAGCGGGCTCGACAGGGGTTGGGCCGGACGATGGGCGCGCTCGGCCTCGCCGCCGCCACTGTTGCTGGCCTGGGCGATGAAGTCGGCCTTGTCGGGCTTGTCGTTGTTGGCCGACTGCACGAGGATCACGTCGAGCGCGGGCAGCTGCGGCGCGGCCTTCTCGAACTCGAACACGATGCCCAACGCGATCACCGCGTGCACGATGATCGAGAACAGGAAGGTGACGCCGAGGCGGTCGCCGCTGTCGACGCTGGCGTCGCTCATGGCTGCCCCGTCCGTGCCGGTTCGATACGGTCGAACAGCAGGCCCGCGATGTTGAGGCCGAACTGCGCATCGAGCTCGCGCGCGCAGGTGGGCGAGGTCACGTTGACCTCGGTGAGCCAGTCGCCGATCACGTCCAGGCCGACGAAACGCAGGCCACGCCGCACCAGTTCGGGGCCCACCTGTGCCGCGATCCAGCGGTCGCGTTCGGACAAGGGCACACCCACGCCCTTGCCGCCCGCGGCGAGGTTGCCGCGGAAGTCGTCGCCCTGCGGGATGCGCGCAAGCGCGTACGGCACCGGCTCGCCATCGATCATGAGGATGCGCTTGTCGCCCGCGCTGATCTGCGCGATGTACTGCTGCGCGATCGCAAACGCATGACCGTTGGCGGTGAGGGTTTCGAGAATCACGTTGAGGTTGGGATCGCCATGGCGCGAGCGGAAGATGCTGCGCCCACCCATGCCGTCGAGCGGCTTGAGCACCACCTCGCCCTGTTCGGCGACGAAGCGGCGCAGCTCGCCGGCATCGCGCGCGACCAGGGTCGGCGCGCAGCACTGGGGGAAGCGCAGCGCGAACAGCTTCTCGTTGGCATCGCGCAGCCCGCGCGGGTCGTTGATCACGGTCACGCCCGCGGCCTGGGCCAGTTCCAGCACCATCGTGTCGTACACGAACTGCGCGTCGACCGGCGGGTCCTTGCGCGCGAGCGCCACGTCGATGCCGGCCAGCGGCTGCCAGCGCGCCGGTGCGAGCGTGAACCAGTCCTGGTCATCGTCGCGCACCTGCAGCGGCGCCAACCGACCCCAGGCGGCGCCGTCGCGGATGGCCAGCGCCTGCTGCGTCGCATACAGCAGGCGGTAGCCGCGCCGCTGGGCTTCCAGCAGCAGCGCGAGCGTGGTGTCCTTGCGTGGATGGATCGCCTCGATCGGATCCATCACGACGACGAGTGTTGCGCTCATGCGGCAGTTCCGGGTCACCAAGGTGCGAGCATAGCCGGCATGGCCTTTGCTCGATGCTGCGGCGGTGCGTCACATTGCGCCCATCCCTGCGCACCGGCCGGCATTGCACAAATGTGATGGGTACGGCAGCCCACGCCGCGGCGGCATATTAACCTTGCTGGCCGGAACAGGCTCGCTCAGGCATGCAACTTGGGGATTTTCACGTACTTAGCGCTACAACTTGACAGCTTCACCAAGCATGATGGATAACGGTACCCGAGTCCTGCGGAGCACCGTGCGCGCGATGCAGGCAGGGGCAGCAGCAGGCATGTCAATTGCATGGTAACGGGGACGCGTCGCGCGTGATCGCGAAGCGGTCCCGATATTCGGTGAGCGGCGAGGGGGTCAGGTGGACGACACGAAAGACGGCGGTCTGGGCGGCATCAAGGTCATGGTCATCGATGATTCGAAGACCATCCGCCGCACGGCCGAAACCTTGCTGCGCAAGGAAGGTTGCGAAGTCGTCACCGCGGTCGACGGTTTCGAGGCGCTGGCCAAGATTTCCGACCAGCAGCCGCAGATCATCTTCGTCGACATCATGATGCCGCGGCTGGACGGCTACCAGACCTGCGCGCTCATCAAGAACAACCAGATGTTCAAGCACACGCCGGTCATCATGCTGTCGTCCAAGGACGGCCTGTTCGACAAGGCGCGCGGCCGCATCGTCGGCTCGGAGCAGTACCTGACCAAGCCGTTCACGCGCGAGGAACTCCTGGGCGCGATCCGGCGCTACGTCGACAAGGCCTGAGCGGGGATTGCCATTGGACCAAGGGGAGCAGATGGCGGTCATGCAGTACATCCAGATTGAATGCAATGCGGCCACGCGCACACGGTGCGCCGGCATGCTGCGGGCGGAGGCGGCATGAACAGCCATGGCGCGTTCGCGATGCCCTACGAGATCCTCGCGTCCTACGAGGAACGCAGCCTCGCGCATGTGGCGGGCGCGCCCGAGCAGATCGAGGCGGCCGGCCTGTGGCGCGGCATCGGCTTCCGGATCGGCGACCGCCACTTCGTGAGCAGCATCGCCGAGGTCAACGAAATCCTCACCTTGCCGACCTTGACGAGCGTGCCCGGTGCCAAGGCATGGCTGCTCGGCATCGCCAATGTGCGCGGCAATCTCGTGCCCGTGGTCGACCTGCGCGACCTCGTGTCCGGGGTGCGCAGCCAGGCCAGCGACAGCACCCGCGTGCTCATCGTGCGCCAGGTCGGCGGCAACGTCGGCTTGCTGGTGGACGAGGTGCTGGGCCAGCGCAGCTTCAGCGAGGAGCAACTGGCCGCGAGCGTGGGCGAAGAGGACGCCCAGTACGGCCATTTCGTCGGCGAGAGCGTGCAGCTCGGCGACGTGCAGTGGGGTTTGTTCAGCATGGCTGCGCTGGTACGCAGCCCGCAGTTCCAGCAGGCAGCGGCGTGATTGGCTTGGCCGCGGCGCCGCACGTGCGGCATGACGAAACAGGGGGTGTAGCGTGAGTACAACAATGGGTGCGACAGGAACCGATCGCGGACGCGCCAACACGGTGTTGTTCGTACTGCTCGGTTTGTTGTTCGCGGTCGCGATCGCGGAGTTTGCGTTCCTGTATTTCAAGAACGCCCAGGACCGGCAGGCGATCAGTTACACCACGCAGATCCAGGTGTCGTCGCAGCAGCTGGCCAAGTTCGCCGCGGAAGCCGCCGGCGGCAACGAGCTCGCGTTCAAGGAACTGGAAGGCACCAGCAAGAACATCGATACCTATGTCGATGCGCTCAACAAGGGCGAGCAGAAGCTGGGCGGCATGCCCAGTTACACGGGAGAGGCGAGCGTGGCGCCGACGCTGGCGGCCTTGACCAAGGCATGGGGCATGCTGCGCGCGGACGCCAAGAGCATCCTCGACAACAAGAGCGTGATTCTCAGCGCCAACACCAGCGCCAAGGACTTCACCGACAAGCTGTCCGCGCTCAACTCGCGCATGAGCGAGGTCGTCAACATCCTTACCGATCGTAACGCGAGCGCCTCGCAGGTCTACGTCACCTCGCGCCAGATGCAGCTGGCCGACCGCATGGGCGGCCGCGTCACCAAGATCCTCGCCGGCGGCGCCGACACCCAGGCTTCGGCCGACGGCCTGCAGCGCGACTCGCGCCTGTACGAGACGGTGGTCGCGGGCCTGCTCAATGGCGCGCCCGAGCTCAACATCAAGCCGCTCGACAACGCGGCGGCCAAGCAGATCGTCGAAGACGTGGCGACCCAGTGGCTCGCGGTGAACGAGCCGATCAAGACCATCCTCGATTCGGCCAACAACCTGCAGGTGGCCAAGGACGCCGCCGACAAGTCGTTCAACGACAGCCAGGACGTGCTGCTGGGTGCATCGCGCATGGCGCAGCTGGTCGATGGCCTGTCGAGCAAGCGCCCGCTCGCCAATCCGCTGATCGGTGCCGCCGCCGCTGCGGCGGCGATGCTGCTGTTGTTGTTCCTCGGTCTCAACCTGTTCCGCGAACAGCGCCGGCGCCTGCAGGCCACCAACGAGCTCAACCAGCGCAACCAGGACGCGATTCTGCGCCTGCTCGACGAAATGGGATCGCTCGCCGAAGGCGACCTCACGGTCAAGGCCACCGTCACCGAGGACATCACCGGTGCGATCGCCGACTCGGTCAACTTCGCGGTGGAAGCGTTGCGCAGCCTGGTGACCACGATCAACGAGACCGCGGTGCAGGTGTCGACCGCGGCCCAGGAAACCCAGTCGACCGCGATGAGTCTGGCCAACGCCGCGCAACACCAGGCGCGCCAGATCAGCTCGGCCTCGGTCGCGATCAATGACATGGCGCACTCGATCGACACCGTGTCGAAGAACTCGGCCGAGAGCGCCGACGTGGCGCAGCGATCGGTGCAGATCGCGGCCAACGGCGCCCAGGTCGTGCGCCAGACGATCGAAGGCATGGACTCGATCCGCGACCAGATCCAGGAGACCTCCAAGCGCATCAAGCGCCTGGGTGAGTCGTCGCAGGAAATCGGCTCCATCGTCGAACTCATCAACGACATCGCCGAACAGACCAACATCCTCGCGCTCAACGCCGCCATCCAGGCGGCCTCGGCCGGTGAGGCGGGCCGCGGCTTCGCGGTGGTGGCCGACGAAGTGCAGCGACTGGCCGAGCGCGCCTCGGGCGCGACCAAGCGAATCGAAACGCTGGTGCAGACGATTCAGTCCGACACCAACGAGGCGGTCAGTTCGATGGAACAGACCACCTCGGAAGTGGTTTCGGGCGCACGCCGCGCCGAGGACGCGGGCCAGGCCCTGGGCGAGATCGAGAACGTGTCGAACAACCTGGCGGCGCTCATCCAGGGCATCTCCACTTCCGCGCGACAGCAGTCGGTGGCGGCCTCGAACATCTCCTCGACCATGAACGTGATCCAGGACATCACTTCGCAGACTTCGGTCGGTGCGAGCCAGACCGCCGAATCGATCGGCAACCTGGCCCAGCTCGCGGCGAACCTGCGCCGCTCCGTCGCCGACTTCAAGCTGCCAGGCTGAGGATCGTGATGAGCAGGCGCCATCCGCCACGCTGCACCACTGCTTCGCGCCGGGAAGGCGCGCCGGCGTTGCATGCCGCCACGCCGTCGAGGTTGACCACATGAAACTTTACGACGATGGTGCGTTCACCGCGCTGAGCTGGGTAAAACCGGCACTGGATACCACGCTCGCCCAGGCGCGCGAGGCCCTCGAACTGCATGTCGAGGATCCCACGCATCCGCAAGCGCTGCGCGACTGCGCCAGCCACCTGCACCAGGTGCAGGGCACGCTGCGCATGGTCGAGCTGTACGGCGCGGCGATGGTCGTGGAGAACATGGAGCGCATCGCCGATGCGCTGGTGGCCGACAGCGTGCGCCAGCGCGATGAGGCCTATTCGGTGCTCATGCGCGGCATGGTGCAGTTGCCCGACTACCTCGAGCGACTGCAGAGCGGCCACAAGGACATCCCGATCGTCCTGCTGCCGCTGCTCAACGACCTGCGCGCGGTGCTCGGCGAAAACCTGCTGAGCGAATCGGCGCTGTTCACACCCAATCTTGCGGCGCCGCTGCCTGATGCGGCAGCCGGTGCGGCACGCGAACTGCCTGCCGCCGAACTGCGCACCCAGACCTTGCGCCTGCGCCTGGCGTTCCAGGCCGCGTTGCTGAAATGGTTTCGCGACGAGACTGCGACCGAGCACGTGCGCCGATTGGGCGAAGTGCTCGATCGCCTGCGTGGCCTGTCGCATGGCGTCGAGCCGCGGCGCCTGTGGTGGATCGCGGCAGGGCTCGTCGACTGCGTCGCCGATGGCAGCCTGCAGTCGGGTGTGTCGGTCAAGCTGCTGCTCGGTCGTGTCGACCGTGAAATCCATCGTTTTGCCGAAGGTGGCGAGGCGGCGTTCGCCGCGCGTCCGCCGCGCGAGCTGACCAAGAACCTGCTGTACTACATCGCCCAGGCCGAGTCGGGCGGCGTGGGGTCGGCGCGCGTGGGCCAGATCCGCGCGGCATATCAGCTCGATGCACTGCTGCCCACCCAGAGCGAACTGGAGCACGCGCAGGGCTCGATGACCGGGCGCAACCGCACCCTGCTCGATACCGTGTCGAGCGCGATCAAGGACGACCTGCTGCGCGTCAAGGAATCGCTCGACATCTTCCTGCGCGGCCAGGGCGCCGATCCGCGGGAACTGGAAACCCAGGCCGAATCACTCAACCGCGTGGGCGACACGCTGGGCATGCTCGGCCTGGGCGTGCCGCGGCGCGTGGTCAACGACCAGCGCGAAGTGCTGGAACAGATGGCGCGTGCGCAGCGCCCGATCGACGAGGGCAGCCTGCTCGACGTGGCCGGCGCGCTGCTGTACGTCGAGGCGTCGCTCGACGATCACATCGATCGCATCGGCGAGGCGCCCGAGGAAGAGGCCACCGGCGAGATCACGCTGCCCAAGGCCGAAAGCCGGCGCGTGCTCGACGCGCTCATGCGCGAGGCCGGTGTCAACCTGCAGCAGGCCAAGCAGGACATCATCGCGTTCGTCGAATCGCCGTGGGACCACGCCCGCGTCGAGCGCATCCCCGAACTGCTCGAGCAGATCTCGGGCGCCCTGCGCATGCTCGACCTGGGCGATGCGAGTGCGCTGGTGACCGCGATCGTGCGCTTCGTGCAGATCGAGCTCATCACGCATCGGCGCGTGCCCACCGCGGAGCAGATGGATCGCCTGGCCGACTCGTTGGCTGCGATCGAATACTACCTGGATGCCACGCGCGAGCATCGGCGCAATCGCGAGGCGATCCTCGATGTCGCGCGCGACAGCCTGCAGGCGCTGGGTTACTGGCCGTTGTCGGCGATCGAGGCGCGCATCGCGCAGACCAGCAACTACGCGAGCATCCCGCCGGCCACGCTTGCACCACAGCCTCCCGCACCGCCCGCGGCCGCGCCGCCCGCGGTGGACACGCCGGACCTGTCCGCCGGGGCCCCGAGCGAAGCCGCCGCGCCACCCGCGTCCGAGCATCCATTGCCGCACGTGGCCGTGCTGCCCGGCAGCGACCTTGCGGACCTCGTGGTCGGCGAGGCGCGCCCGCTCGAAGCCACGCCGCAGGACCTGGCCGGCCTGCGCCTGGCTCAGACCGGGGCGGAGGCTGCTGCGCCCGCCGACGCCGACGAAGGCGAGTGGATCGAGGTCGAGGAGGAAGTCGAAGAGCCGGTCGAGGCTGCGGCCGAACTGCTGCCGACGGGTTTCGCCTCCAAGGTCGGTGACGAGATCGACGACGACATCCGCGACATCTTCCTCGAGGAAGTTGGCGAGGAGATCGGCAACCTCAAGGAGCAGTTGCCGCGCTGGAAGGCCGATACGGCCAATCTGGAGCAGCTCACGCCGATCCGGCGCTCATTCCATACGCTCAAGGGTTCGGGACGCCTGGTGGGCGCCGCCACCTTGGGCGAGTTCAGCTGGAAGGTCGAGAACATGCTCAACCGCGTGCTCGACCGCACGATCGGGCCGACCGATGCGGTGGTCGACCTGGTCGAGCGCGCGCTCGCATCGGTGGGCGACCTCTTGGCTGCACTGCGCGGCGATGCGGTCAACGCGTTTCGCGTCAATGCAATCATGGACGCGGCCGATGGGCTCGCCGCGGGCGAGGACGCGCGGGTTGCGCAGGCGCCGGCCGCGAGCGTGCAGACGGTGCGTCGCACCGTGCGTCGTCGCGTGCGGGTGGCACGCCCGGCCGCGCCGCCGAGCCAGGTGCAGCCGATCGAGGCGACCGCGGCATTCGGACCCGTGCCCACGCCGCCATTGGTGGCGAGCCCGCTGCCCAACATCGATCCGGTGCTGTTCGACATCCTGCAGACCGAAGTCGCAACCCACATCGGTGCGATCGACGACTACCTGCAGCAGGTCGATCCGCAGTCGGCGCACATCAGCGAGCCGCTGCTGCGCGCGGTGCACACCTTCCATGGCGCAGTCGCGATGGTCGACATTCCCGCGCTCGACAATGTGCTCGCGCCGCTGGAGACCTATCTCAAGCGCCTGCGCGCGGCCAAGGCGCCCTTGCCGGCCGCCGGGTTGGATACGCTGCGCGAGACCTGCACGCTCACGCGCGAGGTGATGCGGCGACTGTCGGCCCAGGAAAGTCCGTTGCCCGATTCCAGCGAACTGGCCACGCGCATCGCGGCCTTGCGCGATACCGTCCCCGAACCTGAGGTGGCGTTGCCCTGGTACAGCGACGGGTCGGACTCGGGCGTCAGCGAGGAACTCACCGAGGTCACACTCGAGTCCGGCGTGGAACTGTCGTTCGAGGAACTGGCGGACGATGCCGCCGCCGCCGCGGCGATTCCCGCGGCGCCGGCCACGCCCGAGGCCGGGCAGGACACCACCGCGGCGATGCAGGCGCTGCATGCCGAGGTGGACGCGCAGATCGAGCGCGCAGCGGCGCCGGCCGAACGCAGCGAGCCGGCTGCGACCGATTCGGTATACGCGGAGCTGGCCAGCCTGATCGACGAGTCCGCCGCCACGGCACCGATCGAGGCAGCGCCCACCGCTGCACCGGTCGAATCGGTCGAGGCGGTCGAACCGGCCGAGGTGGTCGCGGCGGACATCGGCCCCAGTGCCGACGAGCCCGTCACTGCCGCGGCGCCGGCCGCGACGGTCCCGGCCGCCGAACCGGCACCGGTCAGCACCGAACTGACGGGTCCGGCAGCGATGCCGCTGGCCGAGGACCCGATGCCGGATGGCCAGCTGGTGCTGCCCGATGTCGATGACGACCTGCTCGATGTGTTCGTCGCCGAGGGTGAGGACATCCTCGACCATGTCGATGGCGTGGTGGCGCAGCTGCGCGCGCGCCCGCACGACCACGAACTCATTTCGGCGCTGCAGCGCGACCTGCACACGCTCAAGGGCGGTGCGCGCATGGCCAGTCTCGCGCCGATCGGCGACCTCAGCCATGCGATGGAATCGCTGGTCGACGCACTGGGCGAAGGCCGCGTGCGCATCGATCGCGCGTCGGTGGAAACCCTCGAACGCGGCTTCGACCGCCTGCACGTGCTGGTCGAGCGCGTGGCCTCGCGCAGCGCGATCGCGATGCCGCTGCACGCGATCGCCCGCATGTACGATCTCGTGCCCGGCATCGAGCGTCCCGCCGGCATTCCCGGTCCTGCGCAGCCGGCAGCGCCAGCAGCAGAACGCGCGACACCGGCGGCGGCAGAGCCGGTGCCGGCCGCCGCGACAGGGGCGCCGACGCCCGCGTCCGCCCCGGCGCCGGCGCGCCCGGCCCCGCGCCATCTCACCGCGATGGATCGCGAGGAGGCACCGCATGCGCCGCAGGAAGTCATCCGCGTGCGTTCGGACCTGCTCGATACGCTGGTCAACAACGCGGGCGAGGTGTCGATCTACCGCTCGCGCCTGGAGCAGCAGGTCGCCAGTTTCCGCACCAACCTCGTCGAACTGGATCAGACGGTCACGCGCTTGCGCGAACAGCTGCGCAAGCTCGAGATCGAGACGGAGGCCCAGATCATCGCGCGCTACCAGCGCGAGCAGCACGACAACGACACCACGTTCGACCCGCTCGAACTCGACCGCTTCTCGCAGCTGCAGCAGCTGTCGCGTGCCTTGAGCGAGTCGGTCTCGGACCTTGTCTCGATCCAGAACCTGCTTGACGAACAGGCGCGCCAGGCCGAAACGCTGCTGCTGCAGCAGTCGCGCGTGAGCTCGGAACTGCAGGAAGGCCTCATGCGCACGCGCATGGTGCCGTTCGAGTCGATGGTGCCGAACCTGCGCCGTACGCTGCGCCAGGCGGCGCAGGAACTGGGCAAGCAGGCCCAGCTCAAGGTCGATGGCGCGCACGGCGAAATGGACCGCAACCTGCTCGAGCGCATGAAGGCGCCGTTCGAGCACATGCTGCGCAATGCGCTTGCGCACGGCATCGAGCCGCCAGCCGAACGCATCGCGGCGGGCAAGTCCGCCGAGGGCACGGTCGGGATCTCGGTCAGCCGCGAGGCGACCGAAGTCGTGCTGCGCATCAGCGACGACGGCCGCGGCATGGACCGCGAGGCGATCCGGCGCAAGGCGATCGAGCGCGGCCTGCTCGCGCCGGATGTGCAGTTGTCGGATCGGGACCTGTACGGATTCGTGCTGGAGACCGGTTTCTCCACCGCCGAGCACGTGACCCAGCTGGCCGGCCGCGGCGTCGGCATGGACGTGGTCAACAACGAGATCAAGCAGCTGGGCGGCTCGCTGGCGATCGATTCCACGCGCGGCAAGGGCACCCAGTTCACGGTGCGTCTGCCGTTCACGCTGGCCGTCACCCAGGCCATCCTCATCAAGAGCGGCGACAGCCATTACGCGATCCCGATGTCGTCGGTGCAGGGCGTCGCGCGCATCGCGCACGAGGACCTTGAGCGGCGCCTGGCCTCTGGCAACCCGCACCATGTGTATGCAGGCGAGGAATACGCGATCTACGAGCTGCCGCATCTGCTCGGCCTGCCGCGCGCGCATGGCAGCGACGACGACACCCAGATCCCGCTGTTGATGACCCGCACGGGTGACCAGCGCGCGGCCATCCGCATCGATGGCGTGGTTGGTTCGCGCGAAATCGTGGTCAAGTCCGTAGGCCCGCAGCTGAGTTCGATCCCGGGCATCTTCGGCGCGACCATCATGGGCGATGGTTCGGTCGTGATCATTCTCGACCTGGCACCACTGGTGCGCCGCCTTGCCGCGCTGCGCGCGCGCATCGAGGAAGGCACCGTCGAGGAAATGCCCGCGTTCATGGCGCCGGCCGAGCCGGAGCAGGTGGCCATGCGGGCCAAGCCGCTGGTCATGGTGGTGGACGACTCGATCACGATGCGCAAGGTCACCACGCGCGTGCTCGAGCGTGCCGACTACGAGGTCGCCACCGCCAAGGACGGCCTGGATGCGGTCGAGAAGCTGCAGGACACGACGCCGGACCTGCTCCTGCTCGACATCGAAATGCCGCGCATGGACGGTTACGAGCTGGCCACCTACATGCGCAACGACGCCCGCCTGCGCCGCATCCCGATCATCATGATCACCTCGCGCACCGGCGAGAAGCATCGCCAGCGTGCGCTCGAAATCGGCGTGGAGCGTTATCTGGGCAAGCCCTACCAGGAAGACGATCTGTTGCGGCAGGTGCAGGAAGTGTTGAGGCGCGAACGTGTCTGAGGCTCCCGCCATCAGCGTGGCGCTGCTCAGCGACACGCCCACGCACAACGAGCACCTGCGCGCGGCGCTCGACGCCCTTGGTGCGGCGGTGGCCTACGAAAGCGTGGCCGACACGTTCGACCGCACTGCGCTCGAGCGCTCGGGTGCGCAGATCGTCATCGTCAATCTCGATGAGGGTGAAAACAGCGAGTTCGACGAGGTCTACGACCTGCTCGCCGATGATCGCTATCGAGTGCTCATCAACGATGCCGGCGTGACGAGCGCGTTGTCGGGTTGGGACCAGGCGCGCTGGATGCGTCACCTCGCCGCCAAGATGCTGGGCAGCACCGACATCAATCCACCACGCCCGGCCAATGCCGAGGCGGTGCCGGACCTCGTGCTGGAGCCGGAAGCTGCCGCAACCATCGAGGACGCCGATGAGGTGGCGGCAGCATCGTCCGACGCCGCCGTCGAGCCCGCGCCCGCCGCTGTAGTCGCGCCGGATCTGGCCGAGGAGCTTGCGGCTGACGAGGACTGGTCCATCGATCTTGCCACGCCCGCGCAGCCCGAAGCCGAGCCTGCCGTGGTCGTCGCCGCGGACGACACCATCGATCTGGCCGACGCGCCAGCGCCACCGCCAGACACCACCGCCAGCGCGACGGACAGCCTGCTCGAGTTCGACCTCGATGCGCTGCTCGATGCGCCCGCGCCACCCGCGCCAGCTGCACTCGTGGACGACGCCGACGCGGACGATGCCGCGGCACCCGACGAGGAAGTGGTGATCGAACTCGTCAGCGACGGGGAACCGGCCGACGCTGGGTTCGAGCTGGACCCGTTGGCCCTGGAGGACGTCGAGGCGATTCCTGCCGCGCCGCCTTCCATCGCGCAGGCCGAGGCCGGAGCCGCGGTAGAGGCGGCCGAGCTCGCCTCTGGCGACGCCACCGCCGAGTCGTTGCTGGGCGATCTCGATCTCGACGTCGATTTCGATGCGCCGCCACCGCCCGTGCAACTTGAGGCGCCCGGTGACGTGCTGCAGTCCAGCGGTGATTCCAGCCAGTGGTCGATCGATGAGTTGCTCGACGACGTGCTCGCACCACCGGTGGCGCACGACGAGGAAGTCCAGGTCGACAAGATGAGCGCGGCCGAGTTCCTTGCGCCCGAGGTGGAGGAAGGCGGTGTGCCACTGCCGGCCAGCACGGGCGGCCTGTCGCTCGAACTGGTGCCGCTCGAGGAGAGCGTGGCGCCGGTCGCGTTCGAAAAGGCTTCACACGAAAACTGGCTCGACCCCGACAGCGCCGCCGCGGCCAAGATCAAGCGCGTGTGGGTGCTCGGCGCATCCATCGGTGGGCCCGAAGCCGTGCGTACCTTCCTCGCGGCACTGCCACGCGACTACCCCGCGTTGTTCCTGGTCGCGCAGCACCTGAGTGATGAGTACGTCGAAACGATGACGCGCCAGCTCGCGCGTGCGATCGCGCTGCCGGTGCGCGCGCCCGGACATGGCGAACGTGCCAGCCACGGCGAGGTCCTCATCGTGCCCAACGATCGCCAGCTGCTGGTCGATGCCAAGGGTGTGGTGGTGCTGCGTGAACTGGCCGAGCCGGGCGAGTACCGCCCGTCGATCGATCTCGTGCTGTCCGATGTCGCCGAACGTTTCGGCCCGGGTGCCGGCGCGATCATCTTCTCGGGCATGTCCGACGATGCGGCCGGCGGTTGCCGCGCGGTCGCGGCGGCGGGCGGTCGCGTGTATGTGCAGTCCCCCGACAGCTGCGTGGTCAGCAGCATGGTCGAAGGCGTGCTCGACACTGGCGTGGTCCAGTTCGAGGGCACGCCCGAGGAACTGGCGGCGAGGTTGACCGAGGAATCTGCGTGAAATCCACCGCGGCACGCAGGTCGTGCCGCGGCGTCAGTCGAGGAACCCGAAGATGGCCGAGCTTCCACGTGAAATCCGCGGCGTCATGGTGCCGGTCACCGATGGTCGCGTGCTGCTGCCCAATGCCACCGTGGCCGAGGTCATCAGCTACACCACCCCCGAGCCGATCGAACATGCGCCGGCATGGTTGCTCGGTCGCTTGCGCTGGCGCGGCTGGCGCTTGCCGCTGGTGTCGCTGCCGGTGCTGACCGGCAGGCTCAGCGAAGAGAGCCGCAGCAACGCGCGCGTGGCGATCCTCAAGGCGCTGGGCGGCAATGCCGCGATGCCGTTCATCGCGCTGCTCGTGCAAGGCTTCCCGCGCCTGACCACGATCACCCAGGAACTGCTCATCGCCACTGCCGACGAGGAGCCGCATGCGCCCGGCGTTCGCGCCGAAGTGCTCGTGCGTGACGACCGCGCGATCATTCCCGACCTCGACGCGATCGAGGCGATGGTGGCGCAGGCGCTCGCAGCCTGATCACGCAGCCCGGCCGGCGCGGCCCTCGCGCGGGCCGCGCGCTCAACCCGGCGTGATGCGACTGACGCGGCTGCGCGCGGCCAGGTCGTGCCAGGCGCGCCGCTCGCGGTCGACGAGGCACCACACAAACCCAAGCCCGCAGGCGGCCAGCGAAACCAGCGCCACTCCGAAGCGCAGCACCGCGCGCGGCCAAGTCAGGGATGCGCCGTCATCGGCGACCACGCGGATGCGCCAGGCGCGCATGCCGATGGTCTGGCCGCCACGCGTCCACGACAGCACGAAATAGGCCGCGGTCACCAGGAGCAGGGCGCCGCGCAGCGCCAGTTGGTACCACGACGATGGATGTGCCACGTCGATGTCGCCGGGCGCAGCCGCAAGCACGGCTGCCGCCACCAGCATCCACAGCCCGATCAATGGGAACAGGTCGTACAGCAGCGCAGCCAGGCGCTGCCACAGTGGCGCGGGTGCAGGAGTGGGCATGAACCAAGTCTGGAGGATGACGGTCGCTAGCCTCGCGGTTTAGTCTGCCGCGTGCAAGCACGCCATCCGTCCGCCGCCATCGCTTCCGACCGTGACAGCCGATCCCGCCAAGCCAGCCGTACCTGCCCACGACATGCGGGCGGCCGTGGCGGCTCCCGCGGCAGCCGATGTGCAGCTCGTGGCATGGTTCATCGAGCGCAGCTGGGCCGAACTGGGTCTGGCGGACAATACCCTCGCAAGCTATCGGGCCGACCTGCGCGCGTTCGCGGCGTGGCTGGCGCGCCGCGGCGGAGGTTTGTTGCAGGTCACGCGCGCCGACCTGCAGCAATACCTGGCCGAGCGGGTGGCCGGCGGCTACAAACCCCGGTCCACTGCGCGCCTGCTGTCGTCGCTGCGCCACTTCTATCGCCTGCTCGTGCGCGAGGGACGGGTGGATGCCGATCCCACCCTGCTGGTCGAGGCGCCGAAGCTGCCGCGCGGCCTGCCCAAGGCCTTGTCGGAGAGCGAAATCGAGGCCCTGCTGCAGGCGCCGCCGGCGACCGCGCTGGGCCAGCGCGACCGCGCGATGCTCGAACTCATGTATGCGTGCGGCCTGCGCGTGAGCGAGCTGGTGGGTCTTGAAGCCACGCAGGTCAACCTGCGCCAGGGTGTGCTCAGGGTCACCGGCAAGGGTGGCAAGGAGCGGCTGGTGCCGCTCGGTGCCGAGGCCGCGTACTGGCTCGGCCGCTACGTTACCGAGGCGCGGCCGTTGCTGCTCAAGGGCGGCCGCAGCCAGGCGCTGTTCGTGAGCGCGCGCCGCGCCGCGCTTACGCGGCAGATGTTCTGGGTGCTGGTGCGGCGCCACGCCGCGAGCGTGGGCATCGCACCCAGTCGCGTCTCGCCGCACGTGCTGCGCCATTCCTTCGCCACCCATCTGCTCAACCACGGCGCCGACCTGCGCGCGCTGCAGCTCATGCTTGGCCACAGCTCGCTGTCGACCACCCAGATCTACACGCTGGTGGCACGCGAGGGGCTCAAGCGCCTGCACGCGCGCCACCACCCGCGCGGCTGAGCACGGCACTTTCCGACACGAGGCTGCGCGTGCGATACTCCGATGTTGCGTTGCGGAACTGTGTGGACGCGTCGCAGTCACAGACCGGGTCCGTCCGCGCAAGATTCCCGCCGTGGTACCGGTCCCGGTACCGCAGTTCGCCCACATTCGAGGTCACCATGCACCGTTTGCCAGTCCTGATCGGAGTGTTGTTCGCCGGCTCCGTCGTTGCCGCCACACCGGAAGAGGTGGTACGCCAGGCCCTCGGGCCGGTGGCGCCGCAGGTGAAGATCGACGCGGTGCAGGAGTCGCCGGTACCCGGCTTCTACGAAGCCATCGTCGGCGGCGAGTTCGTCTACGTGAGCAAGGACGGCCGCTACATGCTCAGCGGCAGTGCCTTCGACGTGGCCAACAAGCGTGACCTGACCCAGCAGTCGCGCGCCAAGGTGCGCAAGGCGGCGCTGGCCAAGGTCGGGCCGGACAAGCGTATCGTGTTCGCGCCCAAGGCGCCGGCCAAGACCCTGCATACGGTCACCGTATTCACCGACATCGACTGCCCGTTCTGCCGGCGCTTCCACCAGCAGATCGCCCAGTACAACGCCAAGGGCATCGCGGTCGACTACCTGTTCTACCCGCTGAGCATCCATCCGGGCGCCGACAAGAAGGCCGCCGCGGTATGGTGTGCCAAGGACCGCGTGGCCGCGTTCACCGAGGCGATGGCCGGCAAGGATCCGGGCACGGCCACCTGTGCCAATCCGGTGGCCGAGACCGCGATGCTCGCGCAGACGCTGGGCATCGCCGCCACGCCCACGATCCTCGGCCCCGACGGGGCGCAGATCCCGGGCCAGATCGCGATGTCGCCCGACATGCTCGCCGCCGAACTCGACCGCCAGGCCGGCACCGCGGCCGCCAAGTGAGGAATCATCCATGAACCACATGCTCAAAGCGCTGGGCGCACTCCTTCTCGCCGCCAGCACCACCACCGCCGTGCACGCCGCCGACACGCCGGCGCAGGCCGCCGCGCGCAAGGCGCTCACCGACCTCGTGCCGCAGGCCCGGATCGATGCGATCGAGGCCGCTCCGATGCCCGGCTTCCAGCAGATCATCGTCGGCAGCCAGCTCGTGTACGTGAGCGACGATGGCAAGTACATCCTGCAGGGCAAGCTGTTCGACACCGCCACCCAGAGCGACCTCACCGGCAAGCGTCTCGCGGTCGAGGTCAAGAAGAAGCTCGACGGCGTGCCGGCGGCGCGGCGCATCGTGTTTGCCCCGGCCGGCAAGCCGCAATACCGGATCACGGTGTTCACCGACATCGATTGCGGCTACTGCCGCAAGCTGCACTCGCAGATCGCCGAGTACAACAAGCGCGGCATCGAGGTCGACTACCTGTTCTTCCCGCGCTCGGGCGCGGGCACGGAATCGTGGGACAAGGCGGTGTCGGTGTGGTGCGCCAAGGATCGCAAGGCGACCTTCACCGCGGCCAAGGGTGGCAAGACCCCGCCGCTGCTCAAGTGCGACAACCCGATCGCCGACGACTTTGCACTCGGCGGACAGGTCGGCGTGGACGGCACGCCCGCGATCTACACCGACGAGGGCGTCAAGATCGGCGGCTATCTCGATCCGGACCAGATGCTGGCGCGGCTCAAGGCTGCGGGCAAGGGCGGACTCGCCACGCGCTGAAGGCGCACGCCGGACCGCCGCTGGCGCCGCCAGGCGCACGCGGCGCCCGTTTTCGCACGCGCTCGCGGCGTGTCGCGCGGGTTCGGCGCATGCGCGCCCATCGCTTACAATAGCCGGCTCCCTTCCCGAGCCGCTCCCGCGCCATGATCGTCCTCGACGGCTTGCCTGCGCTGTCCGCGTTCCGCATCGACCGCCTCAACGCCCAGCTGGCGCCGCTCACGCCCGCCTGCACGGTGCGCGCGGCGCACTTCGTGTACCTGGTGGATGCCGACGCGGACCGGCTCGACCGCGCCCGCATCTGCCAGATCCTGCAGGCGTTCGATCGCGAACCCGCCGCGGCCACGCTGTGGGTGGCGCCGCGCGTGGGCACGCGCTCGCCGTGGTCGAGCAAGGCGAGCGAGATCCTGCGCGGCTGCGGCATCGAACTGCGCCGGGTCGAGCGCGGCATCGCGTTCGAGATCGAAGGCATGCCCGCAGCGGGCGAGGCATGGCAGACGCTCGCGCGCGCACTGCACGACCCGATGACGCAGACCGTGTTCACCGCACTGGGCGACGCCGCGCGCCTGTTCGAGGCCGGCGCGCCGGCGCCGCTGCGGCGCGTGGCGCTGGGTGGTGATGCGCGCGCCGCACTCGCCACGGCCAATGGCGAGCTGGGCCTGGCCCTGGCCGAGGACGAAATCGCCTATCTGGCCGAGCGCTATGCCGAGCTCGGCCGCGATCCCAGCGATGCCGAACTCATGATGTTCGCGCAGGCCAATTCCGAGCATTGCCGCCACAAGATCTTCAATGCGCAGTTCACCATCGACGGTGCGACGCAGCCGGACTCGCTGTTTGCGATGATCCGCAACACCCATGCGCGCTCGCCCGCGCACACGTTGTCGGCCTACCACGACAACGCCGCGGTGATCGCCGGCAGCCAGGCGCAGCGCTTCTTCGCCGCGGCCGATGACGCGACCTTCCGCGCCCACGCCGAGGCGGTGCCCTACGCGATCAAGGTCGAGACCCACAACCATCCGACCGCGATCTCGCCCTATCCGGGCGCTTCGACCGGCGCCGGCGGCGAGATCCGCGACGAAGGCGCCACCGGCCGCGGCGGCAAACCCAAGGCCGGGCTGGTGGGCTATTCGGTGTCGGACCTGCGCATTCCGGGTCTGGCGCGGCCATGGGAGCGCGAGCGTGCCCTGCCGCCGCGATTCGCCAGCGCCTTCGAGATCATGCGCGATGCACCGCTCGGCGCGGCCGCGTTCAACAACGAGTTCGGGCGCCCGTGCCTGGGTGGCTACTTCCGCGCGTTCGAGCAGGACGCGGGCATACCCGGCCTGGTGCGCGGCTACGACAAGCCGATCATGATCGCGGGTGGCCTCGCCAACCTGCGCGCGGACCATGTCGACAAGCAGCAACTGGCCGATGGCGACTGCGTGATCGTGCTCGGTGGCCCGGCCATGCTCATCGGGCTCGGCGGCGGCGCCGCCTCGTCGGTCGCCGCGGGCAGCAGTTCGGAGCAGCTCGATTTTGCCTCGGTGCAGCGCGACAACGCCGAGATGCAGCGTCGCTGCCAGGAGGTCATCGACGCCTGCTGGGCGCGTGGCGCGCACAATCCGATCGTGTCGATCCATGACGTTGGCGCCGGTGGCCTGTCCAACGCGATCCCCGAGCTGCTCAACGACTCGGGCGTGGGTGGTCGCATCGAGCTGAGGCGGATTCCCAGCGACGATGCCCAGCTCTCGCCGATGCAGATCTGGTGCAACGAGGCGCAGGAGCGCTACGTGCTGGGCGTGCGCGCGGCCGATCTGGCCGCGTTCGAAGCGATCTGCGCGCGCGAACGCTGCCCGCATGCGGTGGTCGGCCATGCCACCGCCGAGCGGCGCCTGCTGCTGGAGGATGCTCGCGCCGAACGTGCGCAGGATGCGGCCGTGATCGACCTGCCGCTGGACGTGCTCTTCGGCAAGCCGCCGCGCATGCAGCGACAGGCGCAACGCGCCAGCGCGCGTATCGACCTCGTGCCGGACCTCGACGGCATCGACCTCGCCGGCGCGATCGAGCGCGTGTTGTGCCTGCCCGCGGTGGGCAGCAAGGCCTTCCTCGTCACGATCGGCGACCGCAGCGTCGGCGGCCTGTGCGCGCGCGACCCGATGGTCGGGCCGTGGCAGGTACCGGTGGCCGACTGCGCGGTCACGCTGGTGGACTTTGCCGGCTGTGCCGGCGAGGCGATGGCGATGGGTGAGCGCACGCCGCTGGCCTTGATCGATGCCGCCGCCAGCGCGCGCATGGCGGTGGGCGAGGCGCTCACCAACCTGTGCGCGGCCGAGGTGAAGCTCGACGAAGTGCGCCTGTCGGCCAACTGGATGGCTGCGGCCGGCTTCGGCCATGAGGATGCCGCGCTGTTCGATGCGGTGCATGCGGTGGGCATGGAGCTGTGTCCCGCGCTCGGCATCTCGATCCCGGTGGGCAAGGATTCGCTGTCGATGCAGGTGCGCTGGCCCGATCCGGCCACGCCCGCGCTGGCGCGCCAGACCGTCGCGCCGGTGTCGCTCATCGTGACCGCGTTCGCGCGCACCCGCGACGTGCGCGCGGCGCTGACGCCACAACTGGTGCTCGATCGGGGCGAAAGCGAGATCTGGCTGCTCGACCTCGGTGCGGGCCGCAACCGCCTCGGCGGCAGCGCGCTGCTGCAGGCATTCAACCGCGGCGGCGGCGACGTGCCCGACCTGGACGATGCGGCGCGCTTCAAGGCCGCGCTGGCCGCGCTCGGCGAGGCGCGCGCCGCGGGCCTGCTGCTGGCCTGGCACGATCGCAGCGATGGTGGCCTGTACGTGGCCTTGCTGGAGATGGCACTGGCCGGCCACTGCGGACTCGACATTGCACTCGACGGCTGGGGCGAGCGCGCGCTCGGCGCCTTGTTCTGCGAGGAGCTTGGCATCCTCGTGCAGGTGCGTCGTGACGACCGCGACGCGCTGCTCGACGTGCTGGGTCGGCACGGTGTGGCTGAGCTGGCCCATCGCGTGGCGACACCGAGCGATGCACTGCGCGTGCGCGTCACGCTCGGCAGCGACACGCTGTCCGAATACAGCTGGGCGCAGCTCATGCGCTGGTGGTCGCAGACCAGCCATGCGATGCAGCGTCATCGCGACAATCCCGCCACCGCCGACGCCGAGTACGAGGCGCGCTGTGATGTCACCGACCCGGGTTTGTCACCACGCTTGATGTTCGATCCGGGCGAGGACATCGCCGCGCCCTGGATCGCGCGCGGTGCGCGGCCGCGCGTGGCGATCCTGCGCGAGCAGGGCGTCAACGGCCAGATCGAGATGGCGGCCGCGTTCACCCGCGCCGGCTTCGACGCGATCGACGTGCACATGAGCGACCTGGCGGCCGGACGGATCGAACTGGGGCCATTCCGTGGACTGGCGGCCTGTGGCGGTTTCAGTTACGGCGATGTGCTCGGTGCGGGTCGCGGCTGGGCCGCCTCGGTGCTCTACAACGAGCGCCTGCGCGAGGCCTTCGCGGCCTTTTTCGCGCGACCGGACACCTTCAGCTTCGGCGTCTGCAACGGTTGCCAGATGCTGTCCCAGCTCAAGGACATCATTCCCGGCGCGGCGCACTGGCCGCGCTTCGTGCGCAACCTGAGCGAGCAGTACGAGGCACGCTTCGTGAGCGTGGAAGTGGTCGATTCGCCGTCGATCCTGCTGCGCGGCATGGCCGGATCGTGCATCCCGGTGGTGGTGGCGCATGGCGAGGGACGGGTCGAGTTCGACGATCCGGCCGCTGCCGACCAGGCGCGGCTCGCCCTGCGCTTCGTCGACAACGCGGGCTGCGTGAGCGAGCGCTTCCCGTACAACTCCAACGGCTCGGCGGGCGGTGCCACCGGCTTCACCAGCGACGATGGGCGCGCCACCATCTGCATGCCGCATCCCGAACGCGTGTTCCGCAGCGTGCAGATGAGCTGGGCGCCGCGCGAGTGGGGTGAGGACTCGCCGTGGCTGCGCCTGTTCCGCAACGCGCGCGTGTGGGTGGATTGAGATGGCCCGCTCGCCGGTCCGCGCGTTCGCGCTCAAGGCGCTGCTGTGGTTGCCGCTCGCGTTCGTGATCTGGCTGGCCTGGGCGCCGCTGTGGGTGTTGCCGGCGATGCATCTGGCCAAGGCAGTGCTGGTGGGACTGTGGGGCGGGGTATTCGACACGCTCACGCTCGGCGGTGAACTCATCGATGGCAGCGGTCGGGTGGTCGCGCGTGCGAGCTACCTCGTCACGGTGGCGACCCATGTGCAGGTCACGCTGGCGCCGAGCGCGGCCGGTGGCGGTGGTGTGGGCGTGCTCGAGCCCACGCTCAACCCAATGGTGTATGCCTGGTCGCTGCCGCTGTTTGCGGGATTGGCCATGGCCACGCCGCTGTCGACACGGCGCCGGCTGCTGCAGTTTGCGCTGGCGCTGGTCGCGATCTGGCTCGCACAGGCCTTCGGCATCGTGGCCGAGGCGCTCAAGGTGCTTGCGTTCCAGTCCGGCGGCGAGGGCGCCGCGGCGATCGCGGCGGTGCACCTGGATGCCAACGCCATCGGCGTCGCCTACCAGTTTGCGGTGCTGATCCTGCCCGCGGTGCTGCCGGTGCTGCTGTGGGTGGCCTTCAACCGCGCCTTCATCGAGGAACTGGTGGGCCGCGCGCCGGAACCGGAGGGCCCCGCGCAGGGTCACAGCACGGAGCAGCCGCCCGTGGATGGGCGCTGACAGGCGGTGAAATCCGGGCCCGAAGCCCGGTCATGGACGGTCGGACGCGCGATCGGCACCCAAGTGCCTGATTTGCCGGAGCGCGCCCGAACCTGCCGCGGACCTCGCGCGCCGCGGGATGGCACCGTGAAGTGCGATGGCTGCAGGCGCCGGACGCGCGCGCGTCGCCGCGGCGCCCCTTGTGGAACAATGCCCGACTTGCCGACCACCGACCGAACCCGACATGGCTGCAGCTGCAATCGATGATCCCGCCGTCGCCGCGCCCTCCGCTCCGGAGTCGCTGGACGAGCGCATCTGCCAGTTCCTGGTCGCGCGCGGGCGGCTCAAGGAGAACGACCTCGCGCGTGGCCGGCGCCTGCACGAGGAGGATCCGGCTGCGGGCAGCCTCGTGTCGCTGCTCACGCGGCTGGGCCTGGTGTCCGAGCGCGAGATGGCCGAGGCGGTTTCCGAACTGCTCCAGCTGCCGCTGCTGTCGGCCAAGGAGTTCCCCGAGTCGCCGCCGGCCAACGTGCAGTGCTCGATCCGCTTCCTCAAGCACCACCACGTGTGCCCGATCGCCGAGACCGAGCAGGACGTGACGCTGCTGGTGGCCGATCCGGCCGACACGTTTCCGGTGCAGGCGCTGCAGCTGGCCAGCGGGCGCGAGGTCAGGCTCAGCATCGGCCTGCGCAGCGAGATCGATGACCTGATCGAGCGCTACTACGGCTCCGGCCGCAGCGCGATGGGCACGATCGTGGAGAACCTCACCGATGACAACACGCGCAGCGAAGACGACATCGAACATCTGCGCGACCTGGCCTCGGAAGCGCCGGTCATCCGCCTGGTCAACCTCGTGATCCAGCGCGCGGTCGAGCAGCGGGCCTCGGACATCCACGTCGAGCCGTTCGAGAACCGGCTCAAGGTGCGCTACCGCATCGACGGCGTGCTGCACGAGGTGGAATCACCGCCGGCGGCCTCGACCGCGGCGGTGATCTCGCGCATCAAGATCATGGCCAAGCTCAACATCGCCGAGCGGCGCCTGCCGCAGGACGGCCGCATCATGATCCGGGTGCAGGGCAAGGAGCTGGACCTGCGCGTGTCGACGGTGCCGACCGCGCATGGCGAATCGGTGGTGATGCGCATCCTCGACCGCGAGGCGGTCGTGTTCGACTTCCACACGCTCGGCTTCACCGACCAGTTCCTGCACAAGTTCCTCGGCGTGCTGGAGCTGCCGCACGGCATCCTGCTGGTGACCGGTCCGACCGGTTCGGGCAAGACCACCACGTTGTACACCGCGCTGTCCAAGCTCAACACCGCCGACGTCAAGATCATCACGGTCGAGGACCCGGTCGAGTACCAGATCGAAGGCATCAACCAGATCCAGGCCAAGCCGCAGATCGGCCTGGATTTCTCCCATGCGTTGCGTTCGATCGTGCGCCAGGATCCGGACATCATCATGATCGGCGAGATGCGCGACCTCGAAACCGCGCGCATCGCGATCCAGTCGGCGCTGACCGGCCACCTCGTGCTGTCGACGCTGCACACCAACAACGCCGCCGGTGGCATCACGCGCATGCTCGACATGGGCGTGGAGGACTACCTGCTCACCTCGACCGTCAACGGCATCCTCGCCCAGCGTCTCGTGCGCCGGCTCGACCCGGCCACCGCGACGCCGTACGAGGCCATGCCCGAGGTGATCGCGCAGTACGGCCTGGACCAGCTCACCGACGAGCGGCCGATCCGGCTGTACCGGCCCGGCTCCAGCGCGCTCAATCCGACCGGCTACTTCGGTCGCACCACGATCATGGAGTTCCTCGTGATGTCCGACCCGATCCGGCGCCTGATCATGCAGCACGCCGGCATGGGCGAGATCGAGGCCCAGGCGCGCAAGGAAGGCATGCGCACGATGTTCGAGGACGGGTTGGTGAAATCCTTGCAGGGACAGACCACGATCGAGGAGGTCCTGCGCGTGACCTCGTCGGAGGGCTGAGGCCGATGGCATCCGCAGTTCCAATCCTGGCCGGAGCCGTGGCCTCGCGATGCGGCGTGACGCGCCGGCGCGTGCGGCGGCGGGTCAACCATCGCGTGCAGCCATGACGATCTACTACTACAAGGCCGTCACGCCCGGCGGCGAGGTGCTCGAGGGGCAGTTCGACCTGGGCAACCGCGACGAGGTGATCGGCAAGCTGCAGGATGCGGGCAACATCCCGCTGGAAGTGCGCGAGGCCGACGGCGGCGATTCGGCCAGCCTGTTCGCGGCGCTGTTCAAGCGCGCCGCCTTGCGCCAGGCGCAGATCGTGCAGTTCACCCAGCAGCTGGCGACGCTGCTGGGCGCGGGCCAGCCGCTGGATCGCGCGCTGCAGATCCTGCTCGACCTGCCCGATTCCGACAAGGCGCGGCGCATGCTCGAGCGCATCCGCGACGCGGTGCGCGGCGGCACCCCGCTGTCGGATGCGCTGGAAGCCGAGCAGGGCACCTTCTCGCGCCTGTACATCAACATGGTGCGTGCGGGCGAGGCCGGCGGCTCCCTCGACGACACGCTGGCGCGGCTGGCCGACTACCTCGAGCGCAGTGCACAGCTGCGCAGCAGCGTGATCAACGCGATGATCTATCCGGCCTTCCTCGTCGGCATGGTGCTGGTGTCGCTGATGGTGCTGCTGGTGTACGTGGTGCCGCAGTTCGCGCCGATGTTCGCCGACATGAACATCGAGATGCCGCTCATCACCAAGGTCGTGCTGGGCATCGGTGCGTTCCTGCAGGGCTTCTGGTGGCTGATCCTGCTCGCGATCGTGTTCCTGGTGGCGTGGCTGCGGCGGCAGATGGCCGATCCGCCGGCGCGGCTGAAGATCGACGAACGGCTGCTCGGCCTGCGCGTGGTGGGCGACATCGTGCGCAAGATCGAGACCGCGCGCATCGCGCGCACGCTCGGGGTGCTCATCAAGAACGGCGTGCCACTGCTGAGCGGCCTGTCCGTGGCGCGCAACGTGATGACCAACACGGTGCTCGCGCAGGCGGTGGAGGCAGCCACCGACGAGGTCAAGACCGGCGGTGCGCTCGGCCACGCGCTGGCGCAGTCCAAGCGCTTCCCCAAGCTTGCGGTGCAGATGATCAGCGTCGGCGAGGAATCGGGCGAGCTCGATGCGATGCTGCTCAAGGTGGCCGATACCTTCGACGTGGAAGTCAAGAACACGCTCGACCGCCTGCTCGCCGCGCTGGTGCCGGCGATGACGATCGCGATGACCGTGATCGTGGCGATGATCATGCTTGCGATCGTGTTGCCGATCATGGACATCGCCGGAGCGGTGCAGTGATCGCGCGGCAGGCAGGCAACGGCACCCGGCCGATGGTCGGCACGGGGCCACACGGTGTGGCGGGGCCCGTCCCGGCGGGCATCAGTCGCGCAGCACAACCACCCGGACCGGAGGAAACGACCCAGCCATGAATACCCCACAACGCAACACGCCGCGCCGGCCGCGCGCGGCAGGCTTCAGCCTCATCGAAATGCTCGCGGTGATCGTGCTGATCGGCATCGTCGCCGGCATCGTCGTGCAGCAGGTCGGCAAGAACGTCGACAAGGGCAAATGGGGCGCGGGCAAGGCCGCGGTGGGCCGGCTCGCCGGCGACATCGATGCCTATGCGCTGGACAACGGCTCGCCGCCGTCGCGCCTGGAGGATCTGGTGACACGGCCGGGCAACGCGCGCAACTGGCAGGGGCCGTACGCGAAGGAGTCCGACCTCAAGGATCCGTTCGGACATGCGTTCCAGTACAAGGCACCCGGCGAGCATGGCGACTTCGACATCACCTTCCTCGGCAAGGACGGCCAGGCCGGTGGTGATGGTGTCAACGCCGACCACGGCAACTGGCAGTGAGCCACGGCGGACCGGCCACGGTCGACGCGCGGTGCAGCAGCGCCAGCGTGCCCGCGCATGTGGCCGGTCCCGCAGCCTGGCCCGCGCGCCGCCGCCCGCGCGGCTTCACGCTGGTCGAACTCATGGCGGTGATCCTGCTCATCGCGATCGCGATGACCATCGTGTCGGTATCGTTTTCCAAGAGCCTGCGCGCGGCCAAGATCCGTGCCGCCAGCCGTGACCTGGTGGCGGCACTGCGCTATACGCGCGGCCAGGCCATCGTCAAGGGCAAGTCGCAGGCGCTGGTGCTCGACCTGGACGAGAACTCCTACACCGCGCCCGGCAAGGGCGCGGTCAAGCTGCCCGAGGGCATGAACCTGCGCCTGACCACCGCCGAGATCGAACAGACCGGCGCCAACAGTGGCGGCATCCGCTTCTTCCCGGACGGCAGTTCCACCGGTGGCAACATCGCGGTGCTGCAGGGGCAGCGCGAGTGGCGCATCAATGTCGCCTGGCTCACCGGCGACATCGAGCTCAACGAGCGCGGCGAGTAGGCGCGCCGGCGAACTCGCCCGCAACCGCACGGTCCATTGGCCCATGAGTCGAGCCTTGCCAGCACTTGCCAGCCGCCGCGCGATGCGCGGCTTCAGCCTGATCGAGATGGTGGCGGCGTTCCTCGTGTTCGCGATCGCGATCGGGGTGCTCATGTCGGTGCTCACCGCGGCGACACGCAACGTGCGCCTGGCGTCCGACTACACGATGGCCGCGTTGTGGGCGCAGACCAAGCTCGACGTGGTGGGCGTGGGCATACCGGTCGAGGAGGGCAACAGCAGCGGCCGTTTCGACGACACCTATGAATGGGACCTGCAGATCCACAAGATCGACGCGACGGCGATCGAACCGCCGCCTGAGCTGGTGGCGGGCAATGCCCAGCAGTTGGCGCAGGCACAGAACCAGTCGCGCAACGCCGCGGCGCAGGCCGCGCAGGCCATGGCCGAGGGCATGGCGGGACCGCAGGACGCGCCATTCGACCTGTACCAGGTCGATCTGGTGGTGTCGTGGGGCGGGCGCCATGGCGGCACCCCGCGCAGCGCGCACTTCAGCACGCTGCGCGCGGTCAATCCCGAACAGGCCAACATGGGCATGCACGGCGTGGGCCTGGGCATGCCCGAGCCGATACGGAGGCGGTCGCGATGAGACGGTGGGTCAGCCACCCGCGCAGCGCAGGCTTCACCCTGCTCGAGGTGATGCTCGCGCTGCTGCTGCTCGCGTTGCTGCTGGCCGGGACCGTGGGCGCGGTGCGCACCGCGGTGCACGCGATGCGTTCGGGCGAGTTGGCGGTCGACCGCGTGAGCCGCGTACGCGTGGCCCAGGAATTCATCCGCCACCAGGTCAGTCGCATCCTGCCGCTCGCGTTCGCGCGGGACGACAGCACCGGAGCGAACTTCGTGTTCGACGGCAAGCGCGATGCGATGCGTTTCGTGGCGCCGATGCCCGGGTACCTGTCCAAGGGCGGGCCGTATGTGCAGACGCTGCGTCTGGTCGGCGATCGTCATGGCGGGCGCCAGCTGCTGTTCACCGCGCAGATGCTCAACGGTTACGACGACAGCCTGCCCGGTGGCGACATCGAGCCGGCGGTACTGCTCGACCAGATCGCCGACGGCCGCTTCGAGTTCCGTCGCATCGACGAGAATGGTGAACTCACCGACTGGTCCGACCAATGGGACGATCCGGCGGTGACCCCGATGATGGTGCGCATCGTGCTGCGCATGCTGCCCGCGGCGCGCGTGGCATTCCCGGACATGGAGATCCCGCTCGTGCTCGACGCCGGCGCGGCACGCCAGTCGATGCCCTTCGGCATGCGCAACATGCCCGGCATGCGCCTCGACGAGGCGCAGCGAGGGCAGCCGGCGCCGCACGCACGCTCCGATGCGAGGAAGCAATGAGGCGCGCGCGGCCAGTCGGCGCCCGGCACCAGCGCGGCCTTGCCTTCGTGCTGGTGTTGTGGGTGGTGGCGATGCTCACGATCCTGCTTGGCAGCTTCTCGCTGATCGCGCGCACCGAGAACCTGCAGGCGCGGCACATGTTCGACACCACCCAGGCGCGCTACGCGGCCGAAGCAGGGCTCAACCTGGCCGTGTACGAACTGCGCAAGGCCGACCCGATGCTGCGCTGGGTCGGTGACGGGCGACCCTACACGTTCGGCTTTGGCGAGGCCGAGGTCGAGGTCCGGATCACCGACGATTCGGGCAAGCTCAACCTCAACAGTGCCGATCCAGCCGCGCTCACCAACCTGTTCGTCGCGCGGGGCGTGGCCCCGGACCGGGCCGAGGCCCTGGCGGCAGCGATCCGCGACTGGGTCGATGGCGACGATGAGACTTCGCCCAACGGCGCCGAAGAGGCCGACTACAAGGCGGCCGGGTTGGCCTATGGCCCGGCCAACGCGCCTTTCACCACGGTGTCCGAACTGCAGCAGGTGCTGGGGATGAACTACGCGCTGTTCAGCCAGGTCGAACCCGCGCTGACCCTGTTCAGCGCGCAAGGGACCCCCAATGCCCAGTACGCACCGCTCGAAGCGCTCGAGGCCCTGCCGGACATGACGGCCGAATGCGCGCAGCAGATCATCGCCCAGCGTCAGGCGATCAAGCCGGGCGACCCGGCGCCCATGGGCGAGCCGCTGTGCGGGGTGTCCATTGGCGCCGTAGCGGGCGGCGGGGGTGTCACGTATAGTGTCCAGTCCCGTGCGACGCTCCCCAATGGGGCGAGCACGACCTTGGACGCCACCGTTCGCATGGGCGGGGTCAACGCGGCCGGCCGGCCGTTCGTGATCCTGCGCTGGCGCGACGGGGAAAATTCCTGAGTACCGTGAATCCGACTGTCGACCGACTGATCGCGCGCGCCCGCGCGCGCCTGGCCAAGACGCCGCTGCCGCGCTTTTTTGCGTGGTGGGGGCGCGAGTTGCTGGCGTGCCTGCCGCCGCGCTGGCGCGCGCTGTTGGCGGAGCGCAGCGAGTCGCTGCTGGTGGGGCTGGAGCCACAGGCGCTCGTGGTATGGCGCGAGCGCGGCGAGGAGATCCGCGAATACGGCCGCATCGAGCGCGACCAGCCGGCCGAGGTGCAGGCCGAACAGTTCCGCCAGCTGCGCGGCGGCATCGATGATCCCAACCTGCGCACGTTGCTGTGCATTCCGGCCCGGCGCGTGCTCAGCCGCAGTCTCAACCTGCCGGCTGCCGCAGCCGACAACCTGCCGCAGGTACTCGCTTTCGAGATGGACCGGCAGACCCCGTTCAAGGCCGACCAGGTCTACTTCGACAGCCGGGTGGTTGGCGAGGACCCATCCGGCCGCAACGTGCGTGTCGAACTCGTGCTGCTGCCGCGCGCGCAGCTCGACAGCGAACTGGCCGCGCTGCCCGGCGCACTGGGTCAGCTCGACGGCGTGGATGCATGGCGGGACGCGGCGGGTGCCGCGCGCCGGCACGTCAACCTGCTGCCGGCCGAGCGCCGTGCGCGTCGACGTGACTGGCGCTTGCCGCTCAACCTTGGCCTGGCCGCCGCCGCGCTGCTGTTGCTGGTGTGGAACATGGATGAGTCGCTGGCCAACCGCGCAGCGGCACTCGATGCGATGCGCATCGAGGTCGATGCCGCGGCCAAGCAGGCCAAGCAGGTGGCGGCGCTGCGGCAGACGCTCACCGACTCGATCGCCGGCGCCAACTTCCTCGTCGATCGCAAGCGCACCGGGCCGACCACGGTGGCGCTCATCAACGACATCACCGAGCGCCTGCCGCTCGATACCTATCTCGAACGCCTGCAGATCGAGAACAACCAGGTGCAGCTGCAGGGCCAGGCCACCGAGGCCGCCAAGCTCATCGCGTTGCTCGGCGCCTCGCCATGCCTGGGCAACCCGGGTTTCCAAGGCCAGGTCCAGCCCGACCCGCGCACCGGCAAGGAACGCTTCCAGATCAATGCTGAGCTGAAGGAATGCGATCCGAAGCCCGCGACCACTGCATCCGCGGTGCCCGCCGCCACGCCTATACCGGCACCGGCCAAGCCGGATGTGCCGGTCACCGCACCCGCAGCGGCCAAGCCGGCTGCGCCCACCGCCACCAAGCCGACCGCATCCGCGCCAGCCGGTGCGGCTGTGCCCGCAACAGCCAGGCCATCGGCCGCGACCGCGCCAGCGACCAAGGGGACACCCGCGCCGGCGTCGCGCCCTGTGCCTGCGGCTCGACCCTCGCCAGGCAGCACGGAGGTCAAGCGTGGCGACAAGTAAGTTCCAGCCCAAGGATGGCCGCCTGCTGGCCGTCGTGCTGCTGCTGATCGTGCTGCTGCTGATCTATCTGGTCGGCGTGCACTGGTGGTTCGTGGCGCCGCAGTTGCAGTTCGCCAGTGACATGCAGGACCTGCGCGACCAGCAGCTCAAGTACAGCCGCATCATCGAGCAGCAGGGTGACATCGAACGGCGCCTGGGCGAGGTCAAGGCCTACGAACAGGGCAACCCGGCGTTCATGGCCGAGAGCGACCGCAACGCGGCTGAGGCAGCGCTGATCCAGCGCCTCAAGCAGGCGATGACCGACCATGTCAAGAACGAGGCGCGTTGCCAGAACAACGGCACCCAGAGTTATGCCGGCGCGCAAGAGGAGGTGTACCTGCGTGTGACGGTGCAGGCGCGGCTCAAATGCGACCTTGAACCGCTGGCGGCGATCCTGCAGGACCTGGAGAGCGGCAAGCCCTACCTGTTCGTCGACCAGGTGATGATCTACAAGCAGCAGACCTATCGCCGGCCCAATGTCAAGGTGGCGCCGCAGCCGCTCGACGTGCGCTTCAACCTCACCGGCTACCTGCGCCAGCCCGGCAAGAGCAAATGAACGTCCAGGCCGCCCGCATGACCACCCGGATACTCGCCGCGACCTGTGGTGCTCTGCTGCTGCTGCTCATCGTGCAGTATGCGGGGCTGGGGCGCGGCTATCGCTGGGACACGCCCACTGGTGGCGACGACCAGGCGCGCGAACTGCCATCGATTGATGCGCGTACCCCGCAGATGCCGGCGCCAGGCACCTATGTGGCGATCGAGGCGCACCCGCTGTTCAACGAGGATCGCGAACCCACGCCCGCCGACGCCCTGGCCGGTGACGACAACGCCGAACCTCCGGCCAACCCGCTCAACGTGCAGTTGACCGGCGTGATCATCGACGAAGTCAACCAGGTGCGCGTGGCCATGCTGCTGGACAAGACGCGGAACCAGCCGGTCAGTCTCAGGGTCGGAATGCCGTTGGAAGGTGACCAGGCCGCGTGGACGCTGGTCGAGCTGAGGCCGAGGGTCGCGGTATTCCGCAACGCCGCGGCCGAGACCAGTGAGGTCGAACTGGAGACCGCCAGTGCCATGCCGACTGCAGCGGGTCGGGCAGCGCCGCGTGCCAACGCACCGCGTGCACCCGCCAGTGCGCCCCAGGTCAAGAGTGATGTGGCTGCCGACGACCTGGCCAAACGCATCGAGGAGCGTCGCCGCCAGATGCGCGAAGAAGCCGAACGCAATCGCAGGCCGCCGGCATCGCCGACGCCTGACAAGAAATGAAGGGAGCCCATCAAGTGCGATCCAGACTCTCAGTGCTGTTGCTCAGCCTCGGCCTCGGGCTGCTGGCCGGCTGCGCGGCGACCTCCGACGCGACGCGCATGTCCGGCCAGCATGACGACGTGCTCACGGCCGAAACGATCCTCAACACCCCGCCGCCGATCGTGAGCGAGGAGCCCGTGCAGGGCATCGCGATCAGTCCGGAAGCCAAGGCGGACCGGGCCCCGCCCAAGCCCGAGATCGAACCGGGCACGGGCAAGTTCTTCAAGGTCCAGCCGGTGCCGGCGGCCGCGCGGGGCGAAGGCCAGGTCACGTTCAACTTCGAGAACCAGCCGATCCAGGCGGTGGTCAAGGCGATCCTGGGTGACATGCTGCAGGAGAACTACACGATTGCGCCCAACGTCGGCGGCAACGTGACCTATTCGACCTCGCGACCGATCCGGCGCGAGGACGCGATGCCGGTGCTGGAAATGCTCTTGTCGTGGACCGGCAATGCACTGGTGCGCGAGGGCAACCGCTACACCGTGCTGGCCGCACGCGACGCGATTCCGGGCAAGCTCACGCCGCAGCTGGGTGCGAGCCAGCAGCCGGGTTATGGCCTGCGCATCTTCCCGCTTCACTACATCTCGCCGGTGGAGATGGCCAAGCTGCTCAAGCCCTACGCCAAGGCCGATGCGTTCGTGCAGATCGACCCCAATCGCAGCCTGCTCGTGCTGGCCGGCACGCCGTCGGAACTGGAGAACTACCAGCGCACCATCGACACCTTCGACGTCGACTGGCTGCGCGGCATGTCGATCGGTGTCTACAACATGCAGCATGTGGACGTGGCCAAGCTCATGCCCGACTTGCAGAAGCTGTTTGGCACCGAAGGCGAATCGCCGCTGGCCGGCATGTTCCGCTTCATGCCCATCGAAGAAACCAATTCGATGATCGTGATCACGCCGCAGCCCGAGTACCTCAAGCAGGCCGAGCAGTGGCTGTATCGGCTCGATCGCGGCAGTGCCGAGAATGCGGTGCAGCTGTACGTGTACAACGTCAAGAACCTCAAGGCGCCCGACCTGGCCGATTACCTCAGCCAGATCTTCCTTGGCACCAGCAGCGGCACCCATCGCAGCAGCACCTCGGGGCGGGTCGGGCCAGGCCTGCGCTCGACCTCGCTCAACAGCCGTGGCGGGATGGGCGGCATCAACAGCGGCATGAGCTATGGCAGCTCGTTGCGGCCGCAGTCGAACCAGGAAAAGGCCGCGCCCGCGGCACCCGCACCCGCCGCGGCGGGTGCGCCGGCAGCCGGCACGTCGGGCAAGCGCGAGTCGGACATCCGCATCTCCGCGATCGAGGAAAACAACCAAATCCTCATCATGGCCCAGCCGTTCGAATGGGAGCAGATGCAGGCGGCGATCCGACGCCTGGATACACCGCCGCTGCAGGTGCAGATCGAAGCGCGCATCCTCGAAGTCAGCCTCACCGGCGGCCTGCAATACGGCGTGCAGTGGTGGCTGGGCAACCTCATGACCGCGCCGGGTGTGTACGACACCGAGCGCAATCCGTACCAGTATCCCAACCCATACCATCGGCGTGGCAGCACGATCGGCGCCGCCGGTCCGGGTCCGACCGGGCAGGGTGCCGCGAGCTTCTTCTACTCGTTCCTCAACAGCAAGTTCCAGGTCGCGCTGAGCGCGCTGGAATCGTCGGGCGTGGCCAAGACGCTGTCGGCGCCCTCGCTGGTGGTCAACAACAACCAGGAGGCTTCGCTCACGGTGGGCGACCAGATACCGGTGGTGCAGACCTATTACAACGGGCTGGGTGCGATCGGTGGCATCAACACCGGCACCGGCACGGGAAACAACAACAACAACTACTACGGCGGCATGACCGGTTCGGTGCAGTACCTGAGCACCGGCGTCACGCTCAACGTGATGCCGCGGGTCAATCCGGGCGGGCTGGTCTACCTCGACATCGACCAGGAAGTGAGCACGCCGGGCGCGGCCACCAACGCGAGCGGCAATCCACCGATCGCCCAGCGCCAGATCCAGACCTCGGTCGCGGTGCAGAGCGGGCAGACGCTGCTGCTTGGCGGCCTCATCAAGGAAGTGCGGCAGGATCGCAAGACCGGTGTGCCATTGATCAGCAAGATTCCCGGACTGCGCGATCTGTTCGGCTCGACCAACAACAGCACCAACCGCACCGAACTCATCGTGCTCATCACGCCGCGCGTGATCAACAACAGCGACGAGGCGCGCCAGATCACGGCCGACTACATCAAGCAGTTCGAGTCATTGCGCCCGCTGCGGACGAACCAGGTCGCGCCCGCGCCATCGCCGGCGGCACAACCGCAGCCATTGCCCGAATCACCCACGACTTCGCAGGAGCCCACGCGTGAGCATTGATTTCATCAGGACAGGCGCGGCCATCGCGCTGGCTGCGGCCACGTTGTGCGCCACGGGCTGCGTCGACAAGAGCAGTCCCGACATGGTCGACACGCGCAGCGTCGAACGTTGGAACTACCTCATCGCGCATGAGGCCGAGAAGGCCTACGACTACCTCACGCCGGGCTACCGCGAGACCACCACGCGCGACCAGTACGCGACTGCGATGAACAATCGCCCGGTGATTTGGAAACATGCCACTTTCGAGAAGAAGGACTGCGATGGCGACCGTTGCAGTGTCGTCGTTGCCATCACCTACTCGATGCCCGTGCCGGGCCGCGCAGAGCAGCGCACCGATGCAACGAGCAAGCAATCGGAGACCTGGTTGCGTCTGGATGGTCAATGGTACTACCTGCCAAGCAACTGATCCCGTTCGCTTTTTTGTGATGGAACGGGGGATTGCACGGATCTTTCCTTTCGCTTAACATGCCCGGGCCGAAGCCTGACCTGTTCGCGTGGCGCGCGCTGCGCGTCTTGCGTGGGTTGGCGGTAAAGCAAAAAGCCCTGTGTCAAAAATTTAGGAGTGTTGCGATGAAAAGAAACAGCTTGACGACTGCCGTCGTCGCCGGCATCGCCGGTATCGCCGGCTTCGCGGGCCTCGCCAATGCCGTGAATCTCAACCCCGACGGCGTGGGTCAGGTTCTGCTGTACCCCTATTACACGGTCAACAAGGGTCAGGACACGCTGATCTCCGTTGTCAATACCGACACGGAATACGGCAAGGCGGTCAAGGTTCGCTTCCTCGAAGGCTACAACAGCCGCGAAGTGCTGGACTTCAACCTGTACCTGTCGGCGGCCGACGTGTGGACGGCGTGGGTCAGCGACGATGGCTCCAATGGCGCTGCGATCAACACGATCGACACGAGCTGCATCGACTACCTGCCGAGCCGGCCGTGGAGCTTCAGCACGGGTGGCTTCGACGGCACCGGTATTGGCGCCAGCGGCCCGATCCCGAAGGACTCCGGCCCGAAGACCAAGGATCGTACGCGCGAGGGTTACCTCGAGATGATCCTCATGGGCGACATCGATCCGGCCACTCCGCTCGGCCGGGCCATCACCCACAAGCAGAACGGCAACCCGGACGGCGGCAAGCCGAGCTGCGCGGCCCCGGTTGGCGATGACGTGGTGATCCCGACGCAGCTGTTGCCACCCACCAGCGGTCTGTTTGGCGGCACCTGGATCGCCAACGTCGCCAACGGTACGGCGTTCAGCTACAACGCCGATGCGATCGAGGGCTTCTCGTACCTCGTGAATTACACCGGTCCGTCGTCACTGTTCCCGACGCTGCAGGATGCGCGCACCAACCCGGTCGGCCTCACGCCGGCACTCATGGGTATCGCGCGTGCCTACGTGTTCGGCGACGATGGTTCGCTCATCATGTCCGACTACGGCACCGGTGAAGATGCGGTCAGCGCCGTCTTCATGTCCGACACGGTGTACAACGAGTACATGATCAATGCCGCGATCGGCGGCCAGAGCGACTGGGTGGTCACGTTCCCGACCAAGCGCTTCTACGTCGACAACGCACTGTATCCCGGTCATGTGACGTCGCCGTTTGCCGAGAAGTTTGGTGCGACCGCGGACGACCAGTCGCGTGTTGCGATCACGCTGAGCACGTTCGATCACGAAGAAGGCAGCACCGATACGGTCATCCCGCGCTGCCCGTCGCCGCCGGATGCGTCCTGCTTTGCGCAGTCGCCGTTCCTGCCGTACGAAGTCAACGTGATCTCGTTCACCAAGACCTCGCCCCCGGGTGAGTCGACGGTGTTCGGTTCGAAGCTGTATCGCACGGTTGATCCGTTCGGTGACACCGGTGGTTGGGCTGCTCTCGACCTGCAGTCGGGTGACGGTGGCCACATCCTGCCGCGTGGTACCAACCCGAACTCGAGCAACGCCACGCAGTTCTATGGCCTGCCGGCCACGGGCTTCTGGGCGGCGGTTGCACAGCGTGGTTCGGCTTCGGCCAACTACAACGGCGTGTGGCGTCATCGCGCACACCGCACGTGCAACGATGTCGACACGGGTGGCATCCCGCTGAATCCGTGCTCGTAAGCACCGTTGGTTTGATGTGTTGTGGTACGGAAGGGGGCGCAAGCCCCCTTCCTTTTTTTTTGGTCGCGCAGTTTCGGCGAACGCAGCGCCCGGGGTGCGGGAGTTGGCTTGAATCGCGCTTGCCGCATGCATGCACCGCAACAGCCCGATGCGGGTGTCGGCGCCTTGATCCCTTGGGCGTCATTCGATGGGTGACGCTGACCGCGACAGCGGTGATGCGGCGCGTGCCAGGCCTGCCGTCGGTGATTCTTTCCGGAAAAGTCGTCTTTCATGGCCAGCCGGTTTCATCCGTCACCATGCCGGTGTGCCCGCTGTGCATCCATCGCACGTCCAGACTGCCGGACTCGGACCACGGGCAGATGCCCGGGTGCTCTGGGGGCGTGTCCGGAACTCGTCTTGGCTGGCCTGCGACTCCACTTGGCGTTCCCAATTGAGCAGCGGCAACGTGCCTGCGCCGCCCCCCGCAATGCCAGACTGGATCGGTCTTGGGTACCTTGGTCGTGTCCGCGCCTTTCCGTTCGACCGTTCGCTCCTGCCCTTGGCAGTTCGCGAGGCACGCCTTGGAACCGATGCGCGCTTCGCCAGCAGTCCCAGACGCCCCGGCCCACGAACCACATCGGGGGCCATGACCGGATCGATGCTGGGCAGGCAGTGCAGCGTCTGCAGCCGCTCGACGCCACACGTTGACCCGCTGCCACGCCGGCCACGCCATTGCCCATTGGCGGGCGATCGTTAAATCCATGTTGCTGAATATTCCGGAATTATGTCCGGCTTTCGTTGCAGGTGATTCTGTATAATCGCCCCGGTTTTCCACATCTGCCGGCGAGGCTCTCATGATTCACCATGCCGCGCGCAGGTTCTGCCTGTTCGCAACCCTACTAGGCACCAGCAGCATCGTCCCACTTGCGCAGGCGGCGTCCACCACCGTGCGCTTGAATACGATGTCCGGTACCTGCGTGGCTACCACCAACGACGCCGCAGGCGTGCACCTCGATCCTGCCGGCAGCGATGCTTTGGTGGTTGATGGTGTCACGCTCAGTGAACAGCCTGCCAACTCGCATGCCTGTCAGCCGGCTGGCTCGAGTTCCGCGGACTTCCAGTTGTCGCCCATCGTCGTTTCCGAGGACGCCAACGGGACGGTCACCACCTTCACGCCGGCGATCAACGTGCCGTTTTATGTCAACTGGTCGGTAGGGCCTGACGCGACCACGTGTGTGCGCACCGGCAGCAGCAACATCAACGCTTCCACCATGGACGGCTGGGTTCTCGGCTCGGTGCTGAGCGCACCCGCCGGCGTCCATCACGAAGCAGTCACGCCCAAGCAGTCTGGCGACTACAGCTTCGGTGTGATCTGCAGCAATGCCACTGGTTTCAAGATCGGTGCGGCACCACACGTCCCACCGTCCGACACGACGCCGATCACCATCATCCCGACCATCACCCCGAGCACCGTGGATACCGGTGCACCTCCGGTGCCTGCCACGATCACCATTTCGGCCGACGCCAATGCCGCCTTGGCCAACATGAGCTGCACCGGATCCGTACAAACGGCATCGGGAGCGCCGAGCCCCGGCTGGACCGGCTGGAGCGGTGCCTTCTCGATCCCGGCCTCCGGCGCGCTCTCTCAAAGTGTGACTGTGCCCAGTTCCATCGCGGTCGGCACCTACACCTTCACGCTCAATTGCGCGCTTGGGCAGCAGACGGCCAATGGGCAGGCCAGTCTCGTGGTGCAGGATCCCGCACTGCCGTCCGCCTGTCCGTCCACCATCCCTGCCGGTGATCCACGCCTTGCAGGCCAGGCAGATACCTCGCAGCGCGTACGCATGAACGTCGCCGACATCAAGTATGGCGTTGTCCCGCAAGGGGTACGCCAGGGTGTGCGCTTCGATGAATTCAAGAACATCTGGGGCTACAACGCGCCCACGACACCACCGCCTCCGGTGGAATGGCCTGGCATCATCGGCTCGTCGCCGGGCTTCCTGATGCCGCGCAGCGGATACTTCGCCGTGAAGTTCACCACGGGCGCCACCGCGCCTTCGCCGGGCGCAGGCTATTTCGCATCCTCCACGTACGGCGGCAGCATCGCCTTGTCGGCCTCGATCAGCGAAACCTGCGCAGACTTTGCCGGTGATCCTGCGGTCAACGCCTGCTACGCAAGGAACGTGCAGGCCGACGATGGTGGCACGTTGAATTGGTTGTTCGGGAATCAACCATCGACGAAGTGGTTCTGCTACCTCAAGCCGAACACCACGTACTACATGAACGTCATGTTCTCCTCCACGACCGAAGGAAATTCCCGGTGCGGTGTGGGAGCCACCGCATGCCACGTCATGTACGTCCGGCGCTAGACTGCGCCGATCCGGGCATGCCGTGCCGCTCAGCAAAGCGACACGGCATGTGGCCGGCAGTGGCTGCGGGAAGCTGCTGCGCGCCATGAGGCGCGCAAGCAGCGGCATACATCGATCGCAGCCTTGACCTGGTGTTGCGCACCCGTGGTGGTGTGCCGCCCAATCTCGTGTCCACGGATCCGCCGGCATGGCGGGTTTCAGCTGTCGAAGGGTATCAATCCATGCGTTTTGCCAATCTTCTCGCGTGCATGTCTGCAGCGCTCGTCCCGATGCCGGCCATCGTCCATGCGGTCGACCTCACGGGCACCCCGACGACAATCGTCGCTTCGCGCGGCGGCGCCACCGTGACTCTGGCCGACATCGACGCGTTTGCGGGCAAGATTCCACCGGAAAAGCGTGCCGGCTTTTTCCTCAGCCCGGCACGGATCGAGAACACGATCGATGGCTTGCTCCTGACCAAGCAGCTTGCGGCTGAAGCCCGTGCCACGGGCCTCGACAAGGATCCGGCGGTGGCTCGTCAAATGGAACTTGCCGCCGACGAGGCGCTCGCGTTGGCCCGCCGCCAGCAATTCGAGCACGCGATCCAGGTCCCGGACATGTCCAAGCTCGCGCAGGAGGAATACCTGGCCCACAAGGACAAGTATGTGCAGCGCGGCAACGTCGTGGTCGAGCACATCCTTGTCGGCACGAGCACACGCAGTGATGCCGACGCCATGGCACTGGCGCGTGATATCGAGGCCAAGGCACGCGCCAACCCCGGCTCGTTCGAGGCGCTTGTCGAACAGTATTCCGACGATCCGAGCAAGGTGAGCAACCACGGCAAGCTCGAAGATGCGGCCAATCCCGCCAGTTACGATCCGGATTTCATCGCTGGCTTGTCCAGCCTGCGCAAGCCCAACGACATCTCGCCCGTTGTCGCGACCCGCTACGGGTACCACATCATCAAGTTGCTGAGTCGTGACCCGGATACGATGCCGACGTTCGCACAGGTGAAGGACCAAATCGTGCGCGAATTGTCCACCGCATACGTCGCCAAGGCCAACCAGACCCACACCACCGATCTGAGCAACATGAACCTGGACCTCAACGCCGAACTCGTGCGTTCCTTGCAGAGTCGCTACCTGCCGGCGAAGGCGGACACCAAGGCGCAGTGACCGGTCACCGCGGTGCCGGCCACGCCCGTCGAGTGGGCACGCGCTTGCGCCGTGGAGCACATGCGCGACGACGGGCGCACGCAGGGTGCGCCATCGCAGTGGCAAGGACTCACGCGCGAGGTCGACACCAGTTCCTCCGGTGCGGCCCGTGCCACGCAGCGGGCAGTCGGCGGCGGCCGGCGTTCGGATGCCTCCCGCAGCGACCATGGCGGGGTCTTGCGCGCGTGGCGATGACGGCAGCTGGTTCCCCGTTCACCGTGCAGTTGGTCGCGAGTTCGGCCACAATCATCCCGGTGTTGGAGCCGTGGCGCGATTCCGGGCACAGGACAAGCCGACTCGGGCACGACCGCTTGCGTGTTGCGACCGCGGGGCGCTTGCCCCGCGAACGGGGGACGGAATGCCACCACGCGCGATCCATCCCGCGGGACCTCCATCCCGTTGGCTAGCGAATATCACCAAGCATGTCCAGCGCGATACCGTTCTCCTTTGCGCGCCAACTCATCCTGCGTGATCTGCACACGCGGTACACGGGCAGCTTTGGCGGCCTTTTCTGGGCCGTGCTGCAACCCGTGCTGCAGCTGGTCATCTTTGCGTTCGTGTTCGTGCAGGTGTTCAAGGCTAAGATTCCGGGGGCCGATGCCCCCGGCTATCTCGCCTTCCTCGCCGTGGCCTTGTGGCCTTGGACGGCGTTTTCCGACGCGATCCTCAACGCCACGCGTGCGATCGAAGACAACGCCTCGCTGATCGGCAAGGTGGCCTTGCCACGTGCCACACTCGTGTTCGCACGGGTGTGCGCGAGCTTCGCGGTTCATCTGTTGGGATTCGTGGTCATCGTGCTTGCGCTGTCCTTCCACGACGATCATGTGCGCATCGTCCGCGGCTTGCTGCCGGCACTCGCGCTGTATGTCCCGCTGTTTACGCTCGCGTTGGGGCTGGCGTTGGCAATGGCGGCGCTGCAGGTGTTCGTGCGCGACCTCGTGCAACTGCTCGGGCAGCTGCTGCCGCTGCTGCTGTATTGCGCGCCGGTGTTCTACGATCGCGCGATCGTGCCGGTCGCAATCCGGCCGTGGCTGTCGCTCAACCCGTTCACCTTCTACGCCGAAGCGTTCCATGCGCTCGTGCTCGGCCACGGTACCGTGGCCTGGACCAGTCTTGTGGCGGCACTCACCCTTGCCGCAGGAATGCTGTTGGCCGGTTTCTGGCTGTTCCGGCGCCTGGACCGGCACTTCGAGGACTTCCTGTGAGCGAAGTCCTGGTGCGTGCGACGGGGCTGGGCAAGTCCTACCCCAAGGCGTTCCGCAGCAGCGACCGCTTGCGCGCGCTGGGACGCCTGTTGTTCTCGCGCCGGCCGATCGACGGCATGACCGTGCTCGCGGATGTCGACCTGCAGGTGCGCCGCGGAGAGTCACTCGGGCTGATCGGTGCCAATGGCGCCGGCAAGTCGACCTTGCTCAAGCTCATCACGGGGGTGCTCACGCCAACCACGGGCAGCGTGAGCGTGCACGGCGAGATCGGGGCCCTGCTCGAACTCGGTGCAGGGTTTCACCTCGAGCACACCGGACGTGACAACATCGCGATGACGGCCGCGCTGTATGGCCTCGCCGGGGCGGCGCTGCGGGAGAAACTGCCGCAGATCATCGAGTTCGCGGACATCGGCCGTTACATCGACGAGCCGGTCAAGCATTACTCCTCGGGCATGGTGGTGCGGCTGGGATTCGCGATCATCGCGGTGCTGCGCCCCGATCTGCTCATCACCGATGAAGTCCTCGCCGTGGGTGACGAGGCGTTCCAGAAGAAGTGCATCAGGTGGATGCAGGACTATCTCGATGGCGGCGGCACGCTCATCCTCGTCTCCCACAGCATGTACCACGTGCAGAAGCTGTGCCAGCGTGCATGCTGGCTGCGCGATGGCCGGGTGGAAATGCTCGGGGACGTGTTCGACGTGACACAGGCCTACCTGGCCTTCCAGGAGCGCAAGTCCGACACCAGCACGGAGCCTGCGCTGGGCACGCGCGGGCACGATGTCGAGTTTTCGGTGATCCGGGCGAGCATCAATGGACACGATGCCGACACTCCGCTGTTGCTGGAACAAGGCACGAGCCTGCTGGTGCGCATGCAGGTGCGCTCGCGCGATGGCCGCGTGCCCGTGCTCATGGTCGGCATCGTGCGTGCGGATGGCACGCCGGTCTACGGCGTGGGCAGCGACATGGACGGCTACCGACCGCGTGCGTTGGGCAATGGTGAGTTTGCCGCCGAAGTCGTGTTCGACCACCCACTGCTGCTGCCGGGCAGCTACAGCGTAAGGGTGCATCCGCTCGATCCGGAGGGCGTGCGCCTGTTCGATACCTGGGAGCGGAGCATCACCGTGCGCGGTGCCAGCCGCGAATTGGGTATCGTGCACCTGCCACACCACTGGCGCGACCCCGACGAGGCAGCGTGATGAGCGAAACCCCGGCCCTGCCATTCACCGGCGAGCGCTTCACGCCCGAGTGCGTGCGTGAGATCTGGTACGAGCATTGGCACCGTTATGCGTTTGCGCGCAGCCTGGCGCGTGGCAAGCGCGTGCTCGATGCGGCCTGCGGCGAGGGTTACGGCAGCGCCGTGCTTGCGGCCGAGGCCACGGCGGTGACTGGCGTCGACATCGATGCGCAGGCCATCGCGCATGCGCAGGCGCGCTACTCCGGCCACGCCAACCTGCGTTTCCTGCGCAGCGACGTGACCGCCTTGCCGTTCCCGGACAACGCCTTCGACCTCGTGGTCTCGTTCGAAACGCTCGAGCACCTTGCGCAGCAGGAGCGCCTGCTGGCCGAATTCGCGCGCGTGCTCGCTGCCGACGGCGTGCTCGTGCTGTCCTCGCCCGACAAGCACACCTACAGCGACCTTACCGGGTTCCGCAATGAGTTCCACGTGCGCGAGCTGTATCGCGACGAACTGGTGGCGCTGCTGGCGCCCCATTTCGCCCACCGTCGCCTGTTCGGCCAGAAGCTGCTGTTCCAGTCGGCGATCTGGTCGCTGGATGCCGCCGCCCAAGGCCACGAGGCCCACGTCGCCAGCGCCGGGGGCGCCAGTCTGCAGGCGGGGCTGGACTATCCGCCGCTGTACTTCATCGCGGTGTGCAGCCGCCTGCCGTTGCCGCCGGGCCTGCCCGCGCTGTCGTTGTTCGGCGACCGCGAAGAATCGGTCTACAGCCACTACAATCACGAGATTCGCCAGAACATGGCGGCCGGCGCGCGCATTGCGGAACTCGAGGCCGAGGTCGAGCGCCTGCGCCGCGCGCACTCCGAACCCACCGATCCCGCGGCCTGACCGGGCCGCCGCCAGCCTTCGCCATGAGCACCCAGCCGGACTACAAGATCAACTACTCCGTCGCGCCGCCACCGCTACCACGCGTTGATCCGGCCGCGCCGCTGTATGCGTCCGAGGATGGCGTGGTGGCGTCCTTGTCCAACAACGAGTGCATCTTCCAGGTCAAACGCACGGGTGCAACCCACGTGATGACCTACCAGGTGCTGCAGGCACTGGACCAGACACGCCAGTTCCGCAGCCTCGATGAACACGTCGAGCGCGTGATGTCGGCGGTTGCGGGTCTGGCCGGCCAGCGCGAGGGCGTGCTGCGCGTGTTCGATGGCCTGGTCAAGCGGGGCCTGCTGGTCTCGGCCGCAGGCTTCGTGGAGGGGTGCGCGGCAAGCCCCGCGCGGCCGGTCGCGGCACTGCGCGCGGTGTTCATTCGCGCCTGCAACCGCCCCGACCAGCTCGCCCACCTGCTCGCGACGCTGGCCGATTACGAGCGCCGCCACCGCGCCAACCGCCAGTACGTGCTGATCGACGACTCCAGCTCGCGCGAGGCGGCCAACCGGCATCGCGACCTGCTGCGCGAGTTCGCGCGTGCCACCGGTTGCAAGCTCACCTACATCGGCGCTACCGAATCACGCCGGCTCGTCGAGCGGATGGCGAGGGCGGTGCCCGCCGCGGCCGGTGCACTCGCGCGCTGCGCGCTGGGCGAGGACAGTGGCGGGCGTTTTGGCGGCGGCCGCGCATGGAACCTCATGCTGCTGCTCAGCGCCGGCGCCCGCGCGGTGTTGCTCGACGACGACCATCGCTTTCCGTTGCGCCGCCTCGACGAGGCCCGCAGCGGCCTCGATCCCGACAGCAGCCACTATGGCGTCACGCGCTTCCATCGCAACATGGACAATGCGTTGGCCGCCGGCAGCGAGGTCGAGGCCGACCCGTTCGACCTGCACCTGGACGCGCTCGGCCAGCCGCTGGGCGCCCTGATCCAGCAGCCCGCCTATGCGCTCGATCCGGCGTCGCTGCGCGGTCTTGCGCTCAACCGGCTCGACCATCTGCGCGGTGGCGCCAGCGTGCTGGCCACCCAGCATGGCAGCTATGGCAGTTCTCGCACCGATTCGGTGCTGTGGCTGTACCAGTTGCCCGCCGACCAGCGCGCTGAATTCGTGCGCGACCGCGACAGCTACCTGCGCAACATCGAGGCGGCCAGCATCTGGTACGGCCAACTGCAGGCCAACGCCCAGCCCACCGCCAACTTCTCGCCGTTCGCGCTCGACAACAGCGTGCTGTTGCCCTGCACCAACCCGCATGGCCGCGGCGAAGATGCGCTGTTCTCCAATCTCGTGTCGCTGTGCCATGCCGATGCGCTGGCGCTGGAGCTGCCGGTGGCGATCGGCCACGTGCAGGAGACCCAGCGCAAGCGCAGCCCGCTCACGTTTGCCGCGCACACGCCCAAGTTCAACTACTTCGTGACCGACTTCGTGCGGCGCCAATTGCCGCAGCTCAATTCCAGCGATCCGGCGCAGCGCCTGGGCGTGTTCGTCGCGCACCTGCACGACATGGCCGGCAGCAGCGAACGTGGCGCCGTGCAGCAGCTCAAGGAGTACCTGGCCTACATCCGCTCCGACCTGATCGAACGCCTGCAGCACCAGTACGATGCCGCGACCGACGCGCCGATCTACTGGCAGGCCGACGTGCGCTCGATCATCGAGGCCAATGGCAAGGCACTCATCGCCAACGCCGCACCGCGCCTGGGCGACTGGCCCGAGGGCGTGGACGAGGCGGCCTGCGCGCGGCTGCTGCGCGAACAGGCCACGCAGCTGGCCGAGCTGTGCGCGGCATGGCCGGCGCTGTGGAACCATGCACGCGAACAGGGTGAGCGCCTGCTCGGCGCCGTCTGAGTGCGCGCATGAGCAAGGCCACCCGCGCGGGCTTGACCAGCGTCATCGTCGTCGCGGCCGACAGCGGGCCGTTGCTCGCCGCGTGCGTGGATTCGGTGCTGGCCCAGTCCGAGCCGCTCGAACTCATCCTCGTCGACAACGCCTCGCGCGATGGCCAGCCCGAGCGCGTGCTCGCGGCCCATGGCGGCGATCCGCGCCTGCGCCTCGTGTGCCACGAGACCAACCTCGGCTTCGGCCCCGCCTGCAATCGCGGGGCCGCGCTTGCCAGTGGCGACGTGCTGCTGCTGCTCAATCCCGACTGCACGTTGCCCGCCGACCTCGTGTACGGGCTGCGCGCGACCTTGCAGGATGATCGCCGCATCGGCCTGCTCGGGCCGTGCGTAGTGGATGGCGATGGCCACCCCGCGCGCGCCAATCGCCGGCGCGATCCGAGCCTGCGCCGCGCCTTGATGACGCTGAGCGGGCTGTCGCGTTGGGAACGCAGCCACCCGGCCTGGGCAGGGGTGGAGATGCCGCCGGCGGTGCCGTCCCGCGTCGAATACGTCGAGGCGGTGTCGGGTGCGTGCATGGCCTTGCCGCGCGCGGTGTTCGAGCGCGTGGGCGGCTTCGACGAAGGCTATTTCCTGCACGTCGAGGACCTCGACCTGTGCCGGCGCGTGCGCCAGACCGGCTGGCGCGTCGCGTTCGTGTCGCGACTGCGCGTCACCCACCACCAGGGCAGTTCGAGCCGGGCACGGCCCGTGTTCGTGGCGCGCGCCAAGCACCGCGGCATGTGGCGCTACTTCACCAAGTTCGACCCGGCCGCACGCAATCCGCTGCTGCGCGCGCTGGTGTGGTGCGGCCTGTGGACGCACTTCGCTTGGCAGGCGCCGTGGCTCGCGTTGCGCCGGTCACGCCGACGGGCAGCGGCGCAGCGGCGCTGATGCGCGGGCGCGCCCGCGCATGCCTCATGCTTGGTCGGTCTTGGCGCGGGTGCCGCTGCGGTACAGCAGCCAGCCCACCAGCGCGAGCACGGCCAGCCCGACGTACTGGTTGAAGTGCAGGCTGGCCGGCAGTGCCAGCACGTCGGCGCGCGCCGACACCACGATCGGAATCGCGATGAGGATGCCGGTGAGCGCCTCGCCGGTGATGAGGCCGGCCGAGAACAGCGTGCCCGGGCGATGGATGCGGTCGCGTTCGACCTCGTCGTGCGGGCTCACGCCATGCTTCTTCTCGACGAAGTGCGCGAGCAGGCCACCCAGGAAGATCGGCACCATGAGTTCGAGCGGCAGGTAGATGCCGATCGCGGCGGCCAGCACCGGCACGCGGAAGCTCGACTTGCGCGCCTTGAGCCATTCATCCAGCGCGATGATCGCGGCGCCCACCACCACGCCGATGCCGATCATCGTCCACGGCAGTTCGCCGCCGAACATGCCCTTGGCCACCGACGCCATCAGGGTCGCCTGCGGCGCCGACAGCGCATTGGGGTGTTCGGGCGTGGGCGCGCCGATGCCGTAGGCGGCCGCGAGCAGGTTGAGCACCGGTGCCATGATGAGCGCGCAGGAAAACGCGCCGATCGCGAGCATGAGCTGCTGCTTCCACGGCGTCGCGCCGACCAGGTAGCCGGCCTTGAGGTCCTGCAGGTTGTCGCCGCCCACCGCGGCCGCGCAGCACACCACCGCACCGATCATGATCGCGGCCACCGCGCCGATCGGGGAGTCGCGCCCGAGCAGCGCCACCAGCACCAGCGAGGCGAACAGGATCGTCGCGATGGTGATGCCCGATACCGGGTTGTTGGAGGAGCCGACCAGGCCCGCGAGGTAGGCCGACACCGACACGAACAGGAAGCCGGCCACGATCATGATCAGGGTCATCGTGAGCCCGACGCCCCAGCTGTCGACGATCGCGTGGTAGAGCAGGGCGAGCGGCACCACGAACGCCACCAGCGCGATGAGCATCCATTTCATCGGGATGTCGCGCTCGGTCTCGGCGACCACCGCGCCGGCGCCCTTGCGCGCGGCGGCGAAGCCGCTCTTGACGCCGTTGAGCAGCGACTTGCGCAGCGAGAACAGCGTCCACACGCCGCCGATCAGCATCGCGCCCACGCCCAGGTAGCGGATCTGCGAGGACCAGATCGCACCGGCCGCCGCGGCCGCGCCGGCGCCGGCGAGCTGGTCGGCCAAGACCGGGTCGCCGGCGAGGAAGAACGCATGGTAGATCGGGATCGCGATGTGCCAGGACAGGATGCTGCCCGACACCACCACGATGCCGACGTTGAGGCCGACGATGTAGCCGACCCCGAGCAGTGCGGGCGACAGGTTGGTGCCGAGGTAGCCGAGGTACTTGCCGAGGAAGCCGGCGCCGACCGCGTTGTCGGGGATCAGGCGCAGGCCGCTTTCGGCCGAGAACTTGACCAGCGCGCCGAGCAGGCCCGAGAAGCCGAGGATGCGCAGGCCCGGGCCCGGATTGTCGCCGGCCTTGAGCACTTCGGCCGCTGCCTTGCCCTCGGGGAACGGCAGCGGTTCCTCGACGATCATCGAGCGCCGCAGCGGCACCGAGAACAGCACGCCGAGCAAGCCGCCCAGGCCCGCGATCGCGAGCACCCACGAGTAGCGGAAGTCCTGCCAGTAGCCGAGGATGATGAGCGCGGGAATCGTGAAGATCACGCCCGCCGCGATCGACGAGCCGGCCGAGGCGCCGGTCTGCACGATGTTGTTTTCGAGGATGGTGCCGCCGCCAAGCAGGCGCAACACACCCATCGACACCACCGCCGCGGGGATCGCGGTGGCGATGGTGAGGCCCGCGAACAGGCCGAGGTAGGCATTGGCCGCGGCCAGGATCACCGCGAGGACCATCGACAGGATCACCGCGCGGGCGGTGAGCTGGGCGACGGGCTGGGCCGCGCCGGACTGTGCACTCATTGGACTCTCCTCGATCCCGCGCGACCACCGGGCGCAGCCGCAGCGGGCTATCAAAACACATGCCGCGGCGCCCGTCACGCGCAGCCGGTCGGCACGGCGTGGTTCAATCACGCCGGGTAGGCCGCTGCATGCGAGGCGCTGCGATGATCCGCGAAATCCTCAGGATGGGCGATCCACGCCTGCTGCGCGTAGCGCGGCCGGTGCAGGCGTTCGGCACGCCCGAACTGGCCGCGCTCATCGACGACCTGTTCGACACCATGCACGCGGCCGGCGGCGTGGGCCTGGCCGCTCCGCAGATCGGCGTCGACCTGCAGCTGGTGATCTTCGGCTTCGAGCGCAGTGAGCGCTACCCGGACGCGCCCGCCGTGCCGCGCACGATCCTGCTCAATCCGCAGGTCACGCCACTGTCGGACCAGCGCGAGGAAGGCTGGGAAGGTTGCCTGTCGGTGCCGGGCCTGCGCGGCGTGGTCGAGCGGGCCGTACACATCCGCTACTGCGGCGTGGATCCCGCCGGCATGCCGATCGAGCGCGAGGCCAGCGGCTTCCATGCGCGCGTGGTGCAACACGAGTGCGACCACCTGCTCGGCGTGCTGTATCCGATGCGCATGCGCGACTTCACGCGCTTCGGCTACACCGACGTGCTGTTTCCGGGACTGGACGCGGCCGATTGATCAGCGGCGGTGGCGGTTGATGGCCTGGCGCAGCGCCAGCGTGGCCGCGCGCGCGGCCTGGGCGAAATCCGCGCCGTCGCCCGCGTACAGGATCGCGCGCGAGGAACTGACCATGAGGCCGGTGCCGTCGGCGCTGCAGCCGTTGGCCACCACCGCGGCGACGTCGCCACCCTGGGCGCCCACGCCGGGCACCAGCAGCGGCATGTCACCGACCCGCGCGCGCACCTGCGCCAGTTCGTTCGGCCAGGTCGCGCCCACCACCAGTGCGCAGTTGCCATGCGCGTTCCACTCGCGCGCCACGGTTTCGGCCACGCGCAGGTACAGCGGCGCGCCGCCGCAGTCGAGCGCCTGGAAGTCGCCGCCGCCCGGGTTGGAGGTGCGGCACAGCACGATCACGCCCTTGTCGGCGCGGTCGAGGAACCCCTGCAGCGAATCGCGCCCGAGGTAGGGATTGAGCGTGACCGCGTCGGCGCCGTAGCGATCGAAGGCCTCGCTGGCATAGTGCCGCGCAGTCGAGCCGATGTCGCCGCGCTTGGCGTCGAGGATCACCGGCAGGTGCGGGTGGGCGGCGTGGATGTGGGCAATGAGCCGCTCCAGCGCGGACTCGGCGCGCTGCGCCGCGAAGTGGGCGATCTGCGGCTTGTACGCGCACACGAGGTCGGCGGTGGCATCGACGATCGTGCGGCAGAACTCGAAGATGGCATCGGGCCGCTCGCGCAGCGGTGCGGGCAGGCGTGACGGCTCGGGATCCAGACCCACGCACACCAGCGAGTCGTGGCGCTGCCAGGCCGTACGCAGTGCCGCCATGAAGTTCATCGGCGCGCCCTCACCACAGCGTGCGCGGCGCATGCGCGTTGCCGGCGGTGGCGGGCACGACCCATGCGCGGCCTCAGGCCAGCTTCTTGTAGCGTAGACGGTGCGGCTTGGCCGCTTCCTCGCCGAGGCGCCGCTTCTTGTCCTGCTCGTACTCGCGGTAGTTGCCCTGGAAGAACTCCACGTGCGAGTCGCCCTCGAAGGCGAGGATGTGGGTCGCGATGCGGTCGAGGAACCAGCGGTCGTGCGAGATCACGAACGCATTGCCCGGGAACTCCAGCAGTGCGTCCTCGAGCGCGCGCAGCGTCTCGATGTCGAGGTCGTTGGACGGCTCGTCCAGCAGCAGCACGTTGCCACCCTGGAGCAGGGTCTTGGCCAGGTGCAGACGGCCGCGCTCGCCGCCCGACAGCGTGCCCACGAGCTTCTGCTGGTCGGGCCCCTTGAAGTTGAAGCGGCCGATGTAGGCGCGCGACTGGATCTCGACGCCGTTGATGTTGAGGATGTCGGCGCCGCCCGAGACTTCCTGGAACACGTTGTGATTGCCTTCGAGCTTTTCGCGGCTCTGGTCCACGTAGGCGATGTTGACGGTCGGGCCGAGCACGATCTCGCCGCCATCGGGCTGCTCCTGGCCCGTGATCATCTTGAACAGCGTCGACTTGCCCGCGCCGTTGGGACCGATGATGCCGACGATCGCGCCCGGCGGCACGATGAAGCTGAGGTCGTCGATGAGCAGGCGGTCGCCGAAGGACTTGCGCACCTTCTTGAACTCGATCACCGAGTTGCCGAGGCGTTCGCCCGGCGGGATGAAGATCTCGTTGGTCTCGTTGCGCTTCTGGTAGTCGACCGACTGCAGTTCCTCGATGCGCGCCAGGCGCGCCTTGCCCTTGGAACGGCCGCCCTTGGCGTTCTGGCGTGCCCATTCCAGTTCGCGCTGGATCGCCTTCTGGCGCGCCTTTTCCTGGTTTTCCTCCTGCTTGAGGCGCTCGTCCTTCTGCTCCAGCCACGAGGAGTAGTTGCCCTTCCACGGGATACCGCGGCCGCGGTCCAGTTCGAGGATCCATTCGGCGGCGTTGTCGAGGAAGTAGCGGTCGTGCGTCACCGCGACCACCGTGCCCGGGAAGTCGTGCAGGAAGTTCTCCAGCCACTCCACCGATTCGGCGTCGAGGTGGTTGGTCGGCTCGTCCAGCAGCAGCATGTCGGGCTTGGACAGCAGCAGCCGGCACAGCGCCACGCGGCGCTTCTCGCCGCCGGAGAGCTGGCCGATCTTCGCCTCCCACGGCGGCAGGCGCAGCGCGTCGGCCGCCACTTCGAGCTGGCGCTCGAGCGCGTGCGCGTCGGAGGCGGCCAGGATGTTCTCCAGCCGCTGCTGCTCGGCCGCGAGCTTGTCGAAGTCGGCGCCTTCCTCGGCGTAGGCGGCATAGATCGCGTCGAGCTTGTGCTGCGCGTCGAGCACCTCGGACACGCCTTCCTCGACCGCTTCGCGCACGGTCTGGTTCGGATCCAGCTGTGGCTCCTGCGCCAGATAGCCGACCTTGATGCCCGGCTGCGGCCGCGCCTCGCCCTGGAAGTCGGTGTCCACACCGGCCATGATCTTGAGCACGGTCGACTTGCCCGCGCCATTGAGGCCGAGCAGGCCGATCTTGGCGCCCGGGAAGAACGACAGCGAGATGTCCTTGATGATCTGGCGCTTGGGCGGAACGATCTTGCTCACGCCGATCATGGTGTAGATGTACTGCATGCGCACTCCGGGCAGGCTCCCGCCGGCATCGCCGCGGGCGAGGGCAGGGTGGAACGGGAAGCCGGCGATTATCGCCGATCAAGGCACGCCGCGTCATGCATGCGCAGGCGCTGCAGGGCGGTCGCGGCATAAATCCTGCTGCAACGCGGTACCATTGGCCCTTTCCGCCCCGGCACAGGTTTCGCCATGTTTCCGAAGGATGCCCGCATCGCAGGTTTCGACCCCGAACTCGCCCAGGCGATCGCCGACGAGCGCCGTCGCCAGGAGGACCACGTCGAGCTGATCGCCTCGGAAAACTACGCCTCGCCGCGCGTGCTCGAGGCGCAGGGCAGCGTGCTCACCAACAAGTACGCCGAGGGCTATCCGCACAAGCGCTACTACGGCGGTTGCGAGTACGTCGACGTGGCCGAGGCGCTCGCGATCGAGCGCGCCAAGCAGCTGTTCGACTGCGACTACGCCAACGTGCAGCCGCACTCGGGCTCGCAGGCCAACCAGGCCGTGTACTTCGCGCTGCTGCAGCCGGGCGACACCATCCTGGGCATGAGCCTGGCCCATGGCGGCCATCTCACCCACGGCGCCAAGGTCAACCTGTCGGGCAAGATCTTCAACGCGGTGCAGTACGGCGTGGATGCCAACGGCCTGCTCGACTACGACGAGATCGAGCGCCTCGCGCTCGAACACCGGCCCAGGATGGTGGTGGCGGGCTTCTCGGCCTATTCGCAGGTGATGGACTGGGCGCGCTTTCGCGCGATCGCCGACAAGGTCGGCGCGTTGCTGTTCGTCGACATGGCGCATCCGGCCGGATTGATCGCGGCCGGTGTGTACCCGAGCCCGCTGCCGCACGCGCACGTGGTCACCTCGACCACCCACAAGACGCTGCGCGGTCCGCGCGGCGGCATCGTGCTGGCGAAGAACCCGTCCGAGGATCTGGTCAAGAAGCTGCAGTCGATCGTGTTCCCGGCGCTGCAGGGCGGCCCGCTCATGCACGTGATCGCGGCCAAGGCGGTCGCGTTCAAGGAGGCGCTCGCGCCCGAGTTCAAGGCCTACCAGCAGCAGGTCGCGACCAACGCCAAGGCGATGGCGCGCACGCTCATCGCACGTGGCTACAAGGTCGTCTCGGGCGGAACCGAGAACCACCTCATGCTGGTCGACCTGATCGGCAAGCCGCTCACCGGCAAGGACGCCGAGGCCGTGCTCGGCAAGGCCCACATCACCGTCAACAAGAATGCGGTGCCGAACGACCCGCAAAAGCCGTTCGTGACCTCGGGTCTGCGCATCGGCACCCCTGCGGTCACCACGCGCGGTTACGGCGAACAGGACTGCATCGAACTGGCCGGCTGGATCTGCGACGTGCTCGACGCGCCGCACGACGAGGCCGTGATCGCCGCGGTGCGCGACAAGGTCACCGCGCAGTGCCGGCGCTTCCCCGTGTACGGCTGAGGCACCGGCACCGCCGCCATGCATTGCCCGTTCTGCCAATGCGTCGACACCCGCGTGATCGATTCGCGGGTGTCCGACGATGGCGGTTCGATCCGCCGTCGGCGCGAGTGCGAGCAGTGCGGCGAACGCTTCAACACCTTCGAGACGGCCGAGGTCAAGCTGCCCAACGTGGTCAAGAGCGATGGCCGCCGCGAACCGTTCGACGAGGCCAAGCTGCGCACCGGCTTCCGCCGCGCACTGCAGAAGCGCCCGGTCGAGAGCGAGCGCGTCGATGCCGCGGTGCGCGCGGTGGTGGCCGAACTGCGCCGCAGCAGCGAACGCGAGGTGCCGAGCCTGCGCATCGGCGAACTGGTCATGCACGAGCTCAAGCAGCTCGACCACGTCGCCTATGTGCGCTTTGCCTCGGTCTACCGCAGCTTCGAGGACGTGCAGGCGTTCCGCGAGGAAATCGAACGCCTCGAGCGCGACTTGCCGGCCATCGAAGGGCTGCAGCTGCCACTGCTCGGCGATGCCGCGGCGACGGGCCGGCCGCGCTGACGGCAGGCGCCGTGGCCGGGACGCCCGGGGTGACCGGGAGCGCGTGCGGCGGACGTGCGCGCGGACAGCCGCCGGGATGTGCGAACTTTCATTCACGGGAGGACGAGGACGAATGGACCGATACATGCATTCGCGGATATGTGTGACCATGCTGTTGCTGCCACTGACCCTGGCCGGCTGCGCCGTGCCGTCACTGGGCATACGGCTGGGCCCGGTCGCCAGTCGCGCCACGGACGCCACCCACGTCACGGTCATCGACCAGCGGCCCGAGAGCCGCAAGCGCCCATGGCGCGATCCGCGCTTCGGACGCCAGGCCAACCTCAGCTACATCGGTGACCACGACACGCTGCCCGATCGCATGAGTGTGCTGCAGTCGGCACTGGACGCATCGCCTGCGTTCACGATGCGCTTCAGGCAGGTCCAGGTACAGGATTTCGACATCCTGTGGAACACCGGTGCGACCACGGGACTGGACCTGCAGGTCGACGTGGGGCCGGAGGGTCCGAACGTCGGCCTGGGCTCGCAGTCGGGCAACAACCACTTCACCTGCACGTTGCGCGCGAGCGTGGATGGCGTTTCGTACAAGCGCGTCACGCGCGGGGAGTATTTCGCGACCCAGACCCAGATGGCGTCCAATCCGGTGATCGGCGCGGCGGCGCGGCACTGCCTGGACAGCGTGATCGCGCAGTGGATGGACGGCGCCCTGAGCGGCAAGGACCCGGTGCGGTTCTGACGCCATGACCTTCACCGCGGCCAACCACGCCCACATGGCACGCGCGCTGCAGCTCGCGCGGCGCGGGCTGTACACCACCCAGCCGAACCCGCGGGTCGGCTGCGTGATCGCGCACGGCACCGAAACCGTCGGCGAGGGCTGGCACGAGCGTGCGGGCGAGGCACACGCCGAAGTCGCGGCGCTGCGCGCGGCCGGCGCGCGCGCGCGCGGCGCGACCGTGTACGTGACGCTCGAACCGTGCGCGCACCAGGGCAAGACGCCACCGTGCGCCGACGCGCTCATCGCCGCGGGCGTGGCGCGCGTGGTGGTGGCCATGGGCGATCCCAATCCCGAAGTCGCCGGACGCGGTCTGCAGCGCCTGCGCGAGGCCGGCATCGCGGTCGACTCCGGCCTGCTCGAAGCGGACGCGCACGAGCTCAATCGCGGCTTCTGCAGCCGCATGCAGCGCCAGCGGCCGTGGCTGCGCGTCAAGCTCGCGATGAGCCTGGATGGACGCACCGCGCTCGCCAACGGATCCTCGCGCTGGATCAGTGGCGCAGCCGCGCGCACCGACGTGCAGCACTGGCGTGCACGCAGCAGCGCGATCCTCACCGGCAGCGGCACCGTGCTGGCCGACGATCCAAGCCTGACCGTGCGCCTGGGCGCGCAGGCCGGCGCCGAGTCTGGGACCGGTGATGGCGCTGCCGCCGAGCCCGTCACGGACCACGCCGCGGCCAGCGCCTTCGTGCCACCGCTGCGCGTGGTGCTCGATGCCGCGCTGCGCACGCCCGCGCACGCGCGCGTGCTCGACGCAAGCGCGCCGACCCTGCTGCTGCATGCGCCGCCGGCAAGTTTCGGCAGCGGCCATGGCCATGCCGAACTGCTTGCGATCCAGAGCCAGGCCGGTCGCCTCGACCTGCCCGCGGTGCTCGCAGAGCTCGCGCGGCGCGGCGCCAACGAGGTGCAGGTCGAGGCGGGGCCGACCCTGGCCGGCGCGCTGTTCGAGGCCGGCCTCGTCGACGAACTGTTGCTGTACGTGGCGCCGGTACTGCTCGGTGACGACGCGCGGCCGCTGCTGGCGCTGCCGCGGATCGAGCAGATGTCGGCGCGCTGGAACCTGCGCGTGGTCGAGCAGCGCGCGATCGGTGCCGACTGGCGCCTGCTGCTGCGGCCCGCGACCGCGGCCGTGGAGTAGGCGATGTTCACCGGCATCGTCCAGGCCGTGGGCACACTCGTGGCGCGCGAGGCGCAGGGCGCGGGCGTGCGCGTGCGCATCGACGCGGGCACGCTCGACCTCGCCGATGTCGCGTTGGGCGACAGCATCGCGGTGTGCGGCGTGTGCCTGACCGTGATCGCGCGCGACGGCACGTGCTGGAGTGCGGACGTGTCGGCCGAGACGCTGGCATGCACCACACTCGGCCGCCTCGCGCCGGGCGCGCGGCTCAACCTGGAGAAGGCGCTGCGCCTGTGCGACCGGCTCGGCGGCCACCTCGTGAGCGGCCATGTCGACGGCGTCGGCGAGGTCGTGCACATCGAGGCCGAGGCGGGCGGCGCGCAGCGCTGGAGTTTCGCCGCGCCACGCGCGCTCATGCGCTACGTCGCGGTCAAGGGCTCGATCTGCGTCGACGGCACCAGCCTCACCGTCAACTCGGTTGCCGCCGACGGGTTTGGCGTCACCCTGATCCCGCACACGCTCGCGGCCACGCGCTTTGCCACGCTCGCGCCGGGCGCCGCGGTCAACCTCGAAGTCGACCTCATGGCCCGCTACGCCGAGCGTCTGGCCGTGCTACCCGTTCCTGCCACCTGACCCCCTGCGCCGCGCGTTCCCGGCGCGCATCCGTCCATCACTGCGAGACAGGCCCAGCCCATGCCCTTTGCCAGCGTGCCCGAACTGATCGATGACATCCGTGCCGGCCGCATGGTGGTGGTGGTCGATGACGAGGACCGCGAGAACGAGGGCGACCTCATCATGGCGGCGCAGAAGGTGCGGCCCGAGGACATCAACTTCATGGCGCGCGAGGCGCGCGGCCTGATCTGCCTCGCGCTGACCCAGGCCCGCTGCGCGCAGCTCGGCCTGCGGCCGATGGTGAGCAACAACACCTCGCCCCACCACACCAACTTCACGGTGTCGATCGAGGCCGCCGAGGGCGTGACCACCGGCATTTCCGCCTTCGATCGTGCGCGCACGGTGCAGGCCGCGGTGCGCGCCGAGGCGACGCCGGCCGACCTCACCCAGCCCGGCCACATCTTCCCGCTCGCCGCGCGCAACGGCGGCGTGCTCACGCGCGCGGGCCACACCGAGGCCGCCGCCGACCTGGCCGCGCTCGCCGGTCTGGAGCCGGCCGGCGTGCTGGTCGAGATCCTGCACGAGGACGGCTCGATGGCGCGGCGGCCCGAGCTGGAGCGCTTCGCCGCGCAGCACGGACTCAGGATCGGCACCATCGCCGACCTCATCCGCTACCGCCTGCGCACCGAACGCACCGTGGTGCGCGTGTTCGAACGTGCGGTCGATACCGAGTTCGGCGCGTTCCGCCTCGTCGGCTATCGCGACCAGCTGGCCGGGCTCGCCCACTTCGCACTGGTGCGCGGCGACATCACCGGCAGCGCACCCGTGCTCGCGCGCGTGCATGTGTGCGACACCGCGAGCGACGTGCTGCACCTGCGCGAGGGCGCCGGCACCATCACCGCCACGGCCGCCCTGCGCCGCATGGCTGCCAGCGAACGCGGCGTGGTGGTGTTCCTGGCCACGCCCGCTGCCGGCGAGCGCGTGCTGGAGCGGCTGCAGCTGGCGCCGGGCGAGGGCTCGGATGCCGGCTACGACGGCCGCCTGCATGGCGTGGGCGCGCAGATCCTGCGCGACCTGGGCGTGAGCTGCCTGCGCGTGCTCGGCACGCCGCGCCGGTTTGCCGCGCTCGGCGGCTTCGGGCTCGACGTGGCCGGTTACGAGGACCTGCCGCGCGAGTGAGCGGTGCGCGCGCGGTGCCAAAACGCGCGACAATGCGCCCACGCGCTGGCCGCGGCGTGCCGGCGCAGCCGCGCACACCGCTGCAGCGGCGCCTGATTGCTGCCCGGACGGAAATCCCAAGCCCATGCCGACCCATCTTGGCGAACTGCGGCCCGTGCCCGGCGCCCGCATCGCGATCATCGCCAGCCGCTGGAATCCCGCCATCGTCGAGGCGCTGGTCGACGCGGCCCGGCGCTGCCTGCACGAGCACGGCGTGGCCGCCGCCGACATCGACCTCATCCGCGTGCCCGGCGCCTGGGAAATCCCGCAGGCGGCCGCGCGCGCGGCCCGGCGCGGCCATGCCGCGCTCATCGCCCTCGGCTGCGTGGTGCGCGGCGACACGCGCCACTACGAGCAGGTCGCCGACAATTGCGCGCAGGGCCTGCTGCGTGTCGCGCTCGACCATGGCGTGCCCGTGCTCAACGGTGTGCTCGCGGTCGAACGCCATGCCGACGCGCAGGCGCGTGCGGGTGGCGCGCACGGCAACAAGGGCGAGGAAGTGGCGCTGGCGGCACTGGAAATGATCGACCTGTGGAGGCAACTGTGACTGCTGCATCGCATCCGTCCGGCATCGACCCGGCCGCACGCTCGCGTGCGCGCCGCCGTGCGCTGCAAGCGATCTACGCCTGGCAGCTGTCGGGCAACCGCATCGAGGGCATCGTCGAGCAGTTCCGCCACGAGCAGGACATGCAGATCGCCGACCTGCCGTACTTCGAGGAGCTCGTGCGCGGCGTCGCGCGCAGCCACGGCGAGCTCGATGCCTTGCTGCTGCCGCTGCTCGACCGCGAGATCGAGCGCGTCGACCCGATCGAGCGCGCGGCGCTGCGCATCGCCGCCTTCGAACTGCGCGAGCGCATCGACGTGCCCTATCGCGTGGTCATCAACGAGGCGGTCGAGGCGACCAAGCGTTTCGGCGCCGAGCACGGCCACACCTATGTCAACGGCGTGCTCGACCGGCTCGCGGCGGGCCTGCGCGCCGCCGAATACCACGCCGCGCGCTGACGCGGCGACGGACCCCAGCGATGGAATTCGACCTGATCGAGTGCATCGGCCGCCATTGCGCGCTCGCGCGCGCCGACGTGGTGCTGGGCATCGGCGACGACGCGGCCCTGCTTGCGCCGCCGGCCGGCCACCACCTGGCGGTGAGCACCGACACGCTGGTCGACGGCGTGCACTTCGTGCACGGAACGCCCGCGCGCGACATCGGCTGGAAGGCGCTCGCGGTCAACCTGTCGGACCTGGCCGCGATGGGCGCGACGCCGGCGTGGGCGCTGCTTGCGCTCACGCTGCCGCACGCCGACCACGCGTTCGTCGATGACTTCGCTGCCGGCTTCGCCGAACTGGCCGCACCGCACGCGCTGGCCCTGGTCGGTGGCGACACCACGAGCGGGCCGCTCGCGATCGGTGTGACCGTGCTCGGGCTGGTGCCCGCTGGCCAGGCGCTGCGGCGCGATGGCGCCCGCGTGGGCGACGTGGTGTGCGTGACCGGCACGCTGGGCGATGCCGCCGCGGGCCTGCGCTGGCTCGACGAGGCGGTGGCGCAGCGTGAGGCGGTCGACCCGACCAGCCGCGCGGCGCTGCTGCAGCGCATGCGCCGGCCGCAGCCGCGGGTGGCAGCCGGACTCGCACTGCGCGGGCTGGCCAGCGCCTGCATCGACGTGTCCGATGGGCTGCTCGCCGACCTCGGCCATGTCGCCCGTCGCAGCGGCGTCGGCATCGAAGTCGCGGCCGATGCACTGCCGGCGTCGCCGGCGCTGCGCCACGCCTGCGATGGCGCGCTGCGCGTCCGCCTGCAGGCCAGCGGCGGCGACGACTACGAGCTTGCCTTCACCGCCGCGCCGGAGCGGCTCGACGCGATCCGGCACGCGCTCGAGGCGGTGGACTGCGGCGTCAGCTGCATCGGCACGGTGGTGGCAGGCAGCGGCGTGCGCCTGCTGGCCGCTGACGGCAGCGCGATCGCGCTGCCCAGCGCGGGCTGGCAGCACTTCGCATGAGGCTGGATGCGGCGCAGCGGCGCGCCTTGCTCGGCCATCCCGCGGGCTGGATCGCGTGCGGCTTCGGTTCGGGCTTGAGCCCGCTGGCGCCGGGCACGGCCGGTTCGCTCGCGGCGCTGCTGCCGTGGCTGGCGCTGCGCGGGCTTGGCTGGCCGTGGTATCTGCTCGTGCTCGCGCTGGTCTTCGTGCTCGGCGTGTGGGCGTCGAAGGTCGCGATCGCGCGGCTGCGCCAGGGCGATCCCGGCGTGGTGGTGATCGACGAATTCGTCGGCCAGTGGCTCGCGCTGCTGCCACTCGTGGTCGTGCCGCGCGGCTGGCCGTGGCTCATCGCCGGCTTCGCGCTGTTCCGCCTGTTCGACGTGTGGAAGCCCTGGCCGGTGTCGTGGGCCGACCGTCGCGTCGGCGGCGGCCTGGGCGTGATGCTCGACGACGTGGTCGCGGGAGCGTACGCGGCGCTGCTGCTGGCCGCAGGGCTGGCGCTGGGTGCGTGTGTCAGCTGCGGGTGGACAGCGGGATGAGCTTCCACCAGTTGGAGCGGTAGTGCGGCCACTTGCCGCGCAGCGCGGGATGCTCGGGGTAGTTGAGCTCGAGTACGCGCTTGACGTCGTCGGCGAGCTTGGCCTGGCCCATGCGCGCATAGCTCTCGTACATGATCGCGAGCGAGTCGGCGACCTGTGGCGTCTGCGGGTAGGTTTCGATGATGTCCTTGGCGCGGTTGGCCGCCGCCACGTAGGCCTGGCGCTTGTAGTAGTACAGCGCGATGTGCAGCTCCGACTGCGCCATGGTGTTGCGCAGCGCGACCATGCGCTGGCGCGAGTCTGTGGCGTAGGCGCTGTGCGGATAGCGCGCGATGAGCGCGCCGAAATCATCGAACGACTGGCGCAGGGTGGCCTGGTCGCGCTTGGTCATGTCCTGGCCGACGTAGCGTTCGAGGAAACCGCCCGAGCGGTTGAAGTTGACCAGTCCGCGCAGGTAGAACGCGTAGTCGACGTGGCGATGGGTGGGATAGGTCTTGATGAAGCGGTTGAGCGTGGAATAGGCGTCGTCGGGCTTGTTGGACTTGTACTGCGCATAGGCCAGGTTGAGCTGCGACTGCTCGGTGTAGGCGCCGAACGGGAAGCGCGAGATCAGGCGCTGGAAGCTGCGCGCGGCAAGGTCGTAGTTGCGGTTGTCGATCGCCTTGGCGCCTTGCGCGTACAGCTCCTCGACGCTCATCGTGTTCATCGCATCGCCCTTCTTGGCGCCGCGGTTGAACAACGAGCAGCCGGCGAGCAGGGCCAGCAGGACGATCAGCGCAAGGCGCAGGACGGCGGTGGTGCGGAACGGGACTCGCATGCGGGTACGGGGCTCTGCGATGATGGACGGACGGACCGGGTTGGCGCGGCGGCCGCAACCGGCTGCCATGCCCGCGCAGTCACACGACGGCGGCGCGCGAACCACGGATCATAACCCGAAACCCCGCCGCCGCCTGCAAGCGGGCGGCGCCCGGACCCAAGCCCGATGAGCCAAACCCAATCCACGCTGAATGCGACGATTCCGCACGAACTGGCCGGGCGGCGCTTCGACCAGGTGCTGGCCGAACTGTTTCCCGACTACTCGCGCTCGCGCCTGAGCGCCTGGATCAAGTCCGGCGCGGCGCGCCTCGATGGCGCCAGCGTAGCGCCGCGCCATGGCGTGCGCGGCGGCGAGGCGGTGACCGTCACGGTGGTGGCCGAGCGCGAGATCGGTGCCGAGGCCGAGCCGATCGAGCTCGACCTCGTGCACGAGGATGCCGACGTCATCGTCGTCAACAAGCCGGCCGGCCTCGTGGTGCATCCGGGCGCGGGCAATCCGGCCGGCACGCTGCAGAATGCCTTGCTGCACCTGGATCCACGCCTGGCGGAGATCCCGCGTGGCGGCATCGTGCACCGACTCGACAAGGACACGTCCGGGCTCATGGTGGTGGCGCGCTCGATGCGCGCGCATACCAGCCTCGTCGAACAATTGTCCGGGCGCGAGGTGCATCGCCAGTACCTTGCGCTGGTGTACGGCGCGATCATCGCCGGCGGCCGCATCGACGCCGCGATCGGGCGCCATCCGCGCGACCGGCTGCGCCAGGCCGTGCGCGAGGACGGCCGCGAGGCCGTCACTCACTATCGCGTGCGCGAACGCTTCCGCACCATGACCCTGCTCGAATGCCGGCTCGAGACCGGGCGCACCCACCAGATCCGCGTGCACCTGGCGCACCTGCGCCATCCGCTGGTCGGTGATGCGCAGTACGGCGGCCTGCTCAAGCTGCCCAAGGCCGCCGCGGCGCCGCTGGTCGAGGCGCTGCGCGGCTTCCGCCGCCAGGCGCTGCATGCGGAGCGGCTCGAATTCGTGCATCCGCGCACGCGCAAGCCGGTGGCGTTCGAGGCCGCACCGCCTGCGGACCTGCAGGCGCTGCTTGCCGCGCTGCGCGCCGACGCGCGCGCGCATGCGGAGTGAGGCGATGGGACTGGGCATCGCGCGCGGTTGCCTGGCGCCCGGCTGGCGCGTGCCTGCGCGCGTGCGCGCGGCGGTGACCACGCGCCACATCGCAGGCGCCTCGCAGGGGCCGCATGCAGGTTTCAACCTCGGCACGCGCTGTGGCGACGACGCGCTCGCGGTGGCGTGGAACCGCGGCGCGCTGGTGCGCCTGCTCGCCTTGCCGCGCGGGCCGTTGTGGCTGCAGCAGGTGCATGGCTGCGCGGTGGTCGATGCCGATCGCGACGACCTGCCCGAGGAGCCGGTGGCCGACGCCGCGGTAAGCCACCGCGCCGGCGTGGTGCTCGCGGTGCTCACCGCCGATTGCCTGCCGGTGCTGTTGTGCGCCGACGACGGCAGCGCGGTCGGTGCCGCCCATGCCGGCTGGCGCGGACTCGCCGCGGGCGTGCTCGAGGCGGCCGTGGCGGCGCTGCGCGTGCCGCCGGCGCGGGTGCAGGCATGGCTCGGACCGGCCATCGGCGCCGCCTCCTACGAGGTCGGCGAGGAGGTGCGCAGCGCCTTCGTCGACGCCGATGCGCAGGCCGCATCCGCGTTCGCGCCGACCCGCGCGGGACACTGGCACTGCGATCTTGCCGCGCTCGCGCGGCAGCGGCTGGCCGGCGCCGGCGTGGGCGCGGTCAGCGGTGGCGGCTACGACACGCTGGGCGATCCGCGCTTCTATTCGTTCCGTCGCGAGCGCAGCACCGGCCGCTTCGCCACGCTGATCTGGCGCGAGTCATGACCACGCTGTTCGCGAGCCTGCTCGGCGACCGCTTCGCAGCACTGGCGCCGCGCGTGCGCGCGCTGCACGCGCAGGGCGCCACGCTCAGCTGGCGTGGCGAGGTCGAAGTCGAGCGTGGCCGCGGCTGGCTCGCCGCGCTGTGCGCCTGGGCCACGCGCCTGCCACCGGCCGGGCGCGGGTCGATCCAGGTCGAGATCCTGGTCGATGCACGCTGCGAGCGCTGGACGCGGCGCATCGGCGCGCATGCGATGCGCTCGCGCCTGTGGGCCGCGCATGGCCTGCTGCACGAACGGCTGGGGCTGGTCACCTTCGGGTTCGCGCTCGTGCTCGACGGCGATGCGCTGTGCTGGCGGGTTGCGCGCGCGTGGGTGCTCGGCGTGCCGGTGCCCGCACGCTGGTTCGCCGCGGTGCATGCGCGCGAGCACGAGCAGGATGGCCGCTATCGCTTCGAGGTGCAGGCCGCGTTGCCGCTGGCGGGACCGCTGCTGCGCTATCGCGGCTGGCTCGCGGTGGACGGATGAACACCCGGGACCTGCCGCCGCACGGCGTCAGGTCAGCTGCTGCACGCTGGTGTCGATCGCGTAATCGGCCAGTTCGGCCAGCAGCTCATCGAGCGTGAACAGGTCCAGGCAGGCACGCGCGCCGCTGCCGGGCAGCCTGCCGCGCGCGAGCTTGCGCGCGAGCACGACCGCGGCCGTGGCCGGCACCTGCGGGCCATCGCCGTGATGCGCGAGCAGACGCCAGCGCAGGTGCAGTGGCGCGCCGGCGTGGTCGTGGCCGCGCAGGTCCATCTGCATCACGCCCACGTCGCTGCCGAGGGCCTGCCAGCGCTGGCTCAGCGCGAGCAGCGCCTGGGCGTGCGCGGCGAGGTCGCGCCACAGGCGCGCGCGCACCAGCCAGCTGGCCAGCCACAGGCCCAGGTGCATGCGCCGCAGTTCGAGGCCTGCACGGAACTCGCAGCTTCGCAGTTGCGGCCAGCGCCGCGGCAGCACCGTGAGATCGGGCACGTCGCAGCAGGCGAGCCAGCGCGTGCGCAGGCCGGCGATGCGCAGGCGCCGCAGCGATTGCCAACCGTAGCGGCGTTGCCAGCGGCCGTCGCGCAGCACCGCCAGCGGGCGCCCGACCTGGCCGAGGATCGCGCGCGTGGTGGCGAGCCCGCGCGGGGTGTGGTTGCCCGGACTGATCGCGGTGGCGACCTGTTCGAGCCGGCCAAAGCGCGGCGCGAGTGCGGCAAGCACCGCGCCACTCAGGCCGGGCACGCTGCTGGCGCCGCTGATCGCCCAGCAGCCGGCGGCGCGTGCGCGCCCATCCAGTGCGGCGAAGCCGGCCACGAAGGCGCGCGCATCGGCCAGGTCGACGTAGTGCGCGCGCGCGGCGAGCGCGCATTCGGCCACCTCCCAGGCGCGTCCCTGGAACGGGCCCGCGCTGTGGATCACCAGCCGTGGCGCGAGCGCGGCGATGCGCTCACCCAGGTCCGATGCCGTGACATCGAGCGCGGCCGCGGCGAGCCCTGCCTGTGCGCCGGCCGCGGCCAACTCGGCGCACAGCGCCTGCGCGCTGGCGAGGTCGCGCCCGGCCACCACGAGTTCGCAGCCGCGCTCGCGCGCGAGGGCGCGCACGATGCGCGCGCCAAACAGGCCGTACCCGCCGAGCACGAGGATACGAAAGGATGTTGGCGGGCTTGCGGACATGGTGGCGGCGAGGGCTCGGGGCAAGACAGGCGCGCACACACGGGGCTGGCGCGTTCAAGCGCGCGTCAGCGCGTGCCGGCGGGAACGCGCGACAATGATGCCGCATCTGATTGCGCACGGGGCAGGCAAGGAGGTTTCCATGCGTCACGACTACGACCATCTCATCATCGGTGCCGGCATGTGCGGCGAGGCCGCCGCACAGGCGATCCACGCGCTCGCGCCGCAGGCACGCATCGGCATGATCGGCGCCGAGCGCCATCCGCCCTATGACCGACCGCCGCTGAGCAAGGCACTGTGGAAGGACGCCGCCGAGGACAGCGTGTGGCGCCCGGTCGCGGACAGCGGTGCCAGCCTGCATCTGGGCCGCCGCGCCAGTGCGATCGACGCGGCCGCGCACACCGTGAGCGACGACCACGGTGACGTGTACCACTACGGCAAGCTGTTGCTCGCTACCGGCGGCAGCCCGCGGCGGCTCGCCTTCGGCGGTGACCGCGTGCTCGCCTACCGCGGGCTCGACGACTACCGCCGCCTGCGCGAGCTGGCCCGGCCGGGTGCGCACATCGCGGTGGTCGGCGGCGGCTTCATCGGCTGCGAGATCGCAGCCGCGCTGGCGCTGCACCAGTGCCGCGTGACGATGCTGTTCCCGGAAAGCCGGCTCGGCGTGCGCGTGTATCCGGCCGGATTGAGCCGCTTCGTGGATGGCTACTACCGCGAGCGCGGCATCGACATCCGCTCGGGCCGGCTGGCGAGCGGCGGCGAGCAGCGTGGCGAGTCGGTGCTGCTGCGGCTCGACGACGGCAGCACGCTGGAGGCCGATGCGGTGGTGGCCGGGCTCGGCATCGTGCCCGACACCGCGTTGGGCAGCGCGGCCGGCGCCGAGGTCGACAACGGCATCCATGTCGATGCCTGCATGCGCACGCGCGTGGCCGACGTGTTCGCCGCGGGCGACGTGGCCAATTTTCCCAATCCCGCGCTCGGGCGCCTGCGCGTGGAGCACGAGAACGCGGCGGTCACGATGGGCCGGTGCGCGGGCCGCGCGATGGCCGGGCAGGCCACGCCCTACACCGAACTGCCGTTCTTCTACTCCGACCTGTTCGATCTGGGCTACGAGGCGGTGGGCCGGCTCGATGCGCGGCTCGACATCGTCGAGGACTGGGTCACGCCCAACCGCGAAGGCGTGGTCTATTACCTCGAGCACGGCCGCGTGCGCGGCGTGCTGCTGTGGAACACCTGGGGCCAGGTGGACGCTGCGCGCGTGCTGATCGCCGAACCCGGCCCGCACGACGCCAGCAGCCTGCACGCGCGCATCCGCGCCTGAGGATCGCGCGATGAGGCGTCAGTCGAGCCGCAGCGCCTCGACCTCGTGCACGTCGATCCGGCGCAGCGCGTCGGCCACGGTGCCGTAGCCGGGAAACGCGGCATCGGGCGCGATCTCGGCCAGCGGCACCAGCGCGAACGCGCGCTCGTGCAGGTGCGGGTGCGGCACGCGCAGCCCGCGTTCGTTGATCACGCGATCGCCGTACAGCAGCAGGTCGAGGTCGAGCACGCGCGGGCCCCAGCGCATCGAGGCGGTCTCGCGCTCGCGCTCGCGGCCGGCGGCGCGCTCGATCGCGAGCAGCTGCGCGAGCAGGGTCGCCGGTTCGAGCGTGGTCTGCAGCACCGCGGCCGCGTTGATGAAGTCGGGCTGGTCCAGGCGCCCCCAGGCCGCGCTGCGGTACAACCGCGACACCGCGCGCACGCTGCTGTCGGGGATGTCCGCGAGCGTTTCCAGCGCGCGCGCCACCGCGACGCGCGGATGGCCGATGTTGGCGCCCAGGCCGATGCAGGCGGTGACGGACTGGTTCATCGTTGGGCTCCGGGCTGGGTGGTTCGGCGCGGGACGGTCATCGCCCGCACCGTGCGCGCGCATCCCGCGCGACGAGAGTGTCGGGGCGCGCATCCCGCCGCGCAAGGTGCCAACGGCCACCTGCGCCGCGATGCCGCAGGCGGCGCCACCGCGCTTGAAGAGCCGCCGCGCACGCTCCATCTAGCGCCCAGCAGGGCCGACCGGCCCGATCCAGCCACGACCGCGCGCCGCGCGCCGGTCTTGCCACGAGGAGAGCGCGTGATGCGCATGGACAAACTCACTTCACGCTTCCAGCAGGCGCTGGCCGACGCCCAGTCGCTCGCGGTCGGGCGCGACCACAACATGCTCGAACCCGTGCACCTCATGGTCGCGCTGCTCGACCAGCAGGGCGGTTCGACCGTGCCGCTGCTGGCCCAGGCCGGTGTCAACGTGCCGAGCCTGCGCACGCGCCTGGGCCAGGCACTGGAGCGTCTGCCCAGGGTGGCGGGCCAGGAAGGCAACATCAACGTGTCCAACGACCTGGGCCGTCTGCTCAACCTCACCGACAAGCTCGCGCAGCAGCGCGGCGACGCCTTCATCGCCTCCGAGCTGTTCGTGCTCGCCGCGCTCGATGACAAGGGCGAGCTGGGCAATGCGCTCAAGGCCGCAGGCGCGAGCAAGGCCGCGCTCGAGCCGGTGATCGACAAGCTGCGTGGTGGCGAGAAGGTGCAGTCGGAAGGCGCCGAGGACCAGCGCCAGGCGCTGGAGAAGTACACGATCGACCTCACCGCGCGTTCGGAGGGTGGCAAGCTCGACCCGGTGATCGGCCGCGACGAGGAAATCCGCCGCGTGGTGCAGGTGCTGCAACGGCGCACCAAGAACAACCCAGTGCTGATCGGCGAGCCGGGCGTGGGCAAGACCGCGATCGTCGAGGGACTGGCCCAGCGCATCGTCAACGGCGAGGTGCCCGAAGGCTTGCGTGACAAGCGCGTGCTGTCGCTGGACATGGGCGCGCTGATCGCCGGCGCCAAGTTCCGCGGCGAGTTCGAGGAACGCCTCAAGGCGGTGCTCAACGACCTGGCCAAGCAGGAAGGCCGCGTGATCCTGTTCATCGACGAACTGCACACGATGGTCGGCGCGGGCAAGGCCGAGGGCGCGATGGATGCGGGCAACATGCTCAAGCCCGCGCTCGCGCGCGGCGAGCTGCACTGCATCGGCGCGACCACGCTGGACGAGTACCGCAAGTACATCGAGAAGGACGCCGCGCTCGAACGCCGCTTCCAGAAGGTGTTCGTGGGCGAGCCGAGCGTGGAGGACACGATCGCGATCCTGCGCGGGCTCAAGGAAAAGTACGCGGTGCATCACGGCGTGGAGATCACCGACCCGGCGATCGTCGCCGCGGCCACGCTGTCGCACCGCTACATCGCCGACCGCCAGTTGCCCGACAAGGCGATCGACCTCATGGACGAGGCCGCCAGCCGCATCCGCATGGAGATCGACTCCAAGCCCGAGGAACTGGATCGCAAGGAGCGGCGCCTGATCCAGCTCAAGATCCAGCGCGAGGCGCTCAAGAAGGAAAAGGACGAGGAATCGCGCCAGCGGCTGGCCGACCTGCAGGCCGAGATCGACACGCTCGAGCGCGAGTTCTCCGATCTCGACGAGATCTGGAAGAGCGAGAAGGCCGCATTGCAGGGCACCACCAAGGTCAAGGAGCAGATCGAGCAGGAACGTCTCAACCTCGAGGCCGCGCAGCGCCGGCAGGACTACGCGGCGATGAGCGAGATCCAGTACGGCCGTATCCCGGCGCTGGAAAAACAGCTCGCGGCCGCGCAGGAAGCCGAGCGCAAGGGTTTCACGCTGCTGCAGGACAAGGTCACGGCCGAGGAGATCGCGCAGGTCGTCAGCCGCTGGACCGGCATCCCCGTGAGCAAGATGCTCGAAGGCGAGCGCGACAAGCTGCTGCGCATGGAGCAGGAGCTGCACCGGCGCGTGGTCGGCCAGGACGAGGCCGTGCATGCGGTCGCCGATGCGATCCGCCGCGCGCGCGCGGGCCTGTCCGATCCCCACCGGCCGACTGGCTCGTTCCTGTTCCTCGGTCCGACCGGCGTGGGCAAGACCGAACTGTGCAAGGCGCTGGCGGGCTTCCTGTTCGACAGCGACGAGGCGATGGTGCGCATCGACATGAGCGAGTTCATGGAGAAGCACTCGGTCAGCCGCCTCATCGGCGCGCCGCCCGGCTACGTCGGCTACGAGGAAGGCGGCTACCTCACCGAGGCGGTGCGGCGCCGTCCCTACAGCGTGATCCTGCTCGACGAGGTCGAGAAGGCGCACCACGACGTGTTCAATGTGCTGTTGCAGGTGCTCGATGACGGCCGTCTCACCGACGGCCAGGGCCGCACGGTCGACTTCCGCAACACCGTGATCGTGATGACCTCCAACCTCGGCTCGCAGTTCATCCACGACTACAGCGGCGACAGCGAAGCCGACTACACCCAGATGAAGGCGTCGGTGATGGGCGCGGTGCAGGCGCATTTCCGCCCCGAGTTCATCAACCGCCTCGACGAGATCGTGGTGTTCCGCGCGCTCGACAAGGCGCAGATCCGCGCGATCGCGCGCATCCAGATCGGCTATCTGGAGAAGCGCCTGGCCGAGCGCCAGCTCAAGCTCGCGATCAGCGAACAGGCGCTCGACCTGCTCGGAAACGTCGGCTTCGATCCGGTCTACGGCGCGCGCCCGCTCAAGCGCGCGATCCAGCAGCAGCTCGAGAACCCGCTCGCGCGCGAGATCCTGCAAGGCAAGTTCGCGCCGGGCGACAGCGTGCGCGTGGACGTGGCCGGCGGCCATCTGGTGTTCGCGGCCGCCTGAGTGACGCCCGCCCGTGCCGCGCCGCGCGCGGCACGGACTACCAGCCCGGTTCGATGCGTATGCCCGCGTCCTTGCGCGGCAGTTCCATCTCGATGTGCAGGTTGGGGCGCAGCCCCGGGATCATTTCGTAGACACGCTGTCGCAGGCGATACCTGCCATCCGCGCGCGGCGGATAGTAGTCGCGCATCGTGATCCACTTGATCGTGTTGAAGTCGGGTGAGAGCAGGCAGAAGTAGCGCACGAGTTCGCGGCGCGAAAACTCGCGCCAGTGGTGCCCGTACGTGTGCGTGCTGAGGATTTCATCGACGCTGATGCCGCCGCCAAAGCCGCTCAGGAACCGCCCCGGGTTCCACATGCGGCCGTTCCAGGCGTAGTAGTTGGGCGTGGTGATGACGATGCGGCCGCCGCGCGCGAGGATGCGGTGGATCTGCTTCCACATCGCCACCGGATTGAAGGTGAGGTGCTCGATGATTTCGGTGAACAGCAGCACGTCAATGCTCGAATCGGCAATCGCCTCCAGTGCCCGGGCCGACTCCAGGTCGGCACAGGGCACGAGCCGGATGTCGTGGGCAGCGGCGAGCGCGCGCACATTGGCCAGCTCCAGCGTGACCGGCAGATCCACGGCCGTGAGTTCGAACCCGGCCTGACGCCACAGCAGCGCCTGGTGCAGCCAGTGCGCTCCGATGTCGAGCACGCGCTTGCCGCGGGCCATGTCCCAGGTCGACAGGAACTCGGCTTGCGTCACGCAGAAGCGCTGGTAGTGGCGGGCCAGGTACCCGTGATCGGTGCCGCCGTGGCGATCAAACAGGCTGGCGAATTCATCTAGCGACTTGAACATCCAGATGTTCCCGTGGTCCACGCTCGCCAACGGCATCGGCGAGACGATCGCAAGTATGGCAGCGGTTGCCGTTTGCTGGCGTGACACGCGACCGCAATCAACCGATCCCGCGTGCAGGTCCGGTGCGTCGACCAGCGTGGGCGCTGCGCGTGTGGCAGTGGCGAGCGGGTTGGTAGAGTGTCCGGCTCCGAGGCCCACGACCGCAGGCACCGCCCATGACAGGTTTGCGCGTTTTCTCGCATACACCGGCCAACACCGAGATCGTGTGTGCGCTCGGCTGCGCCGAGCGGTTGGTGGGCGTGGACGCGGACTCCGATCATCCGGCCGAGGTGGTGGCGCGTCTGCCCAGGGCCGGACGTGACCTCGACCTGGATGAGCAGGCGGTGCTGCGCCTGCGCCCCGACCTCGTGCTGACCTCGCTCACCGTGCCCGGCCACGAGCACGTGGTCGAGCGCCTGCAGCGCGCCGGACTCGCCATCCTCGTGAGCGATCCGCAGTCGCTGCAGGGTGTGTACGCCAACATCCGAGAGATCGCCGCCGCGCTGGGCGTGGCTGAGCGCGCCGAGCCGCTGATTGCGCAGATGGATGCGGCGATGCCCGCGGTCGCGGTTGCGCAGCGGCGTCCCGCGGTGCTGGTGGAGTGGTGGCCCAAGCCGGTGATCGCGCCGGCGCGGCGCTCGTGGACGACCGATCTCATCGAGCGCGCGGGCGGCCGCAATCCATGGGCCGACGAGGACGCCAAGAGCCTGCCGCTGGAAAACGCGCGCGTGCTCGCGGCCGCGCCCGAGGTGGTGGTGATGAGCTGGTGCGGTGTCAGGGAGTCCAACTACCGCGCCGACATCGTGCGCCGGCGCGAAGGTTGGGCCGATGTGCCCGCGGTGCGCGGCGGGCACATCCACGCCTGCAGCGAAGCCTTCCTCGGGCGTCCCGGGCCACGCCTGGTCGAAGGCTATCGGCGCCTGCGCGCCCACATCGCGCAGGCGCTGTGAGTGCGTGCATTGTTGTGGCCGGGGTGAACGCCTATGATGGCGCCGCCCATGGTGACCGACCGCGACCTGCGGAAGGTTGAAACGGGAATCCGGTGCGCGTCCATTGCCGCAAGGCACGGCGCAATTCCGGAGCTGCCCCCGCAACGGTAGGCGAGTTGCGATCCACCACCAGCCACTGTGCTCGACGCATGGGAAGGCGTGGATCGCGAAGGCACCAGCCTTCACTCGCGAGCCCGGAGACCGGCCTGCGGCAACAACCGGACATGCGGTGGGCATGACCACGGTGCTGCGGCACGACCAAGCACGCATCGTCCCACCCTCCGCCTGTCCCGTGACGTCGTCGATCCGCGCGGGCAGGCGCGGACAGGGAGCGTGTGTGGAGTGCAGCGCCAGCCATCGTCGCATCGCCAGCAGCGCCCGGTCGCGTGCCGCCACGCAGGGCGGTGTGGCGCCGTGCCTGCGCCCGCGCGCGATCTCGCCCGACACCCTGGCCACGGCTGTGCGGGCGCGACGTCCTCGATGTGGTTCCACCCGGACGCCGTGGTGGCGTCCGACCGACCGATTCCACTGCAAAGGAGAACACCGATGACAACGATGTTGCGCAACCGGACCCTGGTGCTTGCTGGCGTGCTGGCGGCACTGCTGTTTTTCACCCGCTACAGCTACTTCGGCCTGTCGGCGTACTGCGCCAATGCGTCGCTGGCGGTGTTCCTCCTCGGCGGTTTCTACCTGCGCCGCCATCAGCTGTTCGCCGGCTTCCTCGCCTTCGCGCTGCTCATCGATGCGCTGGCGCTGTGGCAAGGCCATGTGTCCGCCGCGCTGTTCACGCGCGCCTACCTGTTCGAGCCGCTGGCCTATGCGTTGTTGTGGTACGGCGCGGCGCGACTGGCGCTGCGCGCGCGTTCGCCGCTCGCCTTGGGTGGCGGCATGCTGCTGCTGGCGACGATTGCCTTCACGCTCACCAATGGCTCGTTCTACTGGCTCAGCGGTTTCTTCCCGGGCGCGAGCATGTCCGGCTGGGCCGCGGACTTTGCGCGCTGGGCGCCGCTGTTCGTCGGCACCACGATCGCCTATGTCGCGCTGGTGATGGGCGGCGTCGAGGCCGTGCGCCGCATCGGCGCGCGAGGCGCGACGGTCGGCTCGGTGCACGGCGCCTCGCGCGCCTGAGCCCGTCCACGTGAGTGGGCCCGCGGCGCACATGCGCCGCGGACCCCGGTTCGAACGGTCCCGCGACGTGGTCGCGGCGGCCTTGCCACGGGAGCCATGCATGTCACAGCCAACGCTCGCAACAACGCACGCGCCACGCATCGTGTCGCTGCTGCCCAGCGTCACCGAGATCGTGGTCGCGCTCGGCTTGGGTGAGCATCTGGTCGCACGTTCGCACCAGTGCGATTTCCCGCCGCAGGTCACCCACCTGCCCGCGCTCAGTCGCTCGCGCATCGCGCCGGGCGGCAGCGCGCGCGAAATCCACCAGCGTGTGGGTGAGGTGCTGCAGCAGGGACTGGCCATGTACGAGGTGGACGCCGCGCGCCTGCAGGCGCTCGCGCCGCACTACATCCTCAGCCAGACCCAGTGCGCGATCTGCGCGGTGACGCCGGGCGACCTGCAATCGGCGCTCGCTGCCTGGCCCGCGGCGACACCGCGGCCGCAGGTGGTGTCGGTGGAACCGGCCGACCTGGCCGAGGTGTTCGAGGTGATCCGCCATCTCGGACGCGTGCTGCAGGTGCCCGAGCGCGGTGAGCGGGTGGCGGCGACGCTGGCCGCGCGCATCAGTGCGCTGGCACGGCGCACCGCGGGACTGGCTCGGCCGAGCGTGGTCGCGCTGGAGTGGACCGATCCGCTGATCGCCGCGGGCAATTGGGTGCCCGAGCTGATCGAGTGCGCGGGCGGCCGCTGCGTGCTCGGAACCCGCGGCGAGGAATCACCCGCGTTGCCGTTCGCCGAACTGGAGGCGGCCGATCCCGACGTGATCGTGATCACGCCATGCGGCTTCACCCTGGCCGACGGCATCGCCGAACTCGAACTGCTGGCCCGGCAGCCGCAGTGGGCCGGCCTGCGCGCGGTGCGCGACCGGCGCGTGTACGTGGTCGATGGCGTGCATTACTTCAACCGCCCCGGCCCGCGCCTGGTCGAATCCGCCGAAATCCTTGCCGAGATCCTGCATCCGCAGGCCTGCGACTTCGGCCATCGCGACAAGGTGTGGATCCCCGCCACGCCATGGTTGCCGCGCGCGGCGTGACGCGGGCGCCGCGCATCGGCTCGGGCGCGGCCTGGTCGCCGCGATCGCGGCTGGGCAGTGTGCATTCGGGCTGCTAGACTGCCGCCCGCCTGAGGTGACCGTGGATCGCATCCACGGTTGAAACGGGAATCCGGTGCGCGTCGCTTGCCGCAAGGCACGACGCAATTCCGGAGCTGCCCCCGCAACGGTGGGCGGGCATGGCCTTGCAGCCATCGGACCGATACGACGCCACTGTGCCGCCGGCACGGGAAGGCATCGGTCCGGAAGACGTCGGTCTTCACCCGCGAGCCCGGAGACCGGCCTTGTGGCTCGACCTGACAAGCGGAGGGCTTGTGCATGGTGGCCGTGCGCCGAGCACGCTGCCCTGCCTCCTTTTGCCGCCTGTCGCATCCCTCAACGGTGCCGCACGGGTTGGTGCGGCCAAAGGAGCCTTTCATAATGTCGCTGTGCCATTTTTCCGTCCGCAACGCGCTGGCTGCGGCCTGCGTGCTCGCCTGTGCCCATCTCGCCGCCGAAGGCGCCCCGGTGGAACTGGAACAGGTGGTGGTGACCGCCACGCGCACCGAGCAGAGCCTGCTCGAAACCCTCGCATCGGTCAGCGTGATCGACCGCGACGAGATCGAACGCCTGCAGCCGCTGTCGGTGCTGGATCTGCTCGGCAGCCTGCCCGGCATCGTGCTCACCAACAACGGCGGGCCGGGCAAGGCCAGCGCACTGTTCCTGCGCGGCACCGAGTCCGACCACGTGGTGGTGCTCATCGATGGTGTGCGCATCGGCTCGGCTACCTTCGGCGGCGCCATGCTGCAGGACGTTCCGGTGGACCAGATCGAGCGCATCGAAGTCGTACGCGGGCCGTTTTCGAGCCTGTATGGCTCGGAAGCGATCGGCGGCGTGATCCAGATCTTCACGCGCCGTCCCGCGGGTGCGTTCACGCCGTTCGCGAGCCTCGGCGCGGGCAGCGACGACCTCGCGCGCGCGAGCGCGGGCGCGGCCGGGCGCGGCGAGCATGGCTGGTACTCGGCCAGCGTGGCGCACGAGCGCAGCGACGGCATCGACGCCACGCGCTGCAATCCGGTGTTCGGCTCGGGTTGCGCCCCCGAGGAACGCGATCGCGACGGCTTCCGCAACGCCTCGATCAACCTGCAGGGCGGTTACCGTTTCAACGCGGCGTGGGACGCCGAGGCACGGCTGTACCAGGCACGCGCCCACAACGAGAATGATGCGGGTGTCAGCGACACCGATCGCGCGCTGCAGCGCACGCTGGGTACCCGGCTGCGCTATGCGCCGGGCGACAGCGCCAGCTTCACGGCGAGTCTGGGCCGCGACAGCGAGGGCAACACCAACTACCTGCGTGGCGAGGAAGCCAGTCGCTTCGACAACGTGCGCGACCTGGCCTCGCTGCAGGCCGATCTCAAGGCCGGCGTCGGCCTGCTCACGCTCGGCTATGACTGGCAACGCGATCGGGTCATCAGCACTACCGTGTACGCGCTCGACCATCGCCGCAACAGCGGCTTGTTCGGCCAATGGCAGGGACGTTTTGGCGCGCATGCGCTGCAGGCCAGCCTGCGCCGCGACGACAGCAGCCAGTTCGACGCGCAGGTCACCGGCAACCTGCTGTGGGGCTGGCAGCTGGCACAGCAGCTGCGCCTCACGGCCAGCTACGGCACCGCGTTCAAGGGGCCGACCTTCAACGAGCTGTATTACCCCGGTTTTGGCAACCCGAACCTGCGCCCGGAACACTCGCGCAGCGCCGAACTCGGCCTGCGCGGCACGCCGGTCTGGGGCCAGTGGTCGCTCAACGCCTATGTCACGCGTGTCGACGACCTCATCGGTTACGACTCCTCGCTGGTGGACGATGACCATCCCTGGGGCCAACCCAACAACATCGACACCGCGCACATCCGCGGCGCCGAGCTGAGCGTGGGTGGCACGCTCGCGCAGTGGGACTGGAATGCGAGCGCGAGCTGGATCGATCCGCGCGATGCGGGGTCCGGTGCGACGCGCGACAAGCTGCTGCCGCGGCGCGCGCGCCAGACCGCGCGCCTGGAACTCGACCGGCAATGGGGACGCGTGAGCGTCGGCGCCTCGGCCCAGTTCGTGAGCGCGCGCTACGAGGATGCCGCCAACACCCAGCGCATGGGCGGCTACACGCTGTATGGCCTGCGCGCCGGCTATGCGCTTGGCGCCGACTGGAACCTGCGCCTGTCGCTCAACAACATCGCCGACCATCGCTATGAGACCGCGCAGTATTTCAACCAGCCCGGACGCAGCGTCCTGCTCACGCTCAACTACCGGCCCAGCCGCTGACGGCTGCGCGTCGATGGGAAAGGCGCCGCGCATGCGCTTGCCCGCAGTGCCGGTCGCATGACGACGACCTGCCCCGCCTTGCTCGTGAGCGCGCCGGCGTCGGGGCAGGGCAAGACCTCGGTGACGGCGGCGCTCGCGCGCTGGCATGCGCGCGCGGGGCGGCGCGTGCGGGTGTTCAAGTGCGGGCCGGACTTCCTCGATCCGCTCGTGCACGAACGCGCGAGCGGCGCGCCCGTGTACCAGCTGGACCTGTGGATGTGCGGTGCGCGCGACGTGCGCGCGCGCCTGCATGCGGCGGCGTCGAGTGCCGACCTCATCCTCGTCGAGGGCGTGATGGGCCTGTTCGACGGCACGCCCTCGAGTGCCGACCTCGCGATCGAACTGGGCCTGCCAGTGCTCGCGGTGATCGACGCGAGCGCGATGGCGCAGAGCTTCGGCGCGCTCGCGTTCGGCCTGGCGCACTATCGCGCGGGCTTGGCGCTGCACGGCGTGGTCGCCAACCGCATCGGCGGCCAGTACCACGCGCAGTTGTTGCGCGACAGCCTGCCCCCGCCCCTGCATTGGGCCGGCGCCTTGCCGCAGGACGCCGCGCTGGCCTTGCCCGAGCGCGACCTCGGCCTGACTTGCGCCGGCGAGGTGGTCGACCTGGACTCGCGCCTGGAGGCGCTCGCCGATGCCTGGGGCGAGCACGCCGACACGCGCCTGCCACGCGCCGTGGCCTTCGCGCCCGCGGCCGCGGTGGCGATCCCGCGCGTGCTGGCCGGGCGCCGCATCGCAATCGCCTGCGATGCCGCGTTCTGCTTCCTGTATCCGGCCAACCTCGACCTGCTGCGCGCCGCCGGCGCCGAACTGTGCCTGTTCTCGCCGCTCGCGGGCGATGCCCTGCCCGAGTGCGATGCACTGTGGCTGCCGGGCGGCTATCCCGAACTGCACCTGCAGCGCCTGTCACAACGCCGCGACCTGTTCGCGGCGCTGCGCGCACATGTGGCTGCGGGCAAGCCGTTGCTGGCCGAATGCGGCGGCCTGCTGTGCCTGCTCGACGAATTGTGCGACCACGCCGGCCACTGCGCTTCGATGGCCGGGCTCGTGCCTGGCCGCGCGCGGATGCAGGCGCGGCTCGCCGGCCTGGGTCTGCAGGCGCTCGCACTGCCCGAGGGCGAACTGCGCGGCCACACCTTCCACCATGCGCAGGCCGGGATCGCGGCCACGCCGTGGCTGCATGCGCGCAATCCCGACGGCGGTCCGAGCCGCGAGGCGGTGTATCGCCAGCAGCGCCTGACCGCGAGCTTCGTGCATTGGTACTTCCCCTCGAACCCGGCCGCGGCGCTGGGCCTGTTCACATGAGGGCGGGGCCGCGCCACGCCTGCAGTGGCGCCGCGCCCGCGCCGTTCACGGCCCGCGCGGCAGCGCGCGTGTATGCTTGCGCGATTGATTCGCTGCTCGATGTCACGCAATGCCCATCTACGAGTTCCAGTGCCCCGCCTGCGGCAACATCTTCGATCGCCTGCAGAAGCTGTCCGATCCCGACCCCAGCGACTGCCCCAAGTGCGGCAAGGCCGGCGTGCGCCGGCGCGTGACCGCGCCCGCGTTCCGGCTTGCCGGCAGCGGCTGGTACGAGACCGACTTCAAGGGCGAGCGCGAGACCAAGCACAACCTCGCCACCGGCGATGAGGCGCCCAAGCCCGCGGCCGAGACCCCGGCGCCGGCTGACAAGCCTGCCGCCAAGCCCGCCGCGGGCGCCGGCGAGGGCTGACCAAAGTTTGCGATCGGTGCGCGGAATGCGCCTACACTGTGCGCGCGCGGACTTGCGCGGGCATGAATGGGGATGAACATGATCAGGACATTGGGATTGGCCGCGACGGTGTGGCTGCTGGGCACGACCCCGCTTGGGGCTGCGCCGGTGGCCGGACAGGTGGCGGGCACGCTGGCGCCGGTGCTGCAGGCGCAGTGGCAGCCGGGTCCGGGCTGGGACCGCGACATCGAATTCGCGTGCGAGAGCCAGGGCTACAACTACCGCATGTGCCAGGTCGACACCGGCCGCGGCGGCAACGTGTATCTCGTGCGCCAGCTGTCCAAGTCGGCCTGCATCGAGGGCCGCAGCTGGGGCTGGAATCGCGCGGGGGTGTGGGTCGACCAGGGTTGCAGCGGCGTGTTCCGCGTGAGCCGGCGCTGGTCGGGTGGCCCCGGCTATGGACCCGGCTACGATCCCGGTTACGGTCCGGGTGGCTGGCAGCCGGGTCCGGGTTGGGACCAGTCGATCCGGGTGCGCTGCCGCAGCGAGGGCTACAACTACCGCATGTGCCAGATCGACACCGGTCGCGGCAGCATGGTGCGCATCGCCAAGCAGCTGTCGGGTACGCCGTGCATCGAGGGCCGCAACTGGGGCTGGAACCGCGCCGGCATCTGGGTCGACCAGGGCTGTGGCGCCGAGTTCATCGTCGATCGCCGCTGGCGTTGAGACCTGCATGGATCCGGCGTGCGCCGGATCGATACGCGGACGCCGGCGCCTTGCGCCGGCGTCTGTCGTTGCGGCCGCGCGGTGGCCCACCGGACGGGCACGGCAGGTTTTGTTTGCAGCGCAGCACGATCCTCCGTAACCTTTCGCGTCTTGTATTCGCGGCGCCCGGCGCCAATCTGCCTGCATGCGCACCCATTTCTGCGGCCTCGTCGATGAGGCCTTGATCGGCCAGAACGTCACCCTGTGCGGCTGGGCCGATGTGGCCCGCAACCTTGGCGGCCTGTGCTTCATCGACCTGCGCGACCACGAGGGCATCGTGCAGGTGGTGGCCGAGCCGGCCGCCACCGAGGGCAATGCGCAGGTGCTGGCCACCGCCGCGCAGGTCGGCTACGAGGATTGCCTGCGCGTGAGCGGCCTTGTGCGCCGGCGCGAGAGCGTCAACCCGAAGCTGCGCAGCGGCCAGGTGGAAGTGGTCGCGCAGCGCATCGAGGTGCTCAACAAGGCCGAGCCGCTGCCGTTCCATGCCCATGAGAACCCGGGCGAGGACATCCGCCTCAAGTATCGCTACCTCGACCTGCGCCGGCCCGAGATGCAGCAGATGATGCGCACGCGCATCCGCCTCGTGCAGGCGCTGCGGCGCTGGCTCGACGCGCGCGGCTTCCAGGACATCGAGACGCCGATCCTGACCAAGGCCACGCCCGAGGGCGCGCGGGATTTCCTCGTGCCCGCGCGCATGCATGCGGGCGAGTTCTACGCGCTGCCGCAGAGCCCGCAGCTGTTCAAGCAGATCCTCATGATGGCCGGCTTCGACCGCTACTACCAGATCGCGCGCTGCTTCCGCGACGAGGCGCTGCGGGCCGACCGCCAGCTCGAGTTCACCCAGCTCGACATGGAATTTGCTTGGGTCGACGAGCGGATCGTGCAGGACACCGTCGAGGCGATGATGCGCGAGGTGTTCCGCGAGGTGATCGGGGTGGAGCTGGCCGATCCGTTCCCGCGCCTGAGCTGGGCCGAGGCGATGCGTCGCTACGGTTCGGACAAGCCCGACCTGCGCATCGCGCTCGAACTGGTCGACGTGGCCGCGCTGGTGCGCGATTGCGGCTTCAAGGTGTTCGCCGACGCCGCCGCGGCCGCGGGCGGACGCGTGGCCGCGCTGCGCATCCCCGGCGGTGCCCGGCTCTCGCGCAAACAGATCGACGACTACGCTGCGCACGCGGCCAAGTTCGGCGCCAAGGGCCTGGCCTACGTCAAGCTCGACGACTCCGGTGCGGTAAATTCGCCGATCGCCAAGTTCTTTGCCGAGGATGCGTTCAAGGCGCTGCTCGCGCACATCGGCTTGTGCCATGGCGACCTCGCCTTCTTCGGCGCCGGCGACCAGCGCAGCGTGAGCGAGTTCATGGGCGCGGTGCGGCTCAAGGCCGGCAAGGACTTCGATCTGGTCGAGGCCGGTTGGCGGCCGCTGTGGGTGACCGACTTCCCGATGTTCGAGTGGGACGCCGAGGCGCAGCGCTACGTGGCGCTGCATCATCCCTTCACCGCGCCCGCGATCGACGACGAGGCCGACCTGCGCGCGCATGCGGCCAGCGCGGTGTCGCGCGGCTATGACATGGTGCTCAACGGCAACGAGATCGGTGGCGGCTCGATCCGCATCCACCGTTCCTCGATGCAGAGCGCGGTGTTCGACCTGCTCGGCATTGGCGCCGAGGAGGCACAGCTCAAGTTCGGCTTCCTGCTCGATGCGCTCAAGTACGGCGCACCGCCGCATGGCGGCATCGCCTTCGGGATCGACCGCATCGCCGCGCTCATGGCCGGCACCGATTCGATCCGCGACGTGATCGCATTCCCCAAGACCACCGGCGCGCAGTGCCTCATGACCGGGGCGCCCTCGCCGGTGCCCGATGCGCAGCTGGCCGAAGTGCACGTGTGCGTGCGGGGCGAGGTCGATGGCTGAAGCCAACGGCCGCCGCCGCCCCGACGCCACGGCGCAGCCGGCGACCGCGCCGCGCCACGAGCACGTGATCCTGCTGCACGGGATCTGGATGCGCGGCATCACGCTGTTGCCGCTGGCGCGGCGCTTGCGCAGCGCCGGCTATTCGGTCGAGACGATCGACTACGCGAGCGTGTTCCGCGGCATCGGCCCCGCGGTGGCCACGCTGCGCGAGCGCATGCTGCGCAGTGACGCCGAGGCGGTGCACCTGGTCGGCCACAGCCTCGGCTCGCTGGTCGCGCTGGAAGCCGCGCGCGGCGTGCGCGGCCTGCCCAAGGGCCGCATCGTGTGCATCGGCGCGCCGCTGCGCGGCAGCGCGGTCGCGCGCAGCCTCGCCAGTGTGCCCGGCGGGCGCCTGCTGCTCGGCCAGAGCGCGCCGCCGCTGCTCAGCGGAATCGAGGCCTGGCGCAGCGCGCGCCCGGTCGGCGTGATCGCGGGGCGTCTGCCCTACGGCCTGGGCGTCACCATCGGTCCGCTCAGCTCGCCGCACGATGGCACGGTGTCGGTGGCCGAGACCCAGCTCAAGGGCATCGCCGACCACGTCGTGGTCGACGCCTCGCACACCGGCCTGTTGCTGTCGGGCGAGGTAGCCGACCTCACCGCCGATTTCCTGCGCGATGCGCGCTTTCCGCCCGCACAGCGCTGAAGCGCGCGACAATGGCGCCACCATGACGCAGGGCCTGCCGATGACCGTTCCCTTGCCGCGCGCGGGCTCGGCGCCATGACGCGCTGGCTGGCGGCGCCACTGGGCAGCGCCACCCCGGTGGCGGCCTGCGTGCGCATCGTCGGCATCGACCCGGGCAGCCAGCGCACCGGCGTGGGCATCATCGACGTCGACGCGAGCGGCCGCAGCCGCCACGTGTTCCACACCGCGATCAACCTGCTCGCGGCCGAGGATTTCGCCGCGCGGCTCAAGTGCCTGTTCGAGACGCTGGGCGCGATCCTCGCCGAGTACGCGCCGCACGAGGCCGCGATCGAGCGCGTGTTCCTCGCGCGCAACCCCGATTCCGCACTCAAGCTCGGCCAGGCGCGCGGTGCCGCGATCTGCGCGCTGGCCCAGCATGGGCTCGGCGTCAACGAATATGCCGCGCGCGAGGTCAAGCAGGCCGTGGTCGGCACCGGCGCGGGCGCCAAGGAGCAGGTGCAGCACATGGTGGGCCTGCTGCTGGAGCTGCCGGGCAAGCTGCAGGCCGATTCCGCCGATGCGCTCGCGATCGCGCTGGCCCACGCCCATGTGCGCGCGAGCGTGGCGCGGCTGGGCGTGGCGCGCAGCGCCTGGAGGCGACGCCGATGATCGGTCGCCTCAAGGGCGTGCTGGTGGCCAAGCAGCCGCCGTGGATCGTGGTGGACGTGGGCGGCGTCGGCTACGAGCTGGAAGCGCCGATGTCGACCTTCTACGACCTGCCCGAGCTCGGGCGCGAGGTCGCGCTGTGCACGCATTACGCGGTCAAGGAAGACACGGTGGCGCTGTATGCGTTCCTGCGCGAGGACGAGCGCGCGTTGTTCCGCGCACTGCAGAAGGTCAGCGGCGTGGGCGCGCGCATCGCGCTGGCGGTGCTGTCGGGGGTGAGCACGGGCGAGTTCGCGCGGCTGGTGCAGGGCTCGGACATCGCCGCGCTCACGCGCATCCCGGGCATCGGCAAGAAGACCGCCGAGCGGCTCGTGGTCGAGCTGCGCGACCGCGTCGAGGGCATCGGCACGGGCATGCCCAGCGCCGCGGGCGCGGCCGCGGCGGGCGATCCGGCGGCCGAGGCCGCGATCGCGCTGCAGGCGCTGGGCTACAAGCCGGCCGAGGTCACGCGCCTGGTGCGCGACGCCGCGGCCGCGGGCGACAGCGCCGAGGACATCATCCGCAAGGCACTCAAGGCGGCATTGCGCTGAGGCGCAGGGGACGGCATGGCGGACACCACGGCACAGGCGCAGGACGGGCACGGCGGGTGGACGGCGCTCACGCTCGGCGCGCTGGGCGTGGTTTACGGCGACCTCGGCACGAGCCCGCTGTACACGATGAAGGAGGCGTTCGGCTCGCACGGCCTGCCGGTCGACGAGACGCACGTGCTGGGCGTGCTGTCGCTGGTGTTCTGGACGCTCATGCTGGTGGTGTCGATCAAGTACGCCGGCTACATCATGCGCGCCGACAACAAGGGCGAGGGCGGCATCATGGCGCTTACCGCGCTGGCCCAGCGCGGCGTGCGCTCGCAGCCACGCCTGTACTGGAGCGTGACGATGCTCGGGCTGTTCGGCGCGGCGCTGTTCTTCGGTGATGGGGTGATCACGCCCGCGATCTCGGTGCTGTCGGCGGTGGAGGGCCTGCAGGTGGCGGCACCGCAACTGGACCATTTCATCGTGCCGATCACGGTGCTGATCCTGCTCGGCCTGTTCTGGATCCAGAAGCGCGGCAGCGGCCGTGTCGGCGCGGTGTTCGGGCCGGTCATGCTGGTGTGGTTCGCGTCGATCGCGCTGCTGGGCGTGCTGCAGGTGATCGAGCACCCCTACGTGCTCAAGGCGCTGTCGCCGCACTACGCGATCGGCTTCTTCGCCAGCGTGGGCTGGCCCGCGTTCTTCGCGCTCAGCGCGGTGGTGCTGTGCATCACCGGCGCCGAGGCGCTGTATGCCGACATGGGACATTTCGGCAAGAAGCCGATCCGCATGGCCTGGTTCGGCTTCGTGATGCCGGCGCTGGTGCTCAACTACTTCGGCCAGGGCGCGCTGCTGCTGAGCAATGGCAAGGCGGTCGAGAACCCGTTCTTCATGCTCGCGCCGGGCGCCTTGCTGCTGCCGTTCATCGCGCTGGCCACGCTCGCCACCGTGATCGCCTCGCAATCGGTGATCTCGGGCGCGTACTCGGTCGCGCGCGAGGCGATCCAACTCGGCTTCCTGCCGCGCATGCAGGTGCGCCACACCTCGGCCGAGCGCATCGGCCAGATCTACCTGCCGTGGGTCAACCGCCTGCTGCTCGTGCTCACGCTCGCGGTGGTGCTGGGCTTCCGCTCGTCGAGCAACCTGGCCGCGGCCTACGGCATCGCGGTGGTCGGCACGATGACGATCGATGCCCTGCTGGTGATGATCGTGTTCCGGCGCCTGTGGCGCTGGGACGCGTGGCGGGTGGCGGCGGTGGGGCTGGTGTTCCTCACGGTCGACCTCGGCTTCCTCACCGCCAATGCCGACAAGGTCGAGCACGGCGGCTGGTTTCCGCTGGTGCTCGGCGCGCTCATGTTCACGGTGATGACGACCTGGCGGCGCGGGCGCGAGCTGGTGATGGTCAAGATCCGCCAGGCCGGCCTCGCGCTGGAGCCGTTCATCGCCTCGATCGTGGCGCATCCGCCGCTGCGCGTGCCCGGTACCGCGGTGTTCCTCACCTCCAATTCCGAGGGCGTGCCCAATGCGCTGCTGCACAACCTCAAGCACAACAAGGTCCTGCACGAGCGCAACCTCATCCTCACCGTAGAGACCGTCGACACGCCCACGGTCGAACCCGAGGAATGCGTCGAGATCCGTGCGCTCGGCGACGAGTTCTTCGGCGTGACGCTGCGCTTCGGCTTTGCCGAGGACATGGACGTGCCGCAGGCGCTCATGGCGATCAAGGGCTGCGGTACGCCGCTGGAGCTCATGGACACGACGTTTTTCCTCAGCCGCGAGAGCATCGTCGCGCTCGACCGCTCGGGCATGGCGCTGTGGCGTGACAAGCTGTATGCGTTCCTGCAGCGCAACGCGCTGCCCGCGACCGCGTTCTTCCGCATCCCGGGCAACCGTCTCATCGAACTGGGAACCCAGGTCGAGATCTGAGCGGCGTCGCGGTGCGCGCGGGCAGCGGGCTGCTATTCATACGCGGTATGGTTTGGGGCGCCTGCGCGGGCGCGGAACCCTCCATAATTGCCTGGTCCGCTTCCAGGCTTCCGGCCCCTGCCGCATGACCGACCGCCTCACCTCCGCCAGCGCCACGCGCGAAGACGATCTCGTCGAGGCGACGATCCGTCCGCAGCGGCTGGCCGAGTACCTGGGCCAGAACACCGTGCGCGAGCAGTTGGGCATCGCGATCGAAGCCGCGCGCGGGCGCGGTGACGCGCTCGACCATGTGCTCATCTTCGGCCCGCCCGGGCTGGGCAAGACCACGCTGTCGCACGTGATCGCGAACGAGCTGGGCGTGAACCTGCGCGCGACCTCGGGGCCGGTGCTGGAGCGCCCGGGCGACCTCGCCGCGCTGCTCACCAACCTGCAGCCGCGCGACGTGCTGTTCGTGGACGAGATCCATCGCCTGTCGCCGATCGTCGAGGAAGTGCTGTATCCGGCGCTGGAGGATTTCCAGATCGACATCATGATCGGCGAGGGTCCGGCCGCGCGTTCGATCAAGCTCGACCTGCCGCCGTTCACGCTGGTCGGCGCGACCACGCGCGCGGGCCTGCTCACCGCGCCGCTGCGCGACCGCTTCGGCATCGTGCAGCGGCTGGAGTTCTACAGTGCGCTGGAACTGGCCGCGATCGTGCGCCGCGCCGCGCGCATCCTCGACATCGCCTGCGATGCCGAGGGCGCCGCCGAGATCGCGCGCCGCGCACGCGGCACGCCGCGTATCGCCAACCGCTTGCTGCGGCGCGTGCGCGACTATGCACAGGTGCGCGCCGACGGTGCGATCACGCGCGCCGTCGCCGATGCCGCACTGGGCATGCTCAAGGTCGATGGCGAGGGCTTCGACGCGCTGGACCGGCGCCTGCTCACGACCATCATCGAGCACTTCGAGGGCGGCCCGGTCGGGGTGGAGTCACTCGCGGCCGCCATCAGCGAGGAGCGCGGCACCATCGAGGACGTACTCGAACCGTTCCTGATCCAGCAGGGCTTCCTCGTGCGCACCGCGCGCGGGCGCATGGTGACGGCCAAGGCCTGGCGCCATTTCGGCCTGCCGCAACCGCGGCGTACCGCGCCGGACGACCTGTTCGACGGCGAGGCCACGCCGGGAAGCGACGCATGAGTCGGGCGCGCATCGCCACGCCGGCCGTGTTCACCTTCCCGGCGCGCGTCTACTGGGAAGACACCGATGCCGGCGGCGTCGTCTATCATGCGCGCTACCTGCACTTCCTCGAACGCGCGCGCACCGAATGGCTGCGCGCGCTCGGCCACGGCCAGCAGCAACTGCGCGAACGCGACGGCGTGATCTTCGTGGTGCATCGCATGGAGATCGTGTTCAACGCGCCCGCGCGGCTGGATGACCTGCTGCTGGCCAGCGTCGAGGTGACCCAGGCGCGCGGCGCGAGTTTCACGCTGCGCCAGACCCTGCGCCGCGACGGCAGCGACCCCCTGCTGGTCGAGGCCGGCGTGCGCATCGCCTGCCTCGACGCGGAGCGCTTCCGTCCGCGGCCGCTGCCGGCACATCTGAGTGAGGGAATCGTCAATCCATGAACAATGACCTGAACGTGTTTGCGCTGGTGCTGGGCGCGAGCCTGCCGGTGAAGCTGGTGCTGGCCCTGCTGGTCGGCTTCTCGATCGCCTCGTGGTTCATCATCTTCCGCAAGAAGGCGATGCTCGATCACGCCAACGCGCGCGCCGACGAGTTCGACGAGCGCTTCTGGTCGGGCACCGACCTGGCGGGGTTGTTCCGCGAGCTGAGCGCGCATGGCGATCGGCTGAGCAGCTCGGCCGCGATCTTCGAGGCCGGCTTCCGCGAGTTCGCGCGCCTGCGCCAGCGCCGCGGCATGGATTCGCGCGGCCTGCTCGAAGGCGCCCAGCGCGCGATGCGGGTGGCCTCGACGCGCGAGGTCGACCGCCTCGAACGCAACCTGGAGTTCCTCGCCAACGTCGGCTCGATCAGTCCCTACGTGGGCCTGTTCGGCACGGTGTGGGGCATCATGATCGCGTTCCAGGGCCTGGCCAACGTCAAGGAGGCGACCATCGCGATGGTCGCGCCGGGCATTTCCGAGGCGCTCATCGCCACCGCGATGGGCCTGTTCGCGGCGATCCCCGCGGTATGGGCCTACAACCGCTTCGCGACCAAGCTCGAACGCATCGGCTCGCGCTACGACACCTTCGTCGAGGAGTTCTCCTCGATCCTCGCGCGCCAGGCGCATGCGGAGGACGACAAGGCGTGAGCCGCGCCGCGATGCCACCGGCCAACCCTGGCCGCCGCCTGCCACCGTTGCAGCCTCCGCCGACCCGCGCCGCGTGCGCGGGCCCGGCCCGGCTGCCACTCCTCCGATCCTGCCCGCCGCCATGAACCCGATCGCCAGCCGCCGCCGCAAGCGCAAGCTCACTGCCGAGATCAACGTCGTGCCCTACATCGACGTGATGCTGGTGCTGCTCATCATCTTCATGGTGACCGCGCCGCTGCTCAACCTCGGCGTGGACATCGAACTGCCGCAGTCCGCCGCCAAGTCGATCCATCACGACAAGGAACCCGCGGTGGTGAGCGTGGATCGCGGCGGCCAGCTCTACCTCACGCTGGCCAATGCGCCGCGCGAGGCGATCGATGCCGAGGCGCTCAAGACCAAGATCGCCGCCTTCGTGCGCCAGAACCCGCAGATCCCGGTGTACGTGGCCGGTGACACCGCGGCCGACTACGGCACGATCTATGACGCGATGGTGCTGCTGCAGCAGGCCGGCGTGCCCAAGGTCGGCCTCATGAGCAAGCCGCCCGAGGCGGCGAAGGCACGCTGAGCGCATGGTGCAGGCACGGCGCAACGTCCACGGCGGCCTGGGCGCTGACCTGCGCGCACTGGCGCTGTCGCTGGCCGTGCACGCGCTGTGCGTGCTGGTGGCGCTGGTCGGGCTGTGGTGGACGAGTTCGAGCAAGCCGGTGGTGATGCCAGGACCGGTCATCGAAGCCACGCTGGTGGGGCCGACCGCGGCGCCCAAGCGGCCGCGCAGCGCGCCGCCCGCCGCGTCCAGGCCGCAGCCGGCGCCGGCCCGGCCCGCGCCCGAACCGCCACAGCCGCAAGTGCAGAAGCCGCAGCCGCAGCCCGAGCCGCCCAAGCCCGAGACGGTCAAACCGACCGAAGTGCCCAAGCAGGACCTGGTCGAGCAGCAGCGCATCGCCGCGCTCGCGCAGCAGCAGGCCGAGCAGGAGCGCAAGGAGCAGGAGCGCAAGATCCGCCAGCAGCAGGTCGAACTGCAGGAAGCCAAGGAGCGCGAGCTGCGCGAGGAGCAGCGCCGGCAGCTCGCCGAGATCCAGCGGCAGCGTGAGGCGGCCGAGAAGAAGCTCAGGCTGGAAAAGGAGCGCCTGGCCCAGATCGAGGACCGCAACGCACGTGAGGCCGCGCAGGCGCAACCGCAAGCACAGCACGAGGCGCCCCAGGCGCAGACCGGCGCGGGCGGCGCCGACGACGACCTCACCGCGCGCTACCAGGCCGCGATCCAGGCCGCGGTCACCAATAACTGGAACCGGCCCGAGAGTGCGCAGGCGGGTTTGCGCTGCACGATCAACGTGGCGCAGATTCCCGGCGGCGAGGTCATCAGCGTTTCCATCGGTTCACCGTGCAACGCCGATGATGTCACGCGCAATTCGCTGGAGCAGGCGGTCAAGCGCGCGCCGTTGCCCTACCAGGGCTTCGAGAAGGTGTTCCAGCGCAACATCACGTTCAACTTCAGGTACGACGGATAGGATCGACATGAGGCTCAACACAATCGCGACTTGGTTGCCGTGCTGGCTGCTGCTGCTGTTTGCCGCGGGCGCGGTGCAGGCACAGGGGCTGAGCATCGACATCGTCAACGGCACCGCCACCGCGACGCCGATCGCGGTGGTGCCGTTCGGCTACGACGGCGCGGGCCTGCCGCCCGAGGCCAATCCCGGCGAGATCGTGCGTGCCGACCTCGCGCGTTCGGGCCAGTTCCGCACCTTGCCGCGCGCCGACGTGGTCGAGTTCCCCACGCGCCAGAACGAGATCAAGTTCGCCACCTGGAGCCTGCTCAAGCAGGATTACCTCGTGGTGGGGCGCCTGGGCGAGGCCGGTGACGGCGTGCAGGTGACCTGGGAACTGTTCGACGTGGTGCGCCAGCAGCGGCTCGCGGGCAGCACGATCAGCGGCCAGCGCAGCGGCCTGCGCGACATCTCCCACCAGGTCGCCGACGCGGTGTACGAGGCGATCCTGCATGTGCGCGGCGCGTTCTGGACGCGCATCGCCTACATCACCGCGAGCGGCGTCGCGCCCAATGCGCAGTACGCGCTCATGGTGGCCGATTCGGACGGCTACAACCCGCAGGTTGTGGTGCGCTCGCGCGAGCCGTTGCTGTCGCCGCACTGGTCGCCCGACGGCAAGCGCCTGGCCTATGTCTCGTTCGAGAGCGGCAATTCGGCCGTGTACATCCAGGACCTGGCCACCGGCGCGCGCCAGCTGGTGTCGCACAGCCGCGGCATCAACAGCGCGCCCGCGTTCTCGCCCGACGGCAATCGCCTCGCGCTGAGCCTGTCCAAGGGCGGCAATCCCGACATCTACGTGCTCGACCTGGGCAGCCGCGCGCTCAGCCAGGTCACGCGCCACTTCGCGATCGACACCGAGCCGGAGTGGGCGCCCGACGGCCAGTCGATCTACTTCACCTCGGACCGTTCGGGCAAGCCGCAGATCTACCAGGTGGCACCCGGCGGCGGCGAACAGACCCGCGTGACCTTCCAGGGCCAGTACAACGCGAGCGTGAGCGTGGTCGATGCCAAGGGCCTCAAGCTCGCGATGGTGCAGGGCAACGGAAATGTGTATCGTATTGCGGTTCTTGATCGCGCCACCAACCAGAACACGCTCGTTTCGCCGGGGACGCAGGACGAGTCACCCAGCTTCGCGCCCAACGGCAGCATGCTCCTGTATGCCGCGAGCGAAGGCTCGCGCGGCGTGCTGTTTGCGGCTTCGGCCGACGGGCGCGTGCGGCAACGATTGGGCTATGCGCAAGGCGACGTGCGCGAACCTGCTTGGGGGCCGTTCAGGCCGCGCTGAACATACTGGTTAAGTTTTCGTTGCGGGCTGCTGGTGCTGTCGGTCGGCGGCCCGTGTTCACCGACGTAGTCCGGGCCAGCGCCCATCCACCCATCATCGATCCAGAGGCGTCACATCCATGAACAACACCATTCGTATCGCGTTTTCGGTTCTGCTCGTCACGGGCGTTGCCGCGTGTGCGAAGAAGGCCGTCAAGCCGACCCAGACCGAAGCGCCGGTCGTGACCGAAACGCAGCCGGTCGCGCCGTCCGGCCGCTACACCCGTGACAGCCTCGACACCGACTCGTGCCTGCGCCAGCGCGTGGTGTACTTCGATCTGGACAAGACCGAGATCAAGCCGCAGTTCGAGGCGCAGATCGCGTGCCACGCCGAATACCTGCGCCAGTTCCCCGATGCGCGCGTCACGCTCGAAGGCAATGCCGACGAGCGCGGTTCGCGCGAGTACAACCTCGGTCTTGGCGAGCGTCGCGGCAACGCGGTGCAGGGTGCGCTCACCGCCGCGGGCGCGGGCTCGGCCCAGCTCAACGTGGTCAGCTACGGCGAAGAGCGCCCGGTGTGCCGCCAGCACAACGAGGAGTGCTGGTCGAAGAACCGCCGCGTCGAGATCATCTACACCGCGAAGTAAGCGCCCGTGATGGTCGCATTGCGCAAGTTGGGTGCAACGGCAGCCGTACTGGCTGCCGTTGCCATTTGCTCGGCCCCGCTGCAGGCGCAGGAGCGGCTGTCGCTGTCCGAACGCGTGGCGCGGCTGGAGCAGCAGGCCAATCCGCAGGGCGGCGCGGTCACGCTGGTCAATCGCATCCAGGACCTGCAGGCGCAGGTGCAGACGCTGCAGGGCCAGGTCGAGGAACTGCAGCACGCGCTCGACGAGGCGCGTCAGCGCAACAAGGAACAATACATCGACCTCGATTCGCGCCTGGCGCGGCTCGAAGGTCGAGCGCCCGCGCCGGCCGCCGCCGGCGGCGCCGGCACGACCACCACGCCGCAGCCACCCGATGTGGACCTGGGCGGCCCCGGTGGCGCCACGGCGCCCGCGGCCCCGGCATCGGCCCCGACCGCCGCGCCGGACACGCTCACCGACGCCGATCGCGCGGCGGGCGGTACGCCCGCGGCAGCGGCCGATCCCGCGGCCGAGTCGAGCACCTACAACGAGGCCTTCGGCGCGCTCAAGGAAGGCCGCTACGCCGAGTCCGCGCGGCGCTTCCAGGGCTTCATCGACCAGTATCCCAACAGCGAACTGGCCGGCAATGCCTGGTACTGGCTGGGCGAGTCCTACTACGCGACGCAGAACTATCCGATCGCGCTGGAGGCGTTCCAGACCCTGCTCACGCGCTATCCGGGCAGCCAGAAGGCGCCCGACGCGCTGCTCAAGGTCGGTTACAGCCAGTACGAGCTCAAGCAGTTCGCGGCCGCGCGCGACACGCTCGACCAGGTCGTGCAGCGCTATCCCGATTCCACCGTCGCCCGCCTCGCGCAAGGCCGCCTGCGCGCGTTGGCCACCGACGCGGCGCGTTAAGGGTCCGCGGGTGTCGCGGGTCCCAGGCCGGTCCAGCAAGGGTCGGACGTGATGCAGCCACGCCTGCTCCCCGACCACGCCAACGCGTGCGCGCACGGGCCCGGCGCGCGACGCGCACGTCGCGCGGCACCTGTGCCGTGCCACGAGCGGCGGACCGCGCGCTGATGCACGCCGCCGACCACGCCATCGCCGACGCCGCCGGACCCGCCGCCGCGGCCGAGCCACGCCTGCGCGTGAGCGAGATCTTCCTGTCGCTGCAGGGCGAAGCCGACGCGGTCGGCTGGCCCACGGTGTTCGTGCGGCTGGTCGGTTGCCCGCTGCGCTGCAGCTGGTGCGACACGACCTATGCCTTCCATGGCGGGCAGTGGCACACGCTCGATGCGATCCTCGCCGAGGTCGCGCGCCAGCGCGTGCGCCACGTGTGCGTGACCGGCGGCGAGCCACTCGCGCAGAAGCGTTGCCTGGACCTGCTCGCGCGGCTGTGCGACGCGGGCTACGAGGTGTCGCTGGAGACCTCGGGCGCACTGGACATCGCCGCGGTCGACGTGCGCGTGCGCAAGGTGATGGACCTCAAGGCACCCGGCTCGGGCGAAGCCGCGCGCAACCTGTGGAGCAACCTCGACCATCTGTTGCCGCACGACCAGATCAAGATCGTGGTCGCCGATCGCGCCGACTACGACTGGGCGGTGGCACGCCTGCGCGAGTACGCGCTCGAGCGACGCTGCACCGTGCTGCTGTCACCCGTGCACGGCCGGCTCGAGCCACGCGAATTGGCGCAGTGGATCCTTGCCGACCGTCTGCCCGTGCGTTTCCAGTTGCAGTTGCACAAGCAGCTGTGGGGCGATGTGCCCGGCCACTGACATGAGCGCGCAGTCCCAGTCCGCGCATGCGGTCGTGCTCGTGTCCGGAGGCATGGACTCGGCGGTCACGCTGGCGCTCGCGCGCGAGCAGGGCCTGGTGTGCCATGCGCTGGGCGTGGACTACGGCCAGCGTCACGCCGCGGAGCTCGCGGCCGCGCGTGAGGTGGCGGCGAGCCTCGGCGCGGTCGAGCACAAGCTGGTGCGGGTCGACCTGCGCAGCATCGGCGGCTCCGCGCTCACCGCCGACATCGCGGTGCCCGAGCACGGTGGACCGGGCATCCCCGTGACCTACGTGCCCGCGCGCAACACCATCATGTTGTCGATCGCGCTGGGCTGGGCCGAAGTGCTCGGCGCGCGCGAGATCCATTGCGGCGTCAATGCGGTCGATTACTCGGGCTATCCCGATTGCCGGCCCGCGTTCATCACCGCCTTCGAGGCATTGGCCAACCTTGCCACCAAGGCCGGCGTCGAGGGTGCGCGGCTGCGCGTGCAGGCACCGCTCATGCACATGAGCAAGGCCGACATCGTGCGCGCCGGCGTGCGCCTGGGCGTGGACTTTGCGCTCACGGTGTCGTGCTACCAGGCCGACGCCGCCGGCCGCGCCTGCGGCCATTGCGATGCCTGCCACCTGCGCGCCGAAGGCTTCCGCGCCGCCGGCGTCGCCGACCCGACACGCTATCGTTGAACGCGGTGCGCAGGTACACTCGCGCCCCTCGCATGGCAAGGCATGCCGGCATCACGCCGACGCTGCCCGCGCCCGGTGCCGAGGCACGCGCGCAGCGCCCGCACTGCGGTGCGTTGGACAGGGGCCGTTAGCTCAGCGGTAGAGCAGTGGACTTTTAATCCATTGGTCGATGGTTCGATCCCATCACGGCCCACCACACAGATCCACGAGGACAGACGCCGCGTTGGACGCGCTTGGTCGAGCGAGGGCAGCGGGCTCGTTGCGACTCGAGTATGGATCGAGCCGCATCCAGAGCCTCCTGCACAGCTTGGGTGGGCGCTTCGTGCATGCGTTTGAAGGTCCGTGCCCGTGCATCAACCGTGCGGGCCTGATCGCGGAGAATGACACCCGGTGCCACCGAGGTGCACCGCTGCGTTCGTGCTTGCTCAGGCAACCTTCGCCGACCGCGTGGGCATGCCTCCGGATGTCAGTGGCAGTCCTGCCGGGCGACAACGGCTCGCATTGCCTCATCCGGCATCGCCAGCACGAGACCAAGGCGTTCGGCAGGCATGGCTCGAACGCCGAACGTGCTGCCGGTGGTAACGGACCGCTTCCATCCCTTGTGCGCGAGGCCCCGGATCATGATGCCGAAGTGACCGGTTGGGCCACGCATCGCAACCGCGGGCGGCGAGCGCCTGGCGATGCGGCGGCGGTGAAGTGCAGCGCGCGACCGCGCACCGCCGGTGGGTGAGCGCAAGCGGGCTGCACCCGGCGTGAGGCGCGCGCCTGCGATGGCCGGCGCCCAACGCGTCGTCAGCGGTGCAGTTGTCCGGCCGCCTCGGGCTGGAACGTGACCGCGGTGACACGCAAGCGCAGCGGCTGGCCGTCGGGCGTGGTCCAGTCGATGGTCTGGCCCGTGGTGAGGCCGAGCAGCGCGGCGCCGACCGGCGCGAGCACCGACACGCGGCCCTTGGCCGCATCGGCCTCGGCCGGATAGCACAGCGTGAGCACGTGCTGCTTGCCGCCGATCTCCTCCACGCAGGTCACGGTCGAGTTCATCGTCACCAGGTTGTCCGGAATCTTCTCGGGCGCAACCACGTTGGCACGGTCGAGCTCGTCGCGCAGCGCGTGCGCGGTCGCGTTGTGCTGCCACTGCGGCGTGTCCAGCAGCGCGTCGAGGCGATCGAAATCGCGGCTGCTCAGGGTGATCGGTGGGGACGCCTTCTGCGACATGCTGCGCTCCAATGCGAAAAGCGGCGCACCAAGGCGCCGTCCGGAGATGGGGACAAGTTGCCAGCGACACTAGCCGGTGCCGCGGCGCGATTCAAGCTTGACGGGCCGCCGTCGCGCCAGTGCCGAGAGGCGCCTGCGCGGCGGCCTGCGGCCGCTGCCGGACGCGCCGGATCCGGCGCCGGTCGCGCCCCGCCGCACGAGCGGCGACAATGCCTGTCCGCCCAGCTCCGATTCGCCGAGCCCATGCCCATGTCTTCATTGGCCAGCCACGCCGCCAGCCGCCAGTTCTGGCGCGCGCAGCAGCGCAGGTGGCTGACCCGTCAGCGTTCGTGCGGAACGGAGCGGATGTTTCGTTTGAGCGGCTTGCAACGGCAGGTACTATCTGGAGCAAAGGCAATAGCAACGGGGAAAACAGGATGGCCAAGGCCGCGATTGCCGATATCCGCCAGGCGATACTCAGGGACGTGCCCGCCGACGGTAGCGCCGTCGGCAATATCCGCCTGCGCGAGCGGATTCCCGCGCGGCTGGGTGTCGAGGTCGGCGAGGACGACTACTTCGCGGCGCGTGATGCGCTGGTGGCCGACGGCGTGCTGGCCACCGGCCGCGGACGCGGTGGTTCGGTCCACCGGGTGATGGACAGCGCGCCGGTCTTGACGCTTGAAACCCAGGAAATCCCCGTCTCGGCCAAGGCGCCCAAGCCGCAGCAGTCCGGCCTGGCGCTGCCCAAGCGCAAGCCCGGCGAACCGGCCAAGGCACCGCGCAAGGGTGAGGACGGCGTGCAGGTCATCGCCTACCAGCACGACCAGAAGCGCCGCAACAACCCGGACGTGGGCGTGGTGACGCCCGAGACCGACCCCGAGCAGCCGAAAACCACCTGGGCCTATGACCCGCACATCGACCCGGCGCTGCAGTTCGACAGCGCGCGCGCCACGGTCGAAACATTGATCGACGACGCGCTGGCCAGCGGTGACGCCGACACCCAGCGCGCCGCGCTGGAAACGCTCAAGCGCATGGCCGCGCCCTACCTCAACTGGGCCGGCAAGGCCGAGCGCACGAGTTTCGAGGTGGATACCGTGTCCCTGCACGTGCACGTGCACGTGCACGAGCGCATCGATCCGGCCAGCATCCTCGCCGCGGTGCGCAAGCGCATGCGCAAGGACCAGGGCGAACACGGCGGTACCGCCGACCTGTTCCGCGCCTGGTTCGAGGAGCCGCTGCCCTGCCGCGAGGCCATCGAGTTCTACAAGCACGACCGCGGCTGGGCCAACCGGCTGGTGGCCGGCGATTCGCTGCTGGTGATGAACTCGCTGCTGCAGAAGGAGGGTATGGCCGGGCAGGTGCAGATGATCAGCATCGGAGCCGTGAGCCACGTCGTACGGAAAGCATCGCTAGAGTGCGGCCCGCAAGCCATTACGGGAGACTCCTTTCAATGAAGTTCTGGGTAGGCGTTACCGACAACAACTGGTATCAGTTCCTAGCGAACCGTGACTTCGAAGAGGTCAACTTCTGGCAGCCAAGTGCACGACCATTGTTCGTAAATCCTGAAGTAGGCATGCCATTCCTATTCAAGTTGAAACGTCCGGCGAACCACATTGCGGGAGGTGGATACTTTGTTGCACATAGTGTGTTTCCACTCTCACTGGCGTGGGAAATTTTTGGGGAGAAGAATGGGGCAAGAAGCCTCGATGAGCTAAGAGAGACCATCAGCCCTCATGTGTCAGATGCTCGCCGTGACCCTGACATCGGATGTACGGTCCTCTCCAATCCGTTTTTCATGGACAAGTTCTCGTGGATGCATGACCCTCCTGGCTGGTCGCCGAACATCGTTAGAGGTAAACATTACGACACGGAGGAAGGCGCGGGGTTAGAAATATGGAATCGAGTCATAAGGTATTTCGTGATGCCGGGTTCTGGCTCGAAAGTATCTGACAGTGCCACTCTCTCCGGCGGCAGCGAAGCAAAAGTAAAGTTCGGCGCCCCGGTCTTACAGAAGCCACGCATCGGGCAATCGACATTTCGCGTCAGGGTTACAGATGCGTACAAGAGAAGGTGCGCAATGACGGGCGAGAGCACGCTAGTGGTGTTGGAGGCCGCTCACATCGTTCCATACTCGAAGGCTGAAGGCTCGCACGACGTTTCAAACGGCATGCTTCTTCGTTCTGACTTTCATCGATTGTTCGATAGAGGCTTGGTATCTGTTACGCCACAGTATCTAGTGAGAGTGAGCCCGCGAATCAAAGAGGCTTACTTCAATGGAAAGGCCTACTATCGACTCGACAACCAGCCACTGCAGGCCTTGCCAGACAATGCTTCATTAAGGCCAGATCGAGATCGCCTAGACTGGCATTTCCGCAATTGCTTTCAGGCATGACGTGATGCTTTCAAAAGACGTGCTGGCCGCCCTTTTGGCCTTCAGAAGCAATCGTGAGTGGGAGAAGTTCCACACGGCAAAGAACTTGGCCGCCTCAATCAGCATTGAGGCAAGTGAGCTATTGGAGATTTTTCAATGGTGCAGTGATGCGGAGATCAATGCCGTTTCTCATTCGAGGCGTGCGGACATTGAAAGAGAGGTGGCGGACGTTGTGATACTGCTGTCGTATTTCTGCAACGATTTGCAAATCGACTTGGAGAGGTGCGTCAGAGAAAAGCTAGCTGAGAATGATCGGAAGTACCCTGTCGACAAGGCGAAGGGTCGCGCCACAAAGTACGATCAACTCTGATTCGGAAGCTTTGACTCAGGCATTAATGATGCTCGCAAGCTCCCACGCCGATCAGGAAACCCTGTACGACCAGCCCGCGGTGGCCAAGGACAAGCTGCGCATCACCGGCCCCTTCACGGTGGAGGCGGTGCCGTTTCCCACCGTGCTGGCGCTGGACGAGACCCAGCCGATGCAGGAAGCCGACCTCAGCATCGCCCGTTCCGGCGAGTCGCAGCGCCAGCACGGCTGGCGCGACGAGCTGCTGAAAACCGGCATCCGCGGCAAGGGCGGGCAGACGCTGAAGTTCGCCGAGCTGGCCACCCTGCCAGATACCCGCTACCTGCACTGCAGCGGCCATACCGACAGCGGCGAGCGCGTGGTGGTCAGCTTCGGCCCCGAGCACGCCGCGCTGGAGCAGCGCCAGGTGGAGCTGGCCATGCGCGAGGCCGGCGAGCTGTTCCCGCGCCCGAAGATGATCGTGTTCTGCGCCTTCACCTTCGACCCGGAAGCGGCCAAGGACATCGACGCGCAGAAGGGCATCGTGGCGCTGAAGGCGCAGATGAATACCGACCTGCTCACCGAAGACCTCAAGAAAGCCCGCTCCAGCAACCAGAGCTTCTGGCTGATGGGCCAGCCTGAAGTGGAGTTGCGCCAGCGCAAGGACGGCAAGTGGGAAGTGGAGGTCAACGGCTTCGACTACTTCGATACCAGCACCGGCGAGCTGAAATCCGGCGGCAAGAACAGGATCGCCGCCTGGAGCCTGGACACCGACTACGACGAGCGCAGCCTGTTCCCGCGCCAGGTGTTCTTCCCCATGGCCGGGGCCAAGGACGGCTGGAACAAGCTGAAAAAGGACATCAAGGCCGAGCTCAACGAGGCCCTGCTGGACAGGCTGCACGGCACCGTGAGCCTGCCCTTCGAGCCCGGCGAGAACCGCAAGGTGGCGGTGAAGATCGTGGATGACCGCGGGATCGAATCGCTGAAGGTGATTGCGCTGAAGGATTGATGGCCATGTCAGATCACAAAACACGCAAGACCAAATCCGCCTTTCGGCTTCAAGTCAAAAATCTCGGGCCTGTCGTGGACGCCGATATCTCATTTGGAGATCTCACCGTCATCGTTGGGCCACAAGCCACGGGCAAGAGTGTTTTGCTGGAAACACTCAAGCTGGTGATCGACCGCGATCATGTCCACGAGACTTTTTCCCGCTACAACGTCACCTTTGCCGGCAATGGCGACGGTGCCAAGGCGTTTCTGGGGGGGTTCTACGGTCCGGGCATGGTTGACGCCTGCAGCAAGGGCATGGAAATCATCTGGAATGGAGCGAAGCAATCGCTCGTCGACCTGAGCAAACGCAGCAAGAGCAGGGGCGACGCCAAGGAGCGGGTGTTCTTCATCCCCGCGCAACGGGTGGTCAGCCTGCCCAAGGGCATCAGCCAGAACTTCGGCACCTTTGATTATGGCGATCCGTATGTGCTGCGCCGCTTCAGCGATACGGTGCACCACTTGCTGCAGAACGAGTTTGGCGCAAAGGCGCGGTTGTTTCCGCAGTCGAACCGCCTCAACGACACCCTGCGAAAACCGATTTCCGAACATTTCTTTGGCGGCGCGTCGCTGGATATCGAAGCGCGCGACTTCACCAATCGCTTGGTGCTGAAAGTCCCGGGCAGCAGTGATGGCTTGCCGTACCTGGCCTGGTCGGCCGGCCAGCGTGAGTTCACGCCCATGCTGCTCGGCCTTTACTGGCTGTGTCCCGCAGGCAAGGTGTCCCAACGTGATCCCGTGCAATGGGTCGTGATCGAAGAGCCGGAGATGGGCCTTCATCCGCTGGCGATTTCCACGCTGTTGCTTACGGTTCTCGAGTTGATGCGGCGCAGCTATCGCGTCGTGATTTCGACCCACTCGCCGGTCGTGCTCGACATGGTGTGGGCATTGCGGCAGTTCCAAAAGCTGGGCAAGGATGAGGCGGACGTGCTTCATCTGTTCAATCTGCCCAAGCAGGCCAACTGCAAGGCCTTGGCGAAATCGGCGCTGGAAAAGGAGTATCGCGTCTTCTACTTCGACCGTGGCAAGGCGGTTCAGGACATTTCATCACTGGATCCCGGTGCCGAGGATATGGGCGAGTCCAATTGGGGTGGCTTGACCGGCTTTGCCAGCCGGGCGGGTGAGGCGGTCGCGCGCGCCGTGAATCGCCATGAGGCCCAGCGCCTTGGGCGGCCATCGCGTTCCGGGGAGGGTGGTTGATGGCTGCAAGGACGCAGGCGGCGAGAGGCAGGCTTTCCGGCTTTCAGGCCGCGGCACACGTTGCGGGCACAACGCCACAGACCGGTCTCGGTGCGGTGGAGGGGCGGTATCGAACCGCCATCGCAGCGGGGCCTGGCGCCCGATGGTCCGGGAGCATCGACCTGGATGCCTCGTTTCGAAACACCGAGCCAAATGCCAACCGCTGGGATTACGGAATCGGTGTCGGTCGTGGAAATACGGAAGTCGCTTGCTGGGTTGAACCTCACCCAGCGTCCAGCACGTCCGAGGTCGAGGTCATGTTGCGCAAACTGGCTTGGCTCAAGCAGAAGTTGAATCAGGCGGGATTCCACCAGCTGCGTAGCATGACGCATCCGGCAGGCGATGCCGGCCTTGCCTATCGTTGGTTGGCACAGGGTGCAATCCATATTCGGGCAGGTTCACGAGAAGCACGGAAGCTGGCGCAGCAAGGGATCTCCATGCCCGCACGCCGTGTGGTGTTGCCGTGAGCGCCCGCAAATCCCTGATCATCAATTCGCCGTACGAACCACCTGCCCGCCATTGGCAGCAGGGTGCCGGTACCACGCTCACTCTGGTCGAAGGTCGTCGCCCCGCGGCCTATGAAGTCTTCGATACCCGCAACAACACCAGGCGGGTGGAGGAGCTCAAGCTGGTCAACCGCATCCGCGAGCGCGTGCAAGCCTGGCGCGAGGCGGACTATCCGGGCGTCACCCAGGTCACGCGCGGGTTGCTGGAACACTGGCAGGACCGCGGTGCGCGCACGCTGCCCTTCTACTTCTGCCAGATCGAGGCCATCGAGACGCTGATCTGGTGGGTGGAGGCGACGGCCGAGTTCAAGCAGGGAATCTTCCTGGAAGGCGATGGCGGCCCGTGGGAGCGCATCTGCAACAAGATGGCGACCGGCAGCGGCAAGACCACGGTGATGGCGATGATCATCACCTGGCAGGTGCTCAACGCGCTGGCCTATCCCAAGCGCAACAAGGAGTTCTCCAGGGCGGTCTTCATCGTCGCGCCGGGCTTGACCGTGCGCGAGCGCTTGCAGGTGCTGCTGCCGGGCCATCCGGCCAATGTCTATGACGAGTTCGGCCTGTGCCCGTCCGAGGCGCTTCGGCAGAAGCTCAATCGGGCCGAGGTGCTGATCGAGAACTGGCACAGCCTGATGCCGCTGAAGCAGGCGGATCGTTCGGTCGTGAAAAAAGGCGCCGAAAGCGATGAGGCGTTCACGCGCCGAGTGCTCGGCAAGCTGGCGTCGTGCAAGGACCTCATCGTCATCAACGACGAGGCCCACCACGCCTACCGCAAGCCGGCCGATATCAAGATCAGCAAGAAAGACGCCGAGGAGCGCGGCATCGATCTTGAGGAGGCGACGCGCTGGATCGAGGGCCTGGACCGGCTGCACAAGACCCGCCGCATCATTCGCTGCTTCGACCTGTCGGCCACGCCGTTTGCACCCACCGGCAAGACCAATACCGACGAGGGGCTGTTCAGCTGGATCGTGTCCGATTTCGGTTTGAACGACGCGATCGAGGGTGGCCTGGTCAAGACGCCGCGCGTGGTGGTCCGGGACAGCGCACTGCCCAACAAACAACTGCGCTCGAAGCTCTATCACCTCTATCGCGAGGCGGAAGTTTCCGATGACCTCAACCGCAAGGGTGCAAAGCCGGAGGATGCGCTGCCCAAGCTGGTCCAGGATGCGTACACCTTGCTGGGTGCGGACTGGCGTGAAGCCGCCAGTCAGTGGGCGCAGGCCGGGCACACCTCGCCGCCGGTCATGCTCACGGTCTGCAATCGCACCGAGACGGCGGCGCGCATCGAACGCTATTTCACCAGTGGGGATGCCTTCTGGCCCGAACTGCACGCGCCGGACAAGACGCTGCGCGTCGATTCCCGTGTGCTGGAAAAGGCCGAGGTCGGCGAAACCGCCGCCGCCGACAAAGATTACGAGGCGCGGCTTCGCGCCATCGTCGCGTCGGCGGGGCTGCCGGCGGATCGCGAAGCGGAACTGCTCTCGGGCACGAAGGAAGACGTGCTCCGCACCATCGTCGACAACGTCGGCAAGCGTGGTACCGCCGGGCAGAACCTGCAGAACGTGATCTCGGTGGCCATGCTGTCCGAAGGCTGGGACGCCAAGAACGTCACCCACATCATGGGATTGCGCGCCTTCACCAGCCAGCTGCTGTGCGAGCAGGTGATCGGGCGCGGGCTGCGCCGGGTCAGCTACGAAACCGACGACAACGGCCTGTTCATTCCCGAGTACGTCAACGTGTTCGGCGTGCCGCTGTCGATCTTCCAGGATGCGGAAGACGGGGGCGAGCCGCCGCCGCCGCCGAAACCCAGCGTCCAGATCGAAGCCTTGTCGGAGCGCAACAGCCTTGAAATCCGCTGGCCCAACGTGCTGCGCGTGGATCCGGTGGTCAAGCCGGTGCTGGCGGTGCGCTGGGACGAGGTGGCCACGCTGGCGCTCAAGCCGGAAGACACCCCGATCTCGGCCGATATCGCCCCGGCGCTGGGCGGAGTGACGGACTGGAGCAAGATCCACGTCATTGACCTGGAGCTGCTGCCCGAGGCCTTCCGCCTGCAGCGACTGACCTTCCTGGCCGCCCGCAAGGCCTTCGACCAGATGAAGGACACGTTCAAGGGTGGGCGCGATTATCTCGTCTTCCAGCTGATCCGACTGGTGGAAGCCTTCATCGCATCGGACCGGCTTGTGGTGCCGGGGCTCTTTCATCAGGACCCGCTGCGCAAGCGGATCCTGCTGACGCTCAACATCGACCGGATCGTCGAGCACCTGATGCGGTACGTGTACGAGCACAATGCCGAGCGTGTGGAGCTGGTGTTCGATGAGGACATGCCCATCGGCTCCACGCGCATCATGCGGACCTGGTACACCACCAAGCCGAATGTCGCGACGGTCAAGTCCCAGGTCAGCCATGTTGTTGGCGACAGTACCTGGGAAGGCTATGCCGCCAATGTGTTCGAGTCGTCGAACGCCGTTTCGAGCTACGTCAAGAACGACCATCTCGGCTTCCAGATCCATTACATGTGGAATGGATCGCGCCGGCGATTCCTGCCGGATTTCCTGATCCGGCTATCCAACGGCAAGACCTTGGTGCTGGAGATCAAGGGCGTGGATGACGATCAGAATCGGGCCAAGCGGTCGGCGTTGGCTGCGTGGGTGCAAGGCGTCAACCAGAAGGGCGGGTTCGGGGTGTGGGTGCATGACGTGGCGTTCGCGCCGCACCAGATCCAGGACATCCTCCGGCGCGCCGGCACAGCGTAGCAACGCACGTCCGAAAATCCGCGGACTTGACCGATCATGAGCGCAGCGGGGAAGCACGAATACATGGGCGAATTGCCGGATTCGTGCGGAACGTTGCCCTGCGAGACACCGCCGCGCCTGTCGGTCGCGCCGATGATGGACTGGACCTAACATCCAAAATTACTTTGCATATTCAACAGCCTGTGCTGTAAGCGTCCACCCACCTCACCTTCCCGACACCCCGTGCGTTTGGTCCGATCGGGCGTTTCCGATCGGTGAGGCAGGGTGATGGCGGAGAAGGCGGCGCGTTGGCGCGCGCACCAGCAAGCGCAGCCCGCGAGTGGATTGTCGATTGCGGCGTATTGCCGTCGGCACGGATTGAGCTATGCGGGTTGCCTGAAGGCAATCAGCTCCGCCCAACGAGAACCAAGCTAAGGGTAGCGAGATTCCTTGCGGTTATGTCCAAAATATTGGACACTTCGTGCATGAACCTGACCGAGATCGGCACCGCTGTCCGCGCACGTCGCGAGGAACTGGGCTTGTCGCAAGGCCAGTTGGCCCACTTGAGCGGCCTGTCCCGGCAGACCTTGGTCGGGCTGGAGAACGGCAGCCTGAATGACCTCGGCGTCAACCGCGCCGGGCAGGTGCTGGCCGTGCTCGGCCTGGATGTCCCGGTGCCCACGACCGAGAGCCGCCGCAAGAAACATGGCCTGCGGATGGCAGCCCGCAATGCGAACGTCAGCTATGCCCGCGAACTGAAGCCGGACGTGCTGGCCCGGATGCTGGTCAGTGGCGAGGTGCCGGCGCCGTATGCCCCGCACCTGACCCACCTGCTGGACGAGGCCCCGCTGTCGATGGTGGTGATGGCCGTGGAGGAGGCGGCTGCCGAAGCGCACGTTCCCCCGCGCAAGGTCTGGCGCAACGTAGCCAGGCTGGCCAGGACGCTGTCCGCCCACCGCAGGGCCATGTGGTCATGAGCCGTTCGTTGCCCGAAGGCGCGTGGCAGGCACTGCTGCCGCGCGCGCTCATCCTGATCGATGAAATCCGCGCGCATGGCGGGATCGCCGATCCCTTCTGGACGCTGGGCGGCGGCACCGTGTTGATGTTTCGCCACCGGCACAGGCTGAGCAAGGACATCGACATTTTCGTGCCCGATCCGCAGTACCTGGGCTTCGTCACTCCGCGTCTGAACGACGTGGCAGCCAGCATGACGGCGGAGTACGTCGAGCAGCCCGGCGCCTGGGTCAAGCTCCAGTTCGAGGAGGGCGAAGTCGATTTCGTCGCGTCTCCCAACCTGCTCGGCGATGCCTGGGAAAGGTGGGAGATCGAGGGCCGCGCCATCCGCGTGGAGACCTCGGCGGAAATCATCGCCAAGAAGATGTTCCACCGCGGCGACCGGGTGACCGCGCGCGACCTGTTCGACCTGGCCCTGGTGATCGAACGCGAGCCGGCGTCACTGAAGGCGGCCAACCCGTTCCTGATCCGACATCGGCAGATCTTCCTCGAACAGATCCGCAACCCGCACCCCACCCTGAAGACGGCGTTCGAAGCCATCGACACCCTGGACTACACGCCGGCGTTCGACCATTGCGTGGCGCTGGCCGGAACGTTTCTGGAAGCGCTGTGAGCGCCACGCACACCGTGAACGTAGCAACGGGTAGCCGAAAACTCGGGAAATTGACTGATCATGAGCGCAACTGAGGGCCCCGAAGACAAGGGAAAGGCATTGGATTTGCGCGCAACATCGCGATTTGAGGCGTCCCTGCGTCTTTCCGTCGCGCCGATGATGGACTGGACCGACCGGCACTGCCGTTACTTCCACCGGTTGCTCACGCCGCATGCGCTGCTGTACACCGAGATGGTCACCGCGGCGGCGGTGATCCATGGCGACCGCGCGCGCCTGCTCGGGTTTGATGCGAGCGAGCATCCGGTAGCGCTGCAGCTGGGCGGCAGCGAGCCGGCGGAGCTGGCGCAGGCCGCGCGCATCGGCGCGCAGTACGGCTATCGCGAGATCAACCTCAACGTGGGTTGCCCGTCCGATCGCGTGCAGTCGGGACGCTTCGGCGCATGCCTCATGCGCGAACCGGCCTTGGTGGCGCGGTGTGTGGCGGCGATGCGCGAGGCGGTGGCGGACCTGTCGGCCGAAGTCACGGTCAAGTGCCGCATCGGCGTGGACGAGCAGGACGAGGACGCGGCGCTGGCCGCGTTCGTCGAGCAGGTGGCCGCGGCCGGCTGCGCGCGCTTCATCGTGCATGCGCGCAAGGCCTGGCTCGCGGGCCTGTCGCCGAAGGAGAACCGCGAGGTGCCGCCGCTCAACTACGCGCGCGTGTACCGGCTCAAGCGCGAGCATCCGCAGCTTCACATCGTCATCAACGGCGGCATCGGCACGCTCGCTGCGGTGCACGAGCACCTGCACCATGTCGATGGCGTGATGCTCGGCCGCAGCGCCTACCACGAGCCGTACCGGCTCGCGGAAATCGAGCATGCGTTGCACGCGACGCCGTTGCCGGAACGCGACGCGGTGCTGTTGCAGCTGCGACCGTACGTCGAGGCGCACCTTGCGCGCGGCGATCGCCTGCAGCACATCACGCGCCACGTCCTCGGCCTGTATCAGGGATTGCCGGGCGCGCGCGCGTTTCGCCGCGTGCTCAGCGAGCAGGCGCATCGCGCCGATGCCGGCTGGGCGGTGGTCGAGCGGGCGATCGCGGCGCGCCGCGGCGAGGGCCGCGCGGCGGCCTAGCAGGCGCGCGGCGAGGCTTGCGGCCGACACGGCCCGATCGCCACTGACACGGCCGGCGCCGGCACGGCACAATCACCGGTTTCCGCGGCACGGGCGCCGGCATGGCACTGGTTCAACTGCTTGGGGTCGATTACTCGGTCGGCGGTCCGCTGTTGCTGGACCAGGTCGACCTCGTGGTCGAGCCGCGCGAACGCGTGTGCATCGTCGGTCGCAACGGCGCGGGCAAGTCGACGCTGCTGCGGCTGGTCGCGGGCGAACTGCGCCCCGACGATGGCGAGGTGCGCGTGCAGGGCGGCGTGCGCGTGGCCCGGCTCGCGCAGGAAGTGCCGCATGGACTTGCGGGCAGCGTGTTCGATGTGGTGGCCGCGGCGCTGGGCGAACTGGGCGCACTGCTCGCGCAGTTCCACCAGCTCAGCCACCAGCTCGAGCTGCCCGGCCATGCCGATGCGCTCGCGCGCGTGCAGGCGCGCATCGACGCGGAGCAGGGCTGGGACCTGGACCGGCGCGTGGATGGCGTGCTCACGCGACTGGAACTGCCGGCCGAGGCCAGGTTCGCCGACCTGTCGGGCGGCATGAAGCGGCGCGTGCTGCTCGCGCGCGCACTCGTGCTCGCACCCGACGTGCTGCTGCTGGATGAGCCGACCAACCACCTCGACATCGAGGCGATCGACTGGCTGGAGAAGTTGCTGCTCGGCTTCGACGGCGCGGTGCTGTTCGTGACCCACGATCGTCGTTTTCTGCGCGCGTTGGCCACGCGCATCGTCGAGATCGATCGCGGCCGGGTCACGAGCTGGCCCGGCGATTACGCCAACTACCTGCGCCGGCGCGAGGAGCGCCTGCATGCGCAAGCGCAGGCCAATGCGCTGTTCGATCGGAAACTGGCCGCCGAGGAAGTGTGGATCCGCCAGGGCATCAAGGCGCGGCGCACGCGCAACGAGGGGCGCGTGCGCGCGCTGCAGGCGATGCGCCGCGAGCGCGCGCAGCGTCGCGAGCTCGCCGGCCGGGTCAGGCTGCGCGTGGCCGATGCGGCCGGTTCCGGACGGCGCGTGGTCGAGGCCAAACGGATCACCTTTGCCTATGGCGGCAAGGTCATCGCGCGCGATTTCTCCACCACCATCCAGCGCGGCGACCGCGTCGGCCTGATCGGTGCCAACGGTTCGGGCAAGACCACGCTGCTCAAGCTGCTGCTGGGCGAGCTCGCTCCGCAATCGGGCACGGTGACGCTCGGCACGCAGTTGCAGGTGGCCTATTTCGACCAGCACCGTGCGAGCCTGCGCGAGGACCTGAGCGCGCTCGACAACGTGGCCGAGGGCCGCGAGTACATCGAGATCGATGGCGCGCGCAAGCACGCGCTCGGCTACCTGCAGGATTTCCTGTTCGCGCCCGAGCGGGCGCGCGCGCCGATCACCGCGCTGTCCGGCGGCGAGCGCAATCGGCTGCTGCTGGCCAAGCTGTTCGCGCGGCCGTCCAACCTGCTGGTGATGGACGAGCCGACCAACGATCTCGACGTGGAGACGCTGGAGCTGCTCGAGGAACTGCTCACCGACTATCGCGGCACGCTGCTGCTGGTGTCGCACGACCGCGATTTTCTCGACAACGTGGTCACCAGCACGCTGGTGCTGGAGGGCGATGGCCGCATCGGCGAGTACGTCGGCGGCTACAGCGACTGGTTGCGCCAGCGGCCTGCGATGGCGGCGGTCGCAGCGCCGCCGCGGGCCGTGCCGGTCGAACCGGCACCGGCTGCGGCCGCACCGGCGCGGCGCAAGCTCGGCTACAACGAAAGCCGCGAGTTGGCGCAGTTGCCGCAGCGCATCGAGGCGCTGGAAGCGCGCATCGCCGAGCTTGGCCATGCGCTGCAGGAGCCCGCGTTCTACCAGCGCGAGGCCGCCGCGATCGTCGCCGCCAACGATGAGCTTTCCAGTCTGCAGCGCGAGCTCGATGCGGCCTACGCGCGCTGGAGCGAGCTCGACGGCTGATCAGATCACCAGCGCGCAGTCATCGGCGCAGACCCATGACAGCCCGGCCTGCGGGCGCGCGGGCGGCGCGGGCGGGGCAGGCGGTGCGGGTGGTGCAGCGGCGCCGGGTGCGGCGGGCGCTGCCGGAGGTGCGGGTGGCGCGGGTGGCGGCGTCAGGAAAATCGAATTGAACTCGGGCGCCTTGATGTCGAGCCTGAGCGTCTTGCGCTCGCGCAGCACCTGCAACGCCACGGTGTTGCCGGGTTTCTGATCGCGCAGGCTGCGCAGCACGTCCTCGGGACGCTGCACCTGCTGATCGCCGACCCGCACGATCACATCGCCACCGCGGATGCCCGGCATGGCCTGCTCGTCGGCGGCCAGCACCAGTGCACCATGGGTGGTGCCGAAGTAGCGCCCGAGATCGGCATTGATCGGCGCCAGGTTCAATCCCCACCACGGCAGGGCGCGGCGCAGCTCCCGGCGCAGGCGCGGGTCGCCACCAGCGCGGCCGGCCGCGTCGCGCTCGAAGGCGCCGGGACCGTGGCCATCGCGTCGCATGCGCAGTTCAATGGCCCGATCGACCCACGGCCCGGCCGCAGCCTCGCCCAGCGCATCGGCAAACAGGTAGGGAGCGCGGCGCTCGGCCTTGAGCTTGAAGGTCTGGGTGCGGTCCTCGCGGCGCACGTCGAGGCTGAGCGACTGGTCGATCCTGAGGTTGCGCAGGGCCTCGTTGAGCGCGCCGGCATCGCCGCCGACCTTGCGCTGCGGGTGCCCATCGGTGTCGGTGGACAAGCCGGTGATCAGGTCGCCCACGCGCAGGCCCGCGCGCGCCGCGGGACCGCCGGGTGTGACCGCATCGACGCGCACGCCCTGGTCGGTGGGCGCCACCACCAGGCCGATCATGCCGCGCTCGGGATCGCCGATGAAGCGCAGCGCATAGGCGCTGGGGCCGTCATCACCGAGTTCGACCGAGAGCTTGGCCATCTGGCGCGACAGCTCCTGCATTTGCGCGCGCAGTTCGGCCAGTTCCTGGCGTGCCGTCTGGGCGTCGGCCGGAGCGGCGGGCGCTGGCGCGGTGTCGGCGGCGTGGATGGACGGCGCGGCGCCCGCGGCAAGGACGAGGGCAAGCAACAGGGAGTGGCGTGGCATGGTGGACCTCACAGCAGTTGCGAAGGCGTGGTGGATGCGTCGCTGCGCGCCGCGAGCGCGGCGCCCGCGCGCACGGTGGCGAGTGTTTCGAGCAGGTCGACGCGGCGTCGCCACAGCGGCGCGGCTTCGCCCGGGTTGCGGCTGGCGTCGATCTGCAGGTCGAGCAGGCCGATGCGGTCCTCGATCTCCACCGCGGCCATCAGGTCGCGGCTGTCCTGCGGCGCGTGCGCCGATACCGCGGCGATCCAGCGTTCGAGCATGCGCGAGCGGTCGCGCAGGGCCTCGATGTCGGTGGCGGTACCGGCAGGGACCGCTGCCGGCAGCGCGGCGGAGGATGCGGTCGGGCCGTGCCGCACCGGTGCCACGGCGTCTTGGGTCAGCAGGCGCGGCACGAACGCAACGGCGAGCAGCCCGGCCGCGAGCGCGGCCGGCAGCGCTCGCCGCCAGCGGCGGCGCTGCTCCAGCGTGCGTTGCAGTCGCGGCCACACGTCGGGCTGCGGCACCGCATCGGGCAGCGCGCGCAGTGCATGGGCCAGGCCGGGGTTCAGTGTGTCGCGCTCAGGCATGGCGTGACCTCCGCGGTGGTGGGGGCGTGTGCAGTGGCGCCCGCGGTGAGCAATTCGCGCAGGCGCTGCGTGCCGCGCGCGACCTGCGACTTGGAGAAGCTGGCCGACTTGCCCGTGAGCTCGGCGATCTCCGCATGCGTGTACTGCTCGACGTGGTACAGCCACAGCACACTGCGCGTGAGTGCCGGCAGCCGCGCCAGCGCGGCTTCGAGCGCCTGGGTGTCGGCGAGCAGCCACGGCGCGGGCGAGCTGCCGGGCGTGTCATCGGCCTCGGGCAGCGGCTCGCAGGTCAGGCCGCGCTCGCGGCGCAGCTTCATCAAGGCCTCGTTGACGAGGATGCGCCGCAGCCACGACCAGAACGGCGCGTCGCTGCGGAACTGGCCGATGCGCTCGAGCATGCGCAGCATCGCATCGTGCATCACCTCGCGCGCGGCCTCGGGTTGGCCGAGCAGGCGCAGCGCGAGGGTGTAGGCGGGGCGCTCGAACAGCCGATAGAGAGCCTCGAGCGCGCTCATCTCACCGCGCCGGGCGCGGGCGAGGACGGTCGCGGGGACATCGATGCGGAAGTTCGTGTCGGTCACGCTCATCAGGATGCGCCGGCGCGGGAAACGGTCGCAGGCCGCCCACGATGCGCGCGCGTGCGGGCGTGCGCCAGTCCTGTCCGCCGTGCGTCCGGCCCCCGTGCGGACACTGTCCGCACGCGGGTGTCCGCGTGGAAAAGTCCAGTGCTTCAATCGGTTGGGTGCTGGCATGCTGCTTGCTGAGCAGATTCCGGCAAACCCTCTGGATCCATCGCCCATGATTCGTGACACCTCCGCCCAGGATCGCCGCATCGCCCCGGTGAGGAGCCGCAAGCGCCTCGTCGTGGGCATCGGCGCCGCGGCCGTGGCCCTGGTCGTGCTCGCACTGGTGCTGCCCGGCGCCGGCCGCCTGCTGTCGGCCGATTCGGCGGCCAGCAGCGCGCGCCTGCGCATCGCCCAGGTCAAGCGCGGCACGCTGGTGCGCGATGTGTCGGTGCAGGGCAAGGTCGTCGCCGCGGTGAGTCCGACGCTGTATGCACGCAGCGCCGGCACCGTCACGCTCGAGGTCAATGCCGGCGACAAGGTCGGCAAGGACCAGGTGCTGGCCGAGATCGATTCGCCCGAGCTGGCCAACAAGCTGCGCCAGGAGCAGGCCACGCTCGACAGCCTCGGCCTCGAGGTCGAACGCGCGACGATCGACAACCGCAAGGCCGAAGCGGCTTCGCACATGGCTTGGCAGCAGGCGCGGATCGACCGCGAGACGGCCGAGCGCGAGGTGGAGCGCAATCGCAAGGCGTTCGAGATGGGCGCGCAGGCCGAAATGACGGTGCTGCGCGCCAAGGACGCCTTGGCCAAGGCCAGGCTGGCCGAGGCGAACGCCCGGCACAACGTGCAGCTCGACCGTGACAGCCTCGCCTTCGAGCTCAAGACCCGGCGCGTGGCGTGGGAGCGCCAGAAGCTGCTCGTGGCCGACCTCGCGCGCCAGGTCGATGAGCTCAAGCTGCGTTCGCCCGTCGATGGCCAGGTCGGCCAGCTCATCGCGCAGCAGCGCGCGAGCGTGGCCGCGAATGCGCCGATCCTCAGCGTGGTCGACCTCAGCGCGCTCGAGATCGAAGTCAGGATTCCCGAGGTGTTCGCGCATGACCTCAGCGCGGGCATGAGCGCGCAGATCGACGAGGGCGGACGCAAGTACGCCGGCGAGGTCAAGTCGATCTCGCCCGAGGTGGTGGATGGGCAGGTGACCGGACGCGTGCGCTTCGTGTCGGACAAGCCGGCCGGCCTGCGCCAGAACCAGCAGCTCACCACCCGCATCCTCATGGACGAGCATCCCGATGTGCTCATCGTCGAGCGCGGCCCGTTCGTGGACACCGGCGCCGGTCGCATCGCCTACGTGGTGCGCAACGGTACGGCCGAGCGCACGCCGATCCAGATCGGCGCCACCAGCCTCAATGCGGTGGAAATCGTCAGCGGCGTCAAGGAAGGCGATCGCATCGTGATTTCCGGCACCGATGAGTTCAAGGGCGCGCAGCGCGTGGCCTTGAACTGACCCGCATCCGATTCAGGACTTCCCGTCATTTCCGAGCGAGAACCCAGCGATGTTGAGCATGAACCACCTGCAGAAGGTCTACCGCACGCACCTGATCGAAACCCATGCGCTGCGCGATTTCTCGATCCACGTCGATGAGGGCGAATTCGTCGCGGTGACCGGGCCGTCGGGTTCGGGCAAGACCACCTTCCTCAACATCTGCGGCCTGCTGGAGGAGTTCAGCGGCGGTGAGTACCAGCTCGATGGCGTGGATGTGCGCGGCCTTGGCGACAACGCGCGTTCGCGCCTGCGCAACGAGAAGATCGGCTTCATCTTCCAGAGCTTCAACCTGATTCCCGACCTCAACCTGTTCGACAACGTCGACGTGCCGCTGCGCTACCGCCGCTTCGCCGCGGCCGAGCGCAAGCGGCGCATCGAGGATGCGCTGGCGCGCGTGGGGCTGGCCTCGCGCATGAAGCACTATCCGTCGGAACTGTCCGGCGGCCAGCAGCAGCGCGTGGCAATCGCGCGCGCGCTGGCCGGTTCGCCACGCCTGCTGCTGGCCGACGAGCCCACCGGCAACCTCGACTCGCTGATGGCGCGCGGGGTGATGGAACTGCTCGAGGAGATCAACCGCCAGGGCACCACCATCGTGATGGTCACCCACGACCCGGAGTTGGCCGCACGCGCGCAGCGCAACGTGCACGTGATCGATGGCCAGGTCACCGATTTCTCCGCCGAGCCGGATCTGGGCCAGCACCCTGCGGTCACGACCGCGATGCCGGCCTGAGGAGCGCGCGATGTTTGCCTACTACCTGCAACTGGGCCTGCGCAGTCTCAAGCGCAACCCGATCCTGACCGCGCTCATGGTGGTCGGCATTGCGCTGGGCATCGCCGCAAGCATGACCACGCTCACGGTGATGCACCTCATGGGCAGTGATCCGATCCCGTGGAAGAGCGACAAGCTGCATTACGTGCAGCTCGACAACTGGAGTCCTGATCAACCCTACAACGACGATGGCAGTCCACCCGATCAGGTGACCTACCGCGATGCAGTCGCGCTGATGGCGGCAGCCCGGGCCGACCGCCAGGTGGCGATGTTCAAACTGGCACTGCCGATCCAGCCGACCAACCCCGAGCTCAAGCCGTTTCGTGCGCTCGTGCGCGTGGCCGGGGCCGACTTCTTCCCGATGTTCGAGCCGCCATTTCAGTACGGCAGCGGCTGGGATCGGCGCCAGGACGGTGAGCACGCGCGCGTGGTGGTGCTGGGCAAGGCGATCAACGAAAAGCTCTTTGGTGGCCAGGACAGCGTGGGCAAGACCGTGCGCATGGATGGCGTCGACTACACCGTGACCGGCGTGCTCGATGACTGGCACCTGCGCGCGAAGTACTACGACCTCACGGGTGGCGCCTTCACCGATCCTGACGAGTTGTACATGCCCTTCACCACTGGCATCGACCTCAAGCAGCGGGCCAGCGGCAACAACAGCTGCTGGAGTGCGCCGGCTTCAGGCTGGGAGGCGTACCTGGACTCCGATTGCGTATGGATCCAGATGTGGGCGGAGCTGGACTCGCCGGCTCGGTTGGCCGAGTTCAAGGCCTTTCTGGACAGCTACGTCAACGAGCAGAAGAAGCTGGGCCGCTTCCCGCGCCCGCTCAACAACCGCCTGCTCGACGTCAATGAATGGATGGCCGACCAGCGCGTGGTGTCGCGTGACGTGCAGGTGCAGACCGGGCTCGGTTTTGCCTTCCTGCTGGTGTGCCTGGTCAACACCATCGGCCTGCTGCTGGCCAAGTTCACGCGCAAGGCGGGCGAGATCGGGCTGCGGCGCGCGCTCGGCGCGAGCCGGCGTGAGGTGTTCACGCAATTCCTGGTCGAGTCGGGCGTGATCGGCATCAGCGGCGGCGTGCTGGGCCTGGCGTTGACCGCGCTGGGCCTGCTTGCGGTGCGCGCGCTGTACAGCGAGTACCAGACGGTGGCAGCACTCGACTGGATGATGGTGGCCGCCACCATCGTGCTGTCGATCGTGGCGGCGCTGCTCGCGGGCCTGTATCCGACCTGGCGCGCCTGTCGCGTGCAGCCGGCCGCGCAACTGAAGATCTGAGGAGGCACGTCATGGAATTTCGCCCGATTCTCTCCGCGCTCATGCGCAACAAGGTGTCGATGGTCCTGATCGGCCTGCAGGTGGCCTTGACGCTGGCGATCGTGTGCAACGCGCTGTTCATCATCAGCGAGCGCCTGGATCGCATGCATCGTCCCAGCGGCATGAACGAGACCGACACCTTCGTCTTCAACAGTACCGGCTTCGGTCAGGGCTACGACGTGCGCAGCGTGCAGCAGGCCGACCTGCAGCTGTTGCGCAGCCTGCCCGGCGTGGTCGATGCGACCAGCGTGATTTCGGTGCCGATGAGCCAGAGCGGCTGGTCGACCAGCGTGAACCTGCAGCCGAACCAGGCGACCGCGACCGCGGACACGGCGCTGTACATGGTCGACTCGCACGGCCTGTCGACCTATGGGCTCAAGCTGGTGGAGGGGCGCAACTTCACGCCCGCGGAAATCGGCTTCCGCACGGTGAACGACCGCGCTGCGCCGCCCAGCGTGATCCTGACGCGCGCGCTCGCCGACCGGCTGTTCCCGCAGGGCGGCGCGCTGGGCAAGCAGGTCTACTACGACAATGGCAGCACGCCCACCACGATCATCGGCATCGTCGAGCGCATGCAGACGCCGTGGCTGGATTCGGACTACATCGAGAACTCGAGCCTGATGCCCGCCTACCTGCCGTATGGCAACACCACGCCCTATCTCGTGCGCGCCGAGCCCGGACGCCGCGATGAGGTGATGAAGGAAGTCGAGCAGCGGATGATCCAGGCCAATCCGAGCCGCGTCATCGGCCGCATGCGCTCGATCGAGCAGGTGCGCGCGGTGAGCTATGCGGGTGACCGCGCGATGGCCATCATCCTCGGCGCGGTGATCTTCGCGCTGCTGGCGATCACCGCGCTCGGTATCGTGGGCATGGCCAGCTTCTGGGTGGCGCAGCGCACGCGCCAGATCGGCACGCGGCGCGCGCTCGGGGCCACGCGGTTCGACATCCTGCGCTACTTCCATACCGAGAACTTCATCATCACCACGCTCGGCCTGCTGTTGGGCGGCGTGCTCGCCTACGCGCTGAGCCTGTGGTTGATGCAGCAGTACCAGGCACCGCGCCTGCCCTGGTACTACGTGCCGGTGGGATTCGTGTGCCTGTGGGCGCTGGGCCAGCTGGCCGTGCTCGGTCCGGCGCTGCGCGCCTCGCGCGTGCCCCCCGCGCTGGCCACGCGCAGCGTCTGAACCGGCCCCGCATTTGGATACACTCAACGCAACCCTGGCGCGCGCACCCGCATCCAAGGGTGGATGCGCGCCCAGCCAGCCAGGAACCGTGACATGCGCACCGTACTGGTGATCGACGACAACCCTGCCGTGGGCACCGCGCTCGACCTGTTGTTCGGCCTGCGCGAGATCCGCACCCTGCATGCCGCCACGCCCGCGGACGGCCTGGCGCTGCTCGCGCGCGAGCGCGTCGACCTGGTGGTGCAGGACATGAACTTCAGCGCCGACACCACCTCGGGCGAAGAGGGCGTGGCGCTGTTCCGCGCCCTGCGCGCCAAGTACGCGGACTTGCCGATCGTCCTGCTCACGGCGTGGACGCGCCTGGAAACCGCGGTCGAGCTGGTCAAGGCCGGCGCTGCCGACTACCTGTCCAAGCCGTGGGACGACCACAAGCTGGTGGCCACGGTCGAGAACCTGCTGGAGCTGGCGGAGGCCACCCGCGAGGTCGCGCGGTTTCGCGACGAGCGCCGTCGCCGGCGCAAGGCGCTGGCCGACCAGTACGACCTGCGCGGACTGGTGTTCGCCTCGGCGGCGACCGAGCGCGTGGTCGAGCTGGCCTGCCAGGTCGCGCGCGCCGATGTGCCCGTGCTCATCACCGGACCCAACGGCGCGGGCAAGGAGCGCATCGCCGAGATCGTGCAGGCGAACTCGGCGTTCCGCAGCGGGCCGTTCGTGACCGTCAACTGCGGCGCGTTGCCGTCGGAACTGATCGAGGCCGAATTGTTCGGCGCCGAGCCGGGCGCCTACACCGGCGCCGCCAGCAAGGCGCGCGAGGGGCGCTTCGAGATGGCCGACGGGGGCACCCTGTTCCTCGACGAGATCGGCAACCTGCCGCTGGCCGGCCAGGCCAAGCTGCTGCGCGTGCTCGAAAGCGGCCAGTTCGAGCGCTTGGGTTCGAGCAGGACGCGCACCGTCAAGGTGCGCGTGATCAGCGCCACCAATGCCGACCTGCCCGCGTTGATCCGTGATGGCAGGTTCCGCGAGGACCTGTATTACCGCCTCAACGTCATCGAGCTGCGACTGCCCCCGCTGGCCGAGCGCGGTGACGACGTGTTGCCGCTGGCTGAGCATTTCCTCGCGGGCGCCGCGCGCCTGGATGCGGGCGCACGCGCGGCGCTGCTCGCGCACGCGTGGCCCGGCAACGTGCGCGAGCTCAAGAACGCGATCCAGCGCGCGCAATTGCTGTGCAGCGAGGGCGTGATCAGCGCGCGTGACCTCGGCCTCACGCTCGCGCGCGCCAGCGCCGTGCGTGGCGGCCCCGAGGCCGAGCCCGATCGCGCGATGATCGAGACCGCACTCAAGAATGCGCGCGGCGTGATCAGCCAGGCCGCGAGCGAGCTTGGCCTGTCGCGGCAGGCGCTGTACCGGCGCATGGAGAAGGCGGGCCTGCGGGGTGAGGGTTGACTGGCGCGGCGCCCATGTTCGCGGCATCGTGCTGACCTGGCCGTTGCCGGCGACCCGCCATGCGCCTGATCTCACTCGAAGGAAAGCTCGCCGCGGCGCTGTTCACGGCCAGCCTCGCCGGCGCCTTGCTCACGGCCTTGCTGCTGCACTGGCTCGCGGCGCCGTGGTTGGCCGCGAGCGTGGGCGTGCTGCTGCTGGCGCTGCCGATGATCGCGCTCGCGCGCGTGCTGGCGCAGCCGGTGGCGGCCCTGATCCGCGCGCTGGCCGGCAGCGTGAGTGCGTTTCGCGACGGCGACTTCAGCTTTTCGATCGTGGCGCGGCGTGGCGACGAAATGGGCGATCTGGTGGCGGCGCACAACGAGCTGGGCAGCGTGCTGCGCGAGCAGCGCCAGCACCTGTTCCAGCGCGAGCTGCTGCTCGACACCGTGGTGCAGAACACGCCGACCGCGCTGGTGCTGATCGAACCCGGTGGCCACGTGGTCTATGCAAACCTTGCGGCGCGACACCTGCTGCATGCGGGGCGGTCGCTGCAGGGACGCTTGTTCAGCGACATCCTCGCCTCCGCGCCCAACGCCCTGGCGCAAGCGGTGGCGGCGGGCGGCGATGGCCTGTTCGGAATCGAGTTCGACGGCGAGGAGGAGACCTTCCACCTGTCGCAGCGCAGCTTCAAGCTACAGGGGCGCGCGCACCGGCTGGTGCAACTGCGGCGGCTTACGCGTGAGCTGGCCCGCCAGGAAGTGGCGACCTGGAAGAAGGTGATCCGCGTCATCAGCCACGAGCTCAACAACTCGCTCGGGCCGATCCGCTCGCTCGCGCATTCGGGGCGCGCCCTCGCGCAGCGCGGCGACGTGGCGCGGCTCACCACCGTGTTCGACACGGTGGCCGAGCGCACGCACCATCTGGAAGGCTTCATCCAGGGCTACGCGCGTTTTGCGCGGCTGCCACAGCCACAGCCGCAGGCGCTGGAGTGGGCGCCGTGGCTGGCGGCGCTGGCGCGGCACTACCCATTCAAGTTGCGCGGCCAGCCGCCCGCGCAGCCGGGCATGTTCGATCGTGCCCAGCTCGAGCAGGCCCTGCTCAACCTGCTCAAGAACGCCCACGAGGCGGGCGGCGACACCGGCCAGGTCGAACTCGACGTGGCGCAGGGTCCGGGCGGCCTGCGCATCGCGGTGGCCGATCGCGGCTGCGGAATGAGCGACAGCGTGCTCGCCCACGCGCTGTTGCCGTTCTACTCGACCAAGCGCAGCGGATCCGGGCTCGGGCTCGCGCTGGTGCGCGAGATCGTCGAGGCCCATGGCGGGCGCGTGCAGCTGGCCAACCGCCGCAGCGGCGGCCTGCGCGTGACGCTGTGGTTGCCGCAGCCGTCCGCGACGGCCTGAGCGCGGGCCTGCCTGCGCGGGGCGCCCACAGCCTATACTCGCTCCCTCAGCCCCAGTGGAGTACCCGCCGTGACCGGATTCGTCGCACTCGTCGTCTTTGTCGTCGCGATCATCCTGCTGTCCAAGCTCGTGCGTATCGTGCCGCAGGGCTACGAGTGGACGGTCGAGCGCTGGGGCAAGTACACGCACACGCTCACGCCGGGATTCCACGTGCTGATCCCGATCGTGCAGACGGTCGGGCGCAAGATGAACATGATGGAGCAGGTGCTGGAGGTGCCGTCGCAGGACGTCATCACCAAGGACAACGCGGTGGTGCGCGTCGATGGCGTGGTGTTCTACCAGGTGCTCGACGCGGCCAAGGCCGCCTACGAGGTCGCCAACCTCGAAGTCGCCGTGATCAACCTCGTGATGACCAACATCCGCACCGTGCTCGGCAGCCTCGACCTGGATGAGTCGCTGTCCAAGCGCGACCAGATCAACGCGGCGCTGCTCAAGGTGGTCGACGAGGCGACCCACCCATGGGGCCTCAAGGTGACGCGCATCGAGCTCAAGGACATCCAGCCGCCGCGTGACCTCGTGGATTCGATGGCGCGGCAGATGAAGGCCGAGCGCGAGAAGCGCGCCAACATCCTCGAAGCCGAAGGCCTGCGCCAGGCGGCCATCCTCAAGGCCGACGGCGAGAAGCAGTCGGTGATCCTCGCCGCCGAAGGCCAGAAGGAGGCCGCTTTCCGCGAGGCCGAGGCGCGCGAGCGGCTGGCTGCGGCCGAGGCCAAGGCCACCGAGGTGGTCTCGGCCGCGATCGCGAGCGGCGACGTCAACGCGCTCAACTATTTCGTCGCCAACAAGTATGTGGAGGCGCTCAAGGCGATGGCCGATTCGCCCAACCAGAAGATGCTGCTGCTGCCGGTGGAGGCGACCGGCGTGATCGGGTCGCTGGCCGGCATTGCCGAGCTGGCCAAGGAAGCGCTCAGCGCGCAGGGCGACAAGCGCGCCGCCGCGCCGCGCAATCCGCCGCCGTTGCCGCCGCGCTGACCCAGCGCGCCCGCATCCTTCCGGGGACATCACATGAACGGACTGCTTGGACATTACGGCTGGTGGTTGCTGGCGCTGGCGCTGATCGGCGTGGAAATGATCGCGCCGGGCTACTTCATGCTGTGGATCGGCATCGCCGCCGCGGCGATGGGGGTGGTGACGTGGCTGGCACCCACCATGCCCGCGCTGCTGCAGGCAGTGCTGTTCGCGGCCTTCGGCGTGGCCGCGTGCCTGCTGTACTGGAAATACCTCCGCCCGCTCGCGGAGCGGCGCAACGACCAGCCGCTGCTCAACCGTCGCGGCGATCGCATGATCGGCCGCCAGGTAATCGTGAGCGAGGCGTTCGTCAACGGCCGCGGCAAGGTCAAGGTCGGCGACGGCGAGTGGCTCGCCGAAGGCGGCGAGGAGGTCGCGGTCGGCACCACGGTCGAGGTGGTGGCGCTGCGTGGCACCACGCTGGTGGTGCGCACGGTGCACGATCCGGCCTGAGCGCATCCACGCCCGGGCCGCGCGCGCCCGGCGCAGACAAGGCGGGCCGGATGCCGCGATAATGCGCGGCCCACTTCCCCAGGTCGCAGGCCCATGACACGCAAGACCGTACTCAACGACAGCCACCGCGCGCTGGGCGCGCGGATGGTCGACTTCGGCGGCTGGGACATGCCGCTCAACTACGGCTCGCAGATCGACGAGCACCACGTGGTGCGTCGTGACGCGGGCATGTTCGATGTCTCGCACATGACCGTGGTCGACCTGCACGGCGCGCGTACCCGCGAGTTCCTGCGTCACCTGCTCGCCAACAGCATCGACAAGCTCAAGAAGCCGGGGAAGGCGCTGTACTCGTGCCTGCTCAACGAGCGCGGCGGCGTGATCGACGACCTCATCGTGTACTTCCTCGCCGAGGACTTCTTCCGCGTGATCGTCAATGCGGCCACGCGTGACAAGGATCTGGCATGGTTCAATCAGCAGGCCAAGGCGTATGCGGTGGATGTGCGCGAACGCGCGGACCTGGCCATGATCGCGGTGCAGGGGCCCAACGCACGTGACAAGGTGCTGGGCCTGCTGTCGGCGGCCACGCGCGAGGCCGCGGCCAAGATCGGCAAGTTCGTCGCGGCGGAGGGTGATGGCCTGTTCATTGCGCGCACCGGCTACACCGGCGAGGACGGCTTCGAGATCATCGTGCCCGAGCGTGACGCCGTCGCGTTGTGGGATCGGCTCCGGGCGGCGGGCGTGGCGCCATGCGGACTCGGCGCGCGCGACACCTTGCGCTTGGAGGCGGGCATGAACCTGTACGGGCAGGACATGGACGAAACGGTGTCGCCGTGGGAGGCCAACCTCGGCTGGACCGTCGCGCTCGATCCGGGGCGCGACTTCATTGGCCGCGCCGCACTCGAGCAGCAGCAGGCCGACGGCGTCGCGCGCGTGATGGTCGGCCTGGTGATGGACGACAAGGGCGTGCTGCGCCATGGCCAGCGCGTGGCGACGCCATTGGGAGACGGCGAAATCCTCTCGGGCAGCTTCGCGCCCACGCTCGGCAAGTCGATCGCGTTCGCGCGCGTACCCGCGGGTGCGTACGATGGCCTGCAGGTCGACATCCGCGGCCGGCTCGTGCCCGTGCGCCTGGTCAAGTATCCGTTCGTGCGCGACGGCCGCAGCCAGCTCGAGGGTTGATGCGGGCCGCGGCTTGGCGTTTGTCGGCGGCGATGTAGAATCCCTTGCGCTGCCAGCGCTGTCTTCCACCTTCATCCGATCAGGACCCGTGCCATGCAAGAGATTCCCGGCGATCTGAAGTTCAACAAGTCCCACGAATGGGCGCGCGTGGAAGACGCGGGCACGGTGACGGTTGGCATCTCCGACCATGCGCAGGGCGCGCTCGGCGACCTCGTCTACGTCGAGCTGCCCAGCGTGGGCGATACGGTCAAGGCCGGCAATGCCTGCGCGGTGGTCGAGTCGGTCAAGGCCGCTTCCGACATCTACGCGCCGGTGTCGGGTGAGGTGATCGCGATCAACGAAGCGCTCACCGACAAGCCCGAGACGATCAACGAGGATGCCTATGGCGACGGCTGGCTGTTCGTGATCAAGCCGGACAACTTGGCCGACGAGCTCGAGGAACTGCTCGATCCCGATGCCTACGCCGAGCTCATCGAGGGCGACGAATCCTGAGTCGCCGCGCGGGCATCGATACGGAACAAGGGCGCTGCGGCGCCCTTGTTTTTTTGTACCGTGCAGCCATCGTGCGTGCGGGAGCGCGATCGCGACTGAAGGTCTGTGCACGCGCATGCGCAAGCGCGTGTCACGCCGGGTCCGGAGGGATCGATGCGCACCTCGCGCACGTGCCTTGGCGGGCTGCGCGTGGCGCACGCGAGGGCCGTCCGCGTCAGCCGCAGGCGGGGCGCGTCGGGTTCCGGGACAGGTGGCGTTTACATCGCCCGGCCGGTCTGGAGTCGCCCGCCCGCACGTGAAGTCGCGCTGTGCGCGCGCGGATGTCGCGGGGCGAATCGACGGAGGTTTCGTGCGCAGGTTGCGATGCGAAGGCGCAAAAAAGTGCTTGAATCAAGCGGTTTCGTGCGGGATTGCGCCATTTTGAGAAGAAGATGTCCAGACGTCTGGATGGCCATTTGATGATCACGGCCGTAGCAGCGGGCCGGCCTGTCGAGGGGTGTCCGGGGTGCCATGTGGGCGGTTTCAAAAGCTGTTGTTTCGCCTCACAAAATTGTTGACACGCGCACTTGACAGTAATAATTTCTGCCGCGGCGTGACGGACAGAAAAAGGAATCATGGCTGCGATGCGTTTCATCCCACCTTATGTCGACCATGGCACCAAGGCTGGTTCGGTGAAAAAGATCACGGTATCGATTCCCTTTCATGTCTTGAGGCTGTTATCCGACGAACGTACTCGCCGCCAGGTCGCCAACCTTCGTCACGCCACCAACAGCGACCTGCTCTGCGAAGCGTTCCTTCATGCTTTTACTGGGCAACCACTGCCAACTGACGAGGAGCTAAGACGCGATATGGCTACGAAGAAAGCAGCTGCAAAGAAACCCGCGAAGAAGGCCGCCAAGAAAGCCGTGAAGAAGGCTGTCAAGAAGACGACGGCGAAGGCGAAGACCGCAACCGCACGCAAGACCGGCGCTGCCAAGAAGGCCGTGAAGAAGGTTGCCAAGAAGGCCGTGAAGAAGGCCGCCAAGAAGTAAGAGTTCCACCCGGGCACGGCAACGTGCCTTGCTGTTGTATGAGTGCGTGACGGCGGCCCTGCAGCTGGAGTCAAGCGGCAGGGCCCGCCGGTTCCACCCCGCCGATGCAAACGTTGTAGAAAATTTGCAATCGGTTCCGTGTTCGCCTCTCCCCGTGGTTACGCCCAGCGCGGGGAGAGGCAATTCTCCCGCCTCCTCTCCTTCGTCGGATCCCGCTTCCCGCCCGCGTCGCACGGCAGTGTCAGTGCGCGGCAGTGGCTCGCGGCGCGGCGCGCTTGCTGCCGATGCCTTGGCATCACGGCGGCCGCGATGTTCCCCAAGACGGCTTTCGCGCGACCCACGGCAAGCGGCTTGCGCTTGCGCGTGGATGCCGCACAGCGTCCGCCCGAGCGGCGCCCGAGACCGTAAAGAAGCTGCCGGAAGGGATGCATTGCGCGCGCGATGGCGATACTTTATGCATCCGCGTGGTTGGCGCCACGCTTGACCAGGGGGTGTCACCATGCCGAACTCAAACGGCGATTCGAAGGTTGTGCAGGTCCGTGCCGCGGACCCGGTGTCTCGCATGAGGTGGTTGCGGCGCAGTCGAATGCGCGGCGCGGTATCGCCGGTGTTGATCGGCGTGATCGTGCTCGTGCTCGTCGCGGGCCTGGTTGGTTGGTGGTTGCTGGGACGCAAGGCAGGCCCGGCCGCCACGGCCCCGGTCGCGGGAACGGGTGCGGCAACGCAGCAGGCTGCGCCATCCACGACCGATACCGCGGCGCAGGCCGACCTCACGGTCGACCAGCTCTATGGTGAGGCGCGCAAGGCCATGTCCGACAATCGCATGGTGGCGCCGGCGGGCAACAACGCGCTGGAATACTACCTGCGCATCCTCGACAAGCAGCCCGACAACACCAATGCCAAGGATGCGCTGCGTGAGCTGTTCCCGTTTGCGACCGCGGGCGTCGAGGACCAGATCAACCAGAACAACATCGACGAGGCGACGCGGATCATGGATCTGCTCACCAAGGCCGACTCGAGCAACTACACACTGACCATCCTGCGCAGCAAGATGGATGCGAAGAAGAAGCAGGTCGAGCGCGACCTTGCGCTCAAGGCGCAGCAGGAGGCCGCCGCCGCAGCTGCGGCCGCGCGACCGCAAACCGCCGCCACCCCGGAGACGCCCGCGGCCACCGCACCTGCCAGCGCCGCGTCCACCGCCGGCACGGCCACGCCTGCCGCGACCCCAAGGCCGACCGAAACCACGCCGCCGCCGGCCACGCCACCACCGGTGGTGGCGCCGCAAGGCGAGACGCGGGATGTGCGCGTGGTCACCGCGCCGCGACCGAACTATCCGCCCGCTGCTGCACGCAACGGGCAGAGTGGTTTCGTCGAGGTCGAGTTCACGGTCGCGGCCAATGGCGAGGTGCAGAACGTGCATGTGGTCTCGTCGGAGCCCGCACGCGTGTTCGACCGCGAGGCCGTGCGGGCGATCGAGCGCGCCAAGTTCGAGCCCAGGCTCGAGAACGGCCAGCCAGTGGCGTCGACGCTGCGTCGCCGCATCGAGTTTTCGCTGGATCGTTGACGCACCACGCCGCAACGGTCGGCCTGACGGTGGCGATTCCTGGGTCGCCACCGTCGCGCCGGGACCGGCAGGCGTGACGACCCTCGCAGGCCCGCGTGGCTGCGGATGCGCGCGGTGCGGCAGTTCGACTTCGGCGTAGTGCGGGGCGCCGCCTAGCGTGTGCCGCCGAGGCCGCGCTCGGCGTCGTCTGACTCGCTGTCGCGGTCGATGCCGGCCCAGTTCACATCCGGCAGGCCCAGATAGCGGTCCAGCAGCATCGGCAACAGGCCGGCGGGCGCCGCGCTTGCGCAGTTCCACAGCATCACCACGCCGAAGCGACGCTCGGGCAGGAACGCGATCATCGCGCGGTACCCCTGCACCGCTCCGGCATGGAACACCAGCCTCTCGCCGGCGTAGTCGTAGATGCGCCAGCCCAACGCATAGTGTGCGTCGCGCAGGCGTCCGCGCCGCCATGCGGTGCTGCGCAGTTCACGCCGGGTTTCCACCAGCGGCTGGCGCAGGGTCTCAAGCAGCGTGGGCGACAGCACCGCGGGGCGCTCGCCCATTTGCGCGATGAGCCATTGCTCCATGTCGCGCAGGCTGGCGTTGACGCCCGCGGCGGGCGCGACGCGGTAATAGGCCTCGGCAGGTGAGAACGGCACCCAGCTGCCACCGACGCGGCGGTGTGGACGCGCCCAGCTCGGCGAGGTCTCCAGTGCTTCGCGGCCAAAGGTCGCGGTACGCATGCCCAGTGGGTGGAAGATGCGTTTTTCGACCTGGTGGTAGTAGAAGTCCGCGGTGGTGGCGAAGACCATGTCACCGACGAGGCTGAAGGCGATGTTCTGGTAGCCGTAGCAGTCACCGACCGGGCAGGTCATCGGCACGTCCCTGAGCCGTTCCACCAGCACCTCGTACGGCTCGTCCTGTTCGAGCAGGCGGTCGTAGGTGTTGTGCGGCAAGCCCACGCGGTGGCTGAGGACATCCTGCACGGTCAGCCGTGATCCGGCCGCCTCGTTGCTCAGTGCGAAGGTGGGCAGCAGGTCGGCCACGCGCGTGTCCCACTGCAGGCGACCGTCGGCGACCAGCAGGCCGGTGATCGTGGTGGCGAAGGCCTTGGACAACGACGCGAGCCGGAACACCGTGGTCGGCGTCACCGCCTCGCCGCTGCCGGCATCGGCCAGGCCGATGCCGCGTTCGAGCAGAACCTTGTCGTCCTTCACCACCGCGACCGCGAGCCCGGCCACCGTGTCCGCCGCAGCCAGCTCGTCGAGCCAGCCACCGAACTCGCGCGCGACCGCGGCCGGATCAGTGGTCACCGCATGCGCATCGACCAGCGGCACCACGGGTGGCGGTGCCTGGCGCGTGATGCGATGGCGGCGCGCGGTGCGCTTGGTCGATGGATGTTGCTGCGCCTGGGCCGACACCAGCGCAGTGGCCGCACCGGAGCGTGCCTTGGCAGCGGCCGCCACTGCCGGTGACGGTGTGGCGAGGCTGGCAATGATGGCGGCAAGCACCATGCCTGCCACACGCACACTACGACCCAAGGTGATCTCCGGCGGCGTCGGATTGCGACTTTGCGCCCGCGGCGCCCAGCTGCCCTATACTCCAATCGGGCCTGATTCTAGCGATATCCAGCAACCGAAAGGAACATGCGCATGTGGATCTTCCTCATCGTCGTGGTGGGTGTGTTGCTGTACGGCGTGAGCCTTTACAACGGGCTCATTGCCGGCCGCAATGGCTACAAGAACGCGTTTGCGCAGATCGATGTGCAGCTCACGCGCCGCTATGACCTCATCCCCAATCTCGTCGAAACCGTGAAGGCCTACATGAAGCACGAGCGCGAGACGCTCGATGCGGTGGTGCAGGCCCGCAACTCGGCCATGTCGGGCCTGTCGGCGGCCAAGGCCAACCCGGGCGATGCCGCGGCGATGCAGCAACTGGCCGGCGCGGACAATGCGCTCACCCAGACGCTGGGTCGGCTGTTCGCGCTGTCGGAAGCCTATCCCGACCTCAAGGCCAACCAGAACATGATGCAGCTGAGTGAGGAGCTCTCCAGCACCGAGAACAAGGTCGCGTTCGCACGCCAGGCGTACAACGACGCGGTCATGAGCTACAACATCAGCCGCGAGCAGTTCCCGGGATCGATCGTGGCCAACATGTTCGCATTCCAGCCGGCCGAGCAGCTTGCGATCGAGTCCGAGACCAAGCGCGAAGTGCCCAAGGTTTCCTTCAGTTGAGTCCACGCGGCATGCGCGGGCATACCGGCCGGGTGCAGCGGGGTGCGCGTGCCCGCGCATGGCGCGGCTGCGCCCGCGACCGCAGGGGATGCATGGCGGCACCGTCTGTCGCGGCGGGGCGCGCATGAACTTCTTCGCCCACCAGCAGCGGGCGCGGCGCGATACCTGGCGCATGCTCGGGCTGTTCGCGATGGCCGTGCTCGTGGTGGTGGCCGCAACCGATTTCGTGCTCGTCATCGCGGTCGCCGAAGGTGGCATACGACCGCAAGGGCTGCTCGGGTTGAGCCTGCTCGTCGCCGGCGTGATCGCGCTGGGTTCGCTGTACCGCACGGCCAAGCTGCGCAGTGGCGGCGCCGCGGTGGCCGCGGGTCTGGGCGCCGTGCTGGTACCGGGCGACACCGGCAACTTTGCCTACCAGCGGTTGCGCAACGTGGTCGAGGAAATGGCGATCGCGTCGGGCGTGCCGGTGCCGCATGTGTTCGTGCTGGAACAGGAGGCGGGCATCAATGCGTTCGCCGCCGGCTACACGCCCGCCGATGCCGCGATCACCGTCACGCGCGGCGCACTCGACAAGCTCACGCGTGCCGAGCTGCAGGGCGTGATCGGTCACGAGTTCAGCCACATCCTCAATGGCGACATGCGCCTCAACATCCGCCTCATCGGCGTGGTGTTCGGCATCCTCGTGATCGCGATGACGGGACGCCTGGTGGCCGAATCCGCGCGGCACAGCCGCAACAAGGGCGGCAGCCTGGTGATGCTCGGCCTGGCGCTGTATGCGATCGGCTACATCGGCGTGATCCTCGCGCGCGCGATCAAGGCCAGCATCTCGCGCCAGCGTGAGTATCTGGCCGACGCTTCGGCAGTGCAGTTCACGCGCCAGACCGATGGCATCGCGGGCGCGCTCAAGAAGATCGGTGCGCTGGCCGAGGGCTCGCAGCTTGCCGCCAACGCCAATACCGAGGAAGTCGCCCACATGCTGTTCGGCGATGGCGTCGGCTACTCCGACGCGTTTGCCACGCACCCGCCACTGGGCGAGCGCATCCGCCGCCTGGACCCGTCATTCCGCAGCGACGAACTCGATGCGATCGCCGCCGCATGGGCGGAGCCGCAAGTGGTGGATGATGCCGGGGACCGAGACGATGTGTCGGTCGCGGGCCTGGCGCCGAGGGACCTGTCGGCGCAGGCGATGCCGGCCGGGGCGCGCCGCGTGCCCGCCGCGTCCGCGCGCATGCGCGTGTCCCCGCGCGCGGTGGCGGCCCAGGTGGGCAATCCAGATTCCGACGACCGCGCCGCCGCGCATGACCTGCACGCCACGCTGCCGCCACCCTTGCGCGCGGCCGCGCGCGATGTCGATCGCGCGATCGCGTTGGTGTTGGTGCTGCTGCTGGGCGATGATGCCGCGCTGCGCAGCAGGCGCCTGCAGGTGATCACGACGCGCCTGGGTGCTGCGACCGCCGCGGCCACGAACCGGTTGACCGACGCATTGGCCGACCTGCACCCGATGCAGCGCCTGCCGCTCGCCGCGCTCGCGTTCCCCACGCTGCGGCGCCGGCCCCGGCCACAGCTGGATGCGTTCGTGGCGACGCTGCACGAACTCATCACGCTCGACGGGGAAGTCACGCTGGGCGACTACTGCCTGGCCACGCTGGTGCGGGTGCAGGTCATCGACGCGCTCAGTCCGGCCGCCACGTTCGTACGCGGGCGGCAGCGCCTGCCGCGGCTCGCCGCCGAGGTCCGCGATGTGCTGGCGGTCCTCGCCCAGTATGGCAACGCCGACGCATCGGACGCGCGCGAGGCGTTCCTGCTGGGCCTGCACGAAGTGCTGCCGGCGGCGCGCGCCGACTATCGGCCGCCGCAGGACTGGATCCGCGCACTGGACCACGCGCTGCCGCAACTGGACCGGCTCGCCCCCGCGGGCAAGGAGCTCCTCGTGCAGGGACTGACCCGGGCGATCAGCAGCGACGGCATCGTGACGGTGGTCGAGGCCGAACTGCTGCGCACGATCTGCGCGGCCTTGCATTGCCCGCTGCCTCCGCTGTTGCAGGAAGCCGACTGAAGCGCGGGCCAGGGCCGTGGCGAGGCTTGTGCCGCGGTCCGACCCGGCCGTGCACGCTCCGCACCCCGCACCCGGCCGGCTACACTGGGCGACCGGCGTCGGTGCCGGCCACTGCCCTGGAGAGCCTGCGCGGCGCCCGCTGCGTGCTTACGCATGACCGCCCCCAACGATCCCGTCCACGCCCGTCTCGAGCAGTTGCTGGTCGCCTACGGCGCACGCGTGCGCGCCTTGCTGGTCGGCTACGGGCTGGACCGGCATGGCATCGACCCGGCCGACGTCGAGCAGGAAGTCCGCATCCGGCTGTGGCATGCGCTGGAGCGTGACCGCTCCGGGGCCTTTCATGCGTCTTATGTGCAGCGGGTCGTTGCGAGCACCGTGATCGATGCCTTGCGACGGGCCCAGGTACGGGCGGCGGAGCCGCTGCCGGAAGAGGACGATGGATCGTTCGAGGTCGACCTGGCGCCGGTGGCGCCGGAGCGACGGGCCGGGGATCTGCAGCAGATGCAGGGGCTGCAGCGCTGCCTGGCCGAGATTCCGGAGCGCCGACGCCTGCCCATCGCATTGCACCTGCAGGGCTTCTCGCTGCAGGAAATCGCCGACATCGCCGGGATTGCCTCGGCGGAGGCGGCGCGGAAACTGGTTTCGCGCGGGCTGGAGGGCCTCAAGCAACGCCTGCGCGAGCTCGGATTGGGTGACTTTGAAGACTGATGCCATGAACACGATGTCGCTTGCCAAGCTGTATCGCCGCGCCACCGCGCACTCGGCCGATCGCCCGCTCGATGCGCAGGCGCTGCTGGCCGTGCTGGCGGGCCGTCCGGCCGAGGCCGATCGCCGCGCCGAGGCCACCCGCGCACTGGCCGAATCGGCCGCGCACGCGGACCTCGCGCGCATGCTCGGCGAGCTGCAGGCCGACTCCGAGGCGCTGGCGGCGCAGGTGCAGCGCGTGCGCGCTCCCGCGCTCGCACATCGCGGCCGCGCGCCGGCGCGCCCTCATGCGCGCGTCGTGTCTCTGCGCTGGGTCGGATCGCTCGCCGCCTGCCTCGTGCTCGCGGTGGGTGCCTTCATGCTGCACGAGCGCGGCGCCGAGCCGCACGCCGGCGGCACGCTCGCGGGCGTGACCGCGGGCAGCCCGGTTGCGGTCGGCCACGACCGCATCTTCGCCTCGGGCGAGGAACTGCGGCCCGCCGCGGCCGCGCCGGCTCCGGGCGACCGCCTGTTCCACAGCGATTTTTCCGGCGGCAGCTGAGCCGGGTCCGCCGCCGCGCCGTCACGCCAACGCCCGGCACCGCCGGGCGTTTTCATGTGCGCGCTGCAGCCGCCCGGCCGGTGGTGGTTGCGACCACGCGGCCAACCGCACGCGCCGGGTATCGGCTTGCCTTGTGCGCGACAGGTCGCTGCGCGTGGGTCGCGCCGCGGCCGGTACCAGACCGGGGCCGCGCGCGCAACCCACGTGTTCAGTCGCCAGCCACGCTGCCGGCGTGTTCGCGCGTAGCCGCGAACTCGATGCCGGGTGAGCGCTCCTGGGTGAGCTGCAGGTTGACGCGCGATGGGGCCAGGTACACCAGTTGCCCGGCGCCGTCGATCGCGAGGTGGCTGGCGTTCTTCTCGCGGAACTCGGCCAGCTTGCGCTCGTCGGCGCAGTGCACCCAGCGGGCGGTCGCCACGGCCACGTTCTCGAACACCGCATCCACGCCGTACTCGTCCTTGAGCCGGTAGGCGACCACGTCGAACTGCAGCACGCCCACCGCACCGAGCACGAGGTCGTTGGACATCAGCGGGCGGAAGAACTGGGTGGCGCCTTCCTCGGACAGCTGCGCCAGTCCCTTGACCAGCGCCTTCATCTTGAGCGGGTCCTTGAGCCGGGCGCGGCGGAACAGCTCGGGCGCGAAGTTCGGGATGCCCGTGAACGCGAGCTCTTCGCCCTCGCTGAAGGTGTCGCCGATCGAGATCGTGCCGTGGTTGTGCAGCCCGATCACGTCGCCCGGCCAGGCGCTGGTGACGATTTCGCGGTCGCTGGCCATGAAGGTGAGCGCGTTGGCGATGCGCACCTCCTTGCCAGTGCGCACGTGCAGCATCTTCATGCCCGCGCTGTAGTGGCCGCTGCAGATGCGCAGGAACGCCACGCGGTCGCGGTGGGCCGGGTCCATGTTGGCCTGGATCTTGAACACGAAGCCGCTGAGTGCCTGCTCGGTGGGCTCGACCAGGCGCGTGGTGGTGGCGCGCGCGCGCGGCGCGGGGGCATGCTCGACAAAGAAGTCGAGCAGCAGCTGCACACCGAAGTTGTTGACTGCCGAGCCGAAGAACACCGGGGTGAGGCGGCCGGCCAGGTACTGTGCCGGGTCGAAGGCGTGCGAGGCGCCGCGCACGAGTTCCAGCTCCTCGCGCAGCTCGGCCAGCGCCTCGGCACCGATGCGCGCGGCCAGCTGCGGATCATCCAACCCTCGGAAGATCGTCGAGTCCTGGCGCGTGAAGTTGCGTCCGGGCTCGAACAGGTGCACCTCGTCCAGCAACAGGTGGTACACGCCCTTGAGCCGCGATCCCATGCCGATCGGCCAGGTCACCGGCGTACACGGGATGCCCAGCACCGATTCGACCTCGTCGAGCAGCTCGATCGGCGCGCGCCCCTCGCGATCGAGCTTGTTGATGAAGGTCATGATCGGTGTGTCGCGCAGGCGGCACACCTCCATGAGCTTGATCGTGCGCTCCTCCACGCCCTTGGCGCAGTCGATCACCATGAGCGCGGAGTCGACCGCGGTGAGTACGCGATAGGTGTCCTCGCCGAAATCGGCATGGCCGGGCGTGTCGAGCAGGTTGACGATCTTGCCCTCGTAGGGGAACTGCATCACCGAACTGGTGACCGAGATGCCGCGCTCCTTCTCCAGTGCCATCCAGTCGGAGGTGGCGTGGCGCGCGGCCTTGCGGCCCTTGACCGAGCCGGCCATCTGGATCGCGCCGCCGAACAGCAGCAGCTTTTCGGTCAGCGTGGTCTTGCCCGCGTCGGGATGGGAAATGATCGCGAAGGTGCGCCGGCGGCGCGTTTGCTCAAGGTGCTCGGACATGACCGGCGGCAGCGGGCGGGGAAAGCCGCCTAGGATAGCAGGCACGCCGCCGGC
>QUBV01000027.1 GCA_014338185.1 Lysobacterales bacterium | reverse complement strand
CGGTCCCTGTGCGGGGCCTTGGTCTTCGGCGGGCTTGTCCGGCTTGGCCGGTGTCGCAGCCGATTCGGCCTCGCCCGCGCCACTGCCCGGCGCGCGGAACCCGAGCTTGAGGTTGGGCAGGATGCGCTCGCTGCACAGCCACTGGTTGAGGTCTTCGTAGAAGCGCGCGAGTTCGGCCAGTGCGAGGCGGTCGAACTGTCGATACACCAGCACGCGATATTCCAGCGCGAGATCGATGCCGCCCAACGCACTGCGAATCGCCTCGGCCAGCGCCGCCGGACCCAGCGGCATCGGTTCGTGATCGGGCGAAATCGCCGCGATCACCGCGAACCGATGCGAGAACGCGTGCAGCGGCTGGCTCGTGCGCATTTCGGCGCGCGCGGCCACCTCGCGCAGGGCGAGGTCCTCTTCGAGTACCGCCGCATCGACCAGTTCGAGCGCAGCGCGACGTGAGCTGCTGCTGGTGGCCGGCTGCAACGGCGCATCATCGCGCCGGATCGCGGCGAGCGTGCCTTCGATGCTGCGCAGGAAGCGCGGCGCGATCAGACTGCGGCTCTGCTTGAAGCTGCGCAGGGCCTCGAAATGGCGCTGCTGCTCGGCGCTGTTGCCGGCACGCTCGGCCATCTGGAACAGCGTGGTTTCGATCTCGCCCAGGGTCTGTTCGAGCGTGGGTGCGAAGGTTTCCCGCGCGCGCTTGAGCAGTCCCTCGCACAGCGTGCGCACGCGCACCGGCAGGTCGCGGCGGCTGCTCAGGGTCGAAGCTGCACCGCCGGGTTTTTCACCGATCTTGACCGAACCGTTCATGGCCGTCCCCAATTCCCTTGCGCCACCGCGTCCTCGCGCAGCGGTGGGCGTGAACGGCGCATTCTTGCATGTGCTCCGGCGCGGGAACAGGGGGCCGGCGGCAACCGCAGCGGCCGCCGCCGGTGCCTGCGCACCCGCGATGCGGCATCCGGCGCGTGTTGCACGAGGCATCGGTGGGCGCGCCCGCGATCCTTGCGCCGCCGCGCGTGGCGCAGCGCTGATTGGGTGTCCACGCCAAGAGGTGCTGCAACGCAACGCGATCAAGGCGGGGACGACACCAAAGTTCACGTGCGAGCTTCGCGCGCGCGGCGTGCGTGCCCGCACGCGCGCGATCGCCAGCGGCACTGCGGACGGCAGGTTGATGTGCGTCAAGGCCTCAGTTGCGATTGCGGATCATTCTTGTTGGGCCCGCGGCTGCATCGCCGCGCGGTGCGCCGGCAGTGGAGGAAGCGTGATGGTCGAGTGGTATGGCTGGATCCAGCTCGTGCACCTGGCGTGTGCGATCGTGTTCGCGGGTGCGGTGGCGTTCGAGGTGCTGATCCTGGAATCGCTCCATGCACACCTGGGCATGGACCAGATGCAGCGCATCGAGGAACTCGTGGTGCGGCGTGCGCGGCGCATCATGCCGGTGGCGGTGGCCTTGCTCTACATCAGCGGCGCGGTCATGTTCGAGGTCAAGTGCGCGCACGGATCCTGCCTGGGCTCGCGCTTCGGCGTCATGCTCGGGATCAAGGTGCTGCTTGCGCTGGGTGTGCTCGGCGTATTCATGAGTACGATGTGGGCGGCGCTGCGCGGGCGCATGGACCCCTGCCGGTTCCGCCACACCCATCGCATCGTGCTCGCACTCATGGTCGGCATCGTGTTTCTGGCCAAGGCGATGTTCCTGCTCGCCTGAGCGCGCGCACCACGACCGCTCAGGCCGCCGGCAGAAACAGCCCGATCACGTCGTTGAGGAAGCGGCGCCCGGTCTCGCTCGCGGCGATGCGCGCGGGGCCCTCGTCGAGCCAGCCGCGCGCGCGCGCGCGTGCCAGCGGCGCCGCGATCACCGCCTCGTCCAGTCCGGTGCGCTCGCCAAACAGCGTACGCTCCACGCCCGCGTTGAGGCGCAGCGCGTTGAGCATGAACTCGAAGGGCAGCTCGGACGCGGCGACTTCCGTGCGGGTGCCCAGCGCCTCGCCGCGCGCGGCATGGTCGAGGTAGCTGCGCGGCATCTTGTACTTGCTGGTGCGCACGATGTGCGGCGCCACGCCGCTGCCGAGCTTGCCGTGGGCACCCGCGCCGATGCCCAGATAGTCGCCGAAGCGCCAGTAGTTGAGGTTGTGCGCGCAGCGCCGTGACGTGGCGCGTGCGTAGGCCGACACCTCGTACTGCGCATAACCGGCCGCCGCGAGCGCGGCCTGACAGGACTCCTGCATGTCCCAGGCGCTGTCCTCGTCCGGCAATGGCGGTGGCCGCAGCGCAAACAGCGTGTTGGGCTCCAGCGTGAGCTGGTAGTGTGAGATGTGGGCGGGTTCGAGCGCGATCGCCTGCTCGATGTCGGCCAACGCACCCGCGAGCGTCTGCTGCGGCAGCGCGTACATGAGGTCGAGGTTGAGGTTGGCCAGTCCCGCGTCCTGCGCGGCCCTGGCGGCGCGCCGGGCCTCGTCCGCGCCGTGGATGCGGCCGAGCCGGCGCAGGGCCGCGTCATCGAAACTCTGCACGCCGAGGCTGATCCGGTTGACGCCCGCGGCGCGGTAGTCGTCGAAGCGGCCATGCTCCACCGTGCCCGGGTTGGTTTCGAGCGTGATTTCGGCCGTGGACGGCAGCTCGATGCGTGCGGCCACGCCATCGAGGATGCGCGTGATGGCCGCGGGCATGAACAGGCTCGGCGTGCCGCCGCCGAAGAACACGCTGTGCAGCGCGCGTGCACCGATCGCCCCGGCGTGCTCGCGCAGGTCGCGGTCGAGGTCGGCCAGCAGGGCGTCGATGTAGGCATCCACCGGCAGTGCACCGTGCTGCACGTGCGAATTGAAATCGCAGTACGGGCACTTCCTCACGCACCAGGGAATGTGGATGTACAACGACAGCGGCGATGGTACGAGCGGCATGCGCGGACCTGCCTCACGCGGATTGCGCGAGCAGTTCGCGCAAACGCGCCAGCGCCTGGCCGCGGTGGCTGATGCGGTGCTTGTGCAGCGGTTCGAGTTCGGCCGCGCTCAGGCCGAGCGCGGGATCGAGGAACACCGGGTCATAGCCGAAGCCGTGCGCGCCGCGCGGCGCGTGCAGGATGCGGCCGTGCCAGCGGCCTTCGGCCAGCAGCGGCGCGGGGTCGGCGGCGCTGCGCAGCAGCACGATGCTGCAGTGGAAATGCGCGCCGCGCGCGGCCTCGGGCACCGCGCGCAGCGCATCGAGCAGCTTGGCGATGTTGGCCTGAGCGTCGCCATGGCCGCCCGCGTAACGGGCCGAGTGCAGGCCGGGCGCACCACCCAGTGCATCCACGCACAGGCCCGAGTCGTCGGCCAGCGCGGGCAGGCCGCTCGCCCGGGCCGCGTGGCGCGCCTTGAGCAAGGCGTTCTCGACGAAGGTGGTGGCGGTCTCGGCGACCTCGGCAATGCCCAGTTCGTGCTGCGCGACGAGCTCGATGCCGCTGCCGGCCAGGATCTCGCCCATCTCGGCGAGCTTGCCGCGGTTGCCGCTGGCGAGCACGAGCTTCATGGATCGATCGCCGCGACGCGGGCCGCCGGGCGCGGCACGGCGCATGGACGGGCGAAGCGTGCGCGCGCCAGGCGGTCGCTCACTGCGCCAGCGCCGCGCGTTGCAGCGCGCACAGTTCGGTGATGCCCTTGCCCGCGAGCGCGAGCAAGGCGTCGAGCTCCTCGCGGCGCAGTGCATGGCCTTCGGCCGTGCCCTGCAGTTCGATGAAACCACCGCCGTCGTTCATCACCACGTTCATGTCGGTGTCGCAGGCCGAGTCTTCGGCATAGTCGAGGTCGAGCACCGGCACGCCCTGGTAGATGCCCACCGACACCGCCGCCACCGCGCCGAGAACCGGCTCCCGCTTGAGCGCGTGGCGGGCCTTGATCCAGTTGACCGCATCGACGAGGGCCACGTAGGCGCCGGTGATCGCGGCGGTGCGGGTGCCGCCATCGGCCTGCAGCACGTCGCAGTCGAGCGTGATGGTGCGCTCGCCCAGCGCCTGGCGGTCCACGCAGGCGCGCAGCGCGCGGCCGATCAGGCGCTGGATCTCCATCGTGCGCCCGCCCTGGCCACCGCGTGCGGCCTCGCGCTGGGTGCGCTGGCCGGTCGCGCGCGGCAGCATGCCGTATTCGGCCGTGACCCAACCCTCGCCCTTGCCGCGCAGGAACGGCGGTACCTTGTCCTCGACGCTGGCGGTGCACAGCACGCGCGTGTCGCCGCAGCGGATCAGCACCGAGCCTTCGGCATGGCGCGTGTGGCCGCGTTCGATCGTGACGCTGCGCAACGCATCGGCGGCGCGGCCCGAGGGCCGTGCGAAGGGCTTGGAAGAAGTCATCGGCATGCGGGTTTGGCAAATGAGCCGCGCAGTTTACCATTGCGCTTTCCCTGCCAAGGCCGCGCCGATGCTGCGTAGCATGACCGCCTTTGCCAGCGCCGACAGTGACACCGCGCATGGCACCCTGTCGATCGAGATGCGCTCGGTCAACCATCGCTACCTCGAGTTGGGGCTGCGCCTGCCCGACGAACTGCGCGTGCTCGAAGCGCAGATCCGCGAGCGCGTGGCGGCCAGGCTCGCGCGCGGCAAGGTCGATCTCGGCCTGCGCTTCCGGCCCGCGCAGGGCGAGGCCGCGGCGATCGCGATCGACGAGGTCTATGTCGCGCGCCTGGCCGATACCGCGCAGACGCTCGCGGCCAAGTTCCCGCAGCTCAACGTCGATTTCGTCTCGCTCATGAACTGGCCCGGCGTACTGCTCGACCGCGACAGCGACCTGGACGCGCTGCGCGCGGCCGCGCTCAAGCTGGTCGATCGCGCACTGGACGACATGCTCGCCACGCGCGAGCGCGAAGGCGCGCGGCTGGGTGGCTTCCTGCGCGAGCGGCTCGACACCATCGAAGGGCTGGTCGGCGAGGTGCGTGCGCACCTGCCCGAGGTGCGCGCGGCGTTGCGCGCGCGTTTTGAGACACGGCTGGCCGAGCTCAAGCAGCCACTGGAGCCGGGCCGGCTCGAACAGGAAGTGGTGCTGCAACTGCAGCGCATCGACGTCGACGAGGAACTGGACCGGCTCGGCGCGCACGTGGCCGAAGCGCGCCGCGTGCTGCTGCTGCGCGAGGCGGTCGGCCGCCGCCTCGACTTCCTCATGCAGGAGTTCAACCGCGAGGCCAACACGCTCGGCTCCAAGGCTGCCGATCCGCGCACCACCAAGGCCGCGGTCGAACTCAAGGTGCTGATCGAGCAGATGCGCGAGCAGGTGCAGAACCTGGAATGACGCCAACGGCAACACGCTGCCGCCGCGCCGACGGCGCCCATCGAGACCTGTTCATGAAAGCCTTGCACCGGGGATGGATCGCGCTGCTGCTGCTTGCGCTGGCAGCTTGCCACGGCACTGGCGTACGTCGCGACGCGGCCACGACTGCGGACGCGGCTGCCGCACCCGCCCAGGCCCGGGTACTGGCGGCCGATACGCCCGAGCTCACCACGACCGGCAATGCCTTCATCGCGCCGCAGGGCTGGAGCCTGCTGCGCGCGGCGCCGGTGGTGCTGCTGACTGCGCCCGAAGGCGACTCGCGCCTCGCTTTCATCGATGTCGAGGGCGCCGATGCCGATGCCGCGGTGGCGGCGGCATGGGCGGCCTATCCCGGATCCAGGCGCTGGCCGCTCAAGTTGGCCAGCGACCTGCCGCCGAAGGATGGCTGGCAGGTGCGGCGCATGTACACCTACGAGACCTCGGCCAACGAGCAGCGCAACGTGGCTGCGCTCGCGCAGCGCGCGCAGTCGGGCTGGACCGTGGTGATCTACGAGATGAGCGGGGCCACGGGCGAAAAACGCGGTGCGCAGGTCAAACTTGCGCTCGATCGCCTGCTGCCCAAGGGCTACAGTCGCGAGTCGTTCGCGGGCAAGCCTGCGCACACGCTCGATGCGGCGCGCCTGGCCCAGCTCACGCGCTTCGTCGAGGACGGGCGCCGTGCGCTGGAGGTGCCCGGCGTCGCGATCGGCATCGTGCAGAACGGCAAGGTGGTGTTCGCGGGTGGCTTTGGCGTGCGCGCGCTGGGCCAGTCGGCGCCGGTCGATGCCGACACGCTGTTCATGGTTGCCTCGAACACCAAGGCGCTCACCACGCTCATGCTGGCCAGGCTCGTGGAGCAGGGCCGCTTCGACTGGGATACGCCGGTCACGCGCATCCTGCCGCAGTTCCGCCTCGGCGATGCCGACACCACGCGTCAGGTGCTGGTGCGGCACCTGATCTGCGCCTGTACCGGCATGCCGCGCCAGGACCTGGAATGGATCTTCGACAGCGAGGCTGCCACCGCCGACAGCGTGCTCGCGACGCTGGCCACGATGCAGCCGACCAGTGCGTTCGGCGCGTTGTTCCAGTACTCCAACCTGATGGCCGCGGCCGCGGGCTACGCGGGCGGCCATGTGCTGTATCCCGGGCTCGAACCGGGTGCGGCCTACGACACGGCGATGCAGTCGCAGGTGTTCGATCCGCTGGGGATGCATGCGACCACGTTCGACTATGCGCGTGCGCTGCGCGGCAACCATGCCTTGCCACACGGGCTGGATGTCGACGGCCACACCGAACTGGCGAGCATGGACCTCAATCGCTCGGTCATCGCGGCGCGACCGGCTGGGGCGGCATGGAGCAACGTCAACGACATGCTGCGCTACGTGCAGATGGAACTCGCGCAGGGCCGGCTCGCGGACGGATCGCGCTACATCGCCGCGGCGCCGCTGCTGGAGCGGCGCCAGGCGCAAGTCGCGATGGGCAAGGATGCGGTGTACGGCATGGGCCTCATCGTCGACCGCACCTGGGGCGTACCCGTGGTGCACCATGGCGGCGACCTGGTCGGCTTCCATTCCGACATGCTGTGGCTGCCCGAAGCCAACGTGGGCGCGGTGATCCTGACCAACTCGGACCCGGGCGTGGCACTGCGCGGCCCGTTCCAGCGCCGCCTGCTCGAGCTGTTGTACGACGGCCAGCCGCAGGCCGAAGCGACGCTGGCCTCCGCGGTGGCCGCGCAGCGCGATGCGCTGCAGGCCGAGCGCAAGCGCCTGCAGGTGCCGGCCGACGCGGCCGCGTCGGCGGGGCTCGCGGCGCACTGGCGCAACGATGCACTGGGCGCACTCGCCGTGCAGCGCCAAGGCGCTGCCACCTGGTTTGATTTTGGCGGTTGGCGCAGCGAGGTCGCCTCGCGCCGCAATGATGACGGCAGCCTGTCGTTCGTGACGATCTCGCCCGGCGTGGATGGCTTCGAGTTCGTGGTCGATACCCGCGATGGACGGCACGAGCTGGTGCTGCGCGACGCCCAGCACGAGTACCGGTTCAGCGCGCGCTGACCACGCCGCCGCGCCGCGGTTGACGCGGGCGCGGCCGGCTGCTTTCATCCTCGCCCCTTTGGCCGGGTCGGGCTGGCGTGAGCGGAACCCTCTACATCGTGGCGGCGCCGTCGGGCGCGGGCAAGTCGAGCCTGGTCAACGCCCTGCTCGAACGCGAGCCGGGCATCTCGCTGTCGATTTCGCACACCACGCGTGCGCCGCGGCCGCACGACCACGATGGCGAGCACTACCACTTCGTCAACCGCGGCGTGTTCGAGCGCATGGTCGCCGACGGCCACTTCCTCGAACATGCCGAGGTGTTCGGCAACCTGTATGGCACCTCGCGCGCGGTGGTGGAGCCGCTGCTGGCGCAGGGTCGCGATGTGCTGCTGGAGATCGACTGGCAGGGCGCGCGCCAGGTGCGCGCATCGCACCCGGGCTGCGTGAGCGTGTTCATCCTGCCGCCGTCGCGGGCCGAACTGGAGCGGCGCCTGCGCACGCGCGCGTCCGACAGTGCCGCCACGATCGCGCGGCGGCTGGCCGATTCGCGCGGCGAGGTGGCGCATGCCGACGAGTTCGACTACGTGGTGGTCAATGACGATTTCGCGACCGCGCTGGCCGAACTGCGCGCGATCGTGACCTGCCAGCGGCTGCGCCGCGCACCGCAGTTGGCGCGGCATCGCGCCCTGCTCCCCGATCTGCTCAAGGCCGAGTGAAGGCGCGGCGCGCGATGGCCAGCGTGGGCGTGGATCGGCTAAGGTAGCGCGCTGTTGCGTGCAGCGTCCCGCGTGGTATCCCGATGCCCGGCCCCGAACCGATCGCCGAACCGACCCGCGACGTCCTCGTACAGGTGCGCGGGCTGCGCACCGTGCTCGGGCGCAAGACGATCTTCGACGGGATCGAACTGGACATCCCGCGCGGCAAGGTCACCGCGGTGATGGGGCCGAGCGGCTGCGGCAAGACCACGCTGCTGCGCCACCTCACCGGGCAACGCGCCGCCGATGCGGGTTCGATCCGCATCGACGGGGCGGAGGTGACGCGACTGTCGCGACAGGCGCTGTTCGACCTGCGCGAGCGGATCGGCTACCTGTTCCAGAACTCGGCGCTGCTGACCGACTACGACGTGTTCGAGAACGTGGCCTTCCCGCTGCGCCAGCACCTGAAGCTGCCCGAGGAGATCGTGCGCAACATCGTGCTGACCAAGCTCGAGGCGGTGGGCCTGCGCGGCGCCGCCGGCCTGATGCCGGCCGAGCTGTCGGGCGGCATGATGCGGCGCGTGGCGCTGGCGCGCGCGATCATCCGCGACCCGATGCTGATCCTGTATGACGAGCCGTTCGTCGGCCTCGACCCGATCGCGCTCAACCAGGTGCTGCGCCTGATCCGCACGCTCAACGACACGCTCGGGGTGACCAGCGTGCTGGTGGCGCACGAGTTCTCGGCGGTGGCGCGCGTGGCCGACCTCGTTTACCTGCTGGCGGGCGGCAAGATCGTCGCGCACGGGCCGCCGCAGCAGCTGCGCGAGGACCCCTCGCCATGGACGCGGCAGTTCTTCGGCGGCGAGGCCGACGGTCCGGTGCCGTTCCAGTATCCGGCGCGCGACTACGCAACCGATCTCGGTTTTGCGCAGGTGGCCCGATGAGCACGCCGCGGCCGTGGGCGGGCATCGGCGACGCGCTGGCGCGGGTCGGCGCGCACGGGCTGTTCCTGCTGCAGATCCTCGCCGCGCTGCCGGCGAGCCTGCGCCATTACCGCGAGACGGTGCGCCAGATCTGGTTCACCGGCGCGATGAGCCTGGTCATCATCATGACCTGCGGCCTGTTCGTGGGCATGGTGCTCGGCCTGCAGCTGTACTACGTGCTGTCGATCTTCGGCGGTACCGCGGCGCTCGGCACCGTGGTGTCGCTGTCGCTGTACCGCGAACTCGGTCCGGTGGTGACCGCGCTGTTGTTCGCGGGTCGCGCGGGCACCTCGATCACGGCCGAAATCGGCCTCATGCGCGCCACCGACCAGCTCGCCGCGATGGAGATGATGGCGGTGGACCCATTGGCCTACGTGGCTGCGCCGCGCTTCATCGCGGGTGTCGTGGCAATGCCGCTGCTGGCCTGCGTGTTCAATGCGCTGGGCATCTTCGGCGCGCACCTGGTCGGCGTGTCGTGGCTGGGGCTGGACAACGGCACGTTCTGGTCGAACATGACCTCGAGCGTGGACGTGTGGAAGGACGTGGTCAACGGCGTGTGGAAGAGCGTGGTGTTCGGCGCGGTGGTCGCGCTGATCGCGGTGTTCCAGGGCTACACCACCGCACCGACCAGCGAGGGCGTGGCCTATGCCACCACCCGCACCGTGGTGTTTTCGTCGATCGTGGTGCTCGCGGTCGACTTCGTGATGACTGCTTTCCTCATGTGAGGCTCCTGCCCATGGCACAGCGACGTTCCTACCAGATCGGCTCGGGCCTGTTCATCCTGCTCGGCTTTGCCGCCTTGGCCTATCTGGCCACGCAAACCACCTCGATCGCCAATTTCAGCCAGGGCCCGAGCTACCTGCTCAAGGCGCGCTTCACCAACGTGGGCCAGCTCAAGCTGCGCGCGCCGGTCAAGATCGCGGGCGTGCGCATCGGCTCGGTCGAATCGATCGAGGTCGATCCGCAGCGGCTCGACGCCAAGGTCACACTGTCGGTCGACCGTCGCTTCCGTGACATCCCCGACGATTCCTCGGCGGCGATATTCACCAGCGGTTTGCTGGGCGACCAGTACATTGGCATCCAGCCCGGCGGCTCGCCCGACATGTTCAAGGATGGCGACGAGTTCGTGCTGACCCAGTCGTCGATGCAGCTGGAAGACCTGATCGGCAAGTTCCTCGTCAACGGCTCGCCCGCATCCAAGCCGGCCGCGAACGACGAACCGGCCGCGCAGGCACAGCCCGCATCGCCCCCGAAGAAATCCTGAGGATCACGGAGTGACCATGTTGCCGCGCACCTTCGCACTCGTCGCAGCCTTCCTGTGGTGCCTGGCCGGCGCAGCGCCGGCGCTGGCCGACACGCCCACGCCCGACCAGGTGGTGCAGGGCATCGCCGACGACCTGGGCAAGGCGATCGAAGGCCGGCGCGAGGAACTCAAGCGCGACCCCGAGCAGCTCATCAAGCTCATCGACGGGTTGCTGCTGCCGCATTTCGACATCGACTATGCCTCGATCCTCGTGCTGGGCCAGAACGCGCGCAGCGCGACCCCGGCGCAGCGCGCGCGCTTTGCCAAGGCCTTTTACAACTCGATCGCGCACCGCTACGCGGAAGGCCTGCTCAATTACACGCGCGGTCGCGTGCGGGTGCTGCCGACCAAGGGCGACCTCAGCGACAAGCGCACCATCGTGCGCACCCAGGTCGTGCTCGATGATGGCAAGACCGTGGCCGTCGACTATGCCTTCCGCAAGACGCGCGAAGGCGAGTGGAAGGCCTACGACGTGATCATCGAGGGCATTTCCTACGTCACCAACTACCGCAACCAGGTCAGCGCCGAGATCGCCAAGTCGAGCCTGGATGCCTTGACCCTGCGGCTGGAAACGCAGGGCGAGAAGGCGCTCGAGGCCATGGACAAGGCGCAGCAGGACGGCTGATGGACGCGCCGCTGCGGATCGAGCGGGACGAGGGCGGGCTGCGCCTGCAGGGGCGGGTCGGCTTCGCCGATGCCGCGGCGGCCACGCCGCGCTGGCGCGAACTGGTGGGCGAGGGCGCGCGCGTGGAGGTCGATGCGAGTGGCCTGCGCCAGTGCGACAGCGCCACGCTCGCGGTGCTGCTGGCGTGGGCGGCCCATGCCAGCACGGTGGGCGTGCGGCTGCGCTACGGCAACCTGCCGCAGCCGCTGCGCGCACTCGCGCGCGCGTGCGGCACCGAGGCGTTGCTGCTCGGGTAAGGACCGGACGCGCGCGGCTCAGTGGGTCGGGTCGGGCTTGTGCGGGTCCTTGCTGCTCTGCTCCCAGGCGCGTTGCTGGTCGAGCAGCTCGTCGATGTCGACATCGTCCACGCCCTGCATGAGCTCAATGACCTCGTCGGGCGGGTTGCCGTGGTAGATCTCGTACAGGCGCCGCTGGCGGTAGGCATCGCGCTGGAACACGTAGGGGTCGTACACGCCCTCGAGCAGGCCCTCGGCCTCGATGCCGCGCGAGCGCAGCGTGACGAGGTAGGCGAGGTTGGGGGCATGCTGGCTCAGGAACCAGCTGTCGTTGCGCCGGCCGTACCAGTACAGCGGATCGAAGAACTGGTCCACCGGCATGCGCCAGATGTCGCGCGCGCTGGTCGGCCCGACCAGCGGCACCACGAGGTAGGGCCCCTCGGGCACGCCCCAGCGAGCGAGCGTCACGCCGAAGTCGGTCTCGGAGGGCGTGAGCGAGAGTTCGCTGGCCGGATCGAACAGGCCGAGCACGCCGACCGTGGTGTTGACGAGGAAGCGGCCACTGTTGCGCAGCGCCGCGCGCGGCTCGACCTGCAGCACGTCATTGACGATCGTGATCGGCATCTTCACGTTGGCGAAGAAGTTGGAGATCAACCGCCGCGTGGTGTCGTTGGTGAGCTTGCGGTAGGTGAGCGCGACCGGCCGGATCACCGCCTTGTCGGCGGCGTCGTTGAACACGTACATCTTGCGGTTGAACTTCTCCAGCGGATCGTCGGTGCGCGGCTTGGCGATCGTGCAGCCGGCCAGCACCGCCACGCACAGGGCCGCGGCACCCGCGCGCCGCAGGAGTTGGGTCTGGTTGAAAGCCATTGGATGTCTCAAGGCGCCGCCGTTGCCGGCAGTTGCCGGGTTGTCCCTTCCGCGGCGCAAGGCTACGCGAAAACCATGCTGCGGTGCAGCCTCGGTGGCTGCCTGATTGCACTGCACAACGCGCGGAGGCTACAATGCGCGTCCGTAAAGCCATGAATTGGCTTCGATTTTACCGGAGATACCCGATGGCACGGATTACCGTGGAAGATTGCCTCGAAGTCGTCGACAACCGCTTCGAGCTCGTGCTGATGGCGACCAAGCGCGCGCGCCAGTTGTCCAAGGGCGTGCAGGCTTCGATCGAGGCCGAGAACGACAAGCCGACCGTGCTCGCGCTGCGCGAGATCGCCGAGCGCAAGGTCGACCAGGCGATGATCGACGAGATCGACCGCCAGGAACGCGAGCGCAAGGAGCGTGAAGCGCTCGAGTGGGCCGTGGCCGAAGTCGACGACGACCTGAGCAAGGGCGGCGACGATCTGTGATGCGCGAGCGATACCCGCTCGCCCCGGCCGCGCACGCGGCGTGACGTGCGCGGCCCCGGCATGGCTCTCTTCATGCCCCGGCGCGCCAGCGCGCGCAACGCCGCCCGCTCACTGCCCGACTATGTGCGGGCGCTCGAACAACAACTGGGCCGCTACCTGCCGCGCCAGCAGGTTGCGCGCGTGCGCCATGCCTATCAGGTCGGCGCGGCCGCGCACGAGGGCCAGACCCGCCAGACCGGCGAGCCCTACATCACGCATCCGGTGGCGGTCGCGGGCATCCTCGCCGACCTGCGGCTGGACGCCGAGACCATCATCGCTGCGATCCTGCACGACACGCTCGAAGACACCGGCCTGACGCGCGAGCAGTTGGGGGCCGACTTCGGCCCGACCGTGGTCGAACTGGTCGAAGGCGTCACCAAGCTCGACAAGGTGCGCTTTCGCAGCCGCCAGGAAGCCGACGCCGAGAGCTTTCGCAAGATGTTGCTGGCGATGGCGCGCGACCTGCGCGTGATCCTCATCAAGCTGGCCGACCGCCTGCACAACATGCGCACGCTCGGCGCCAAGGAAACCCAGTCGCGCCGGCGCATCGCGCGCGAGACGCTGGAGATCTACGCCCCGATAGCGCAGCGCCTGGGCATGAACAGCTTCAAGGCCGAACTGCAGGACCTCGGCTTTCGCGCGCTGTACCCGGACCGCCATCGGGTGATTTCGGCGCGGATCAAGGCCATGCTCGGCAACCGCCGCGAGGCGATGACGCGCATCGAGGAGGCGCTGCATGCGCGCCTGGCCTCGGACAAGCTGCGCCATCGCATCGTGAGCCGCATCAAGTCGCCGTGGAGCATCTACAGCAAGATGCGCGCCGAGCAGAAGTCGCTGGCCCAGGTGATGGACGTGTACGGCTTCCGCATCGTGCTCGACAGCGTGCCGCACTGCTACCAGGCGCTGGGTTCGGTGCATGGCCTGTACAAGCCGCTCGATGGCCGCTTCAAGGATTTCATCGCGATTCCCAAGGCCAACGGCTACCAGTCGCTGCACACGGTGCTGTTCGGCCCGTTTGGCGCGCCGATCGAGATCCAGCTGCGCACCGAGGACATGGATGCGATCGCCGACCGCGGGGTGGCCGCGCACTGGGCCTACAAGACCGCGGCGCCGCCGGCCAACAGTGCGCAGACGCGTGCGCGCGAGTGGCTGTCGGGGCTGGTCGACCAGGAGAGCGACACCCACTCCTCGCTCGAGTTCATCGAAAACGTCAAGGTCGACCTGTTTCCGGACGAGGTCTACCTGTTCACGCCCAAGGGCAAGATCCTGTCGCTGCCGCGCAACGCGACGGCGCTGGACTTTGCCTATTTCGTGCACACCGACGTGGGCAACCACGCGGTGGCCGCGCGTGCCGACAAGAAGCTCATCCCGCTGCGTGCACCTCTGGTGAGCGGCCAGACCGTCGAGATCGTGACCGCGCCATCGGCCGCGCCGAGCCCGCAGTGGCTCGACTGGGTGGTGTCCGGGCGCGCGCGCACCGCGATCCGCCACCACCTCAAGCGCCTGCAGCACGAGGATGCGGTGGAGTTCGGCCATCGCATGCTCGACCGCGCGTTCACGCGCCTGGGCTCGTCGCTGGAGACGATTCCGACCGCGGTGCTGGAACGCTATCTGGCCGAACAGAAGTTCAAGCGCTTCGAGGAGCTGCTTGCCGACATCGCACTGGGCAACCGCGTGGCCGAGACCGAGGCGCAGGCGCTGCTGATCGCCCATGGCGATCACCCGCATGCGGCGCGTGTGGCCAGTGGCGAGAAGATCCTCATCAACGGCAGCGAGCGCGGCGTGCTCAGTTTCGCCAACTGCTGCCATCCCGCGCCGGGCGACGAGATCATGGGCTACCTGTCGGCCGGCAAGGGCATCGTGGTGCACCGGCTCGAATGCCCCAACGTGCCCGAACTGCGCAAGTTGCCCGAGCGTTGCCTGGAAATGGGCTGGGCCGGCGACGTGCAGGGCGACTACCGGGTCGAATTGCGCATCGACGTCGCCAACAAGCCTGGCGTGCTGGCGCAGGTCGCCGCGGGCATTGCCGAGGCGAGCTCCAATATCGAGAACGTGGAGTACAAGGAACGCGACACCGAGACCGCCACGCTGCTGTTCACGATCGAGATCCGCAACCGCAAGCACCTGGCCGATGTGATCCGCCATGTGCGGCGCCTGCACGTGGTCAACACGGTGCGCCGCCATCCGCTGTAGCCGCGCGCGCTTGCTATGCTGTGCGCCCTTTTTACCGACACAGGACAGCGACATGACGCGCAGCATCGTGCACAGCGACCAGGCCCCCAAGGCGATCGGCCCGTATTCACAGGCGGTGCGCACCGGCGACACGGTGTACCTGTCGGGGCAGACGCCGCTCGATCCGGCCACGGGTGAGCTCGTCACCGGCGACATCGCGGTGCAGACGCGGCGCGTGTTCGACAACCTGGCCGCCGTGTGCGCGGCCGCTGGAGGATCGCTGGGCGACCTCGTGCGGGTCGGCGTGTACCTGACCGACCTGGGCAATTTCGCCACCGTCAACGCGATCATGGCCGAGTACTGCCAGCAGCCGTATCCGGCGCGTTCGACCATCCAGGTGTCGGCGCTGCCACGCGGTGCGCAGGTCGAGATCGACGCGATCATGCACCTGCCGGGCTGAGGCCGGCTGCCGCGGAACGGCGGGCGCGCCGCCTGCGTCGCGCCCGCATCCTGCCCACGTGCACCGCAAGCATGACGGTGGCGCGGCTTGCTACGCTAGGCGCATGTCTGTCGCCGCGTCTTCCGCGCCGCCTGCCGCTGCGCTTGCCGATGTCGGGCGGGTGGCGGTCGCGAGCCTGCCCGGGGTCGGCCCGGCGGCCGCGCACAAGCTCGCCGCGCTCGGCCTGCATGAACTGCAGGACCTGTGGTTCCACCTGCCGCTGCGCTACGAGGATCGCACCCGGCTCACGCCGATCGCCGAGCTGCAGGTGGGTGGTTGCGCCCAGGTGGTCGGCCGCGTCAGCGCGGTCGAACGGGGTTTCCGCTTCCGCCCGCAGTTGCGCGTGGCGCTGCAGGATGATTCAGCCGCGACCCTGACGCTGCGCCTGTTCCATTTCCAGCGCGCGCAGGCCGAGCGCTTCGTGCCTGGCGCGCGCGTGCTGTGCCATGGCGAGGTGCGCCACGGTCAGTACGGCCTCGAGTTCATCCATCCCGAATACCGCATCCTGCCCGAGGCCGCGCCGGTGCTGCTGCCCGAGTGCCTCACGCCCGTGTATCCGACCACCGCGGGCATCGGCCAGCAGCGCATCGGTGCCATCGTCGCGCGCGCGCTCGAACGGCTGCCCGACGAGGCCGCGTTGGAGCTGATCCCGCCCGCGTTGCGGCACGAAACCGGGCTGGCTTCGCTGCGCGACTCGCTGCTCACGCTGCATCGCCCGCCACGCGATGCCGATGTCGCGGCGCTGCTCGCGGGCCGGCATCCGGCTCAGCGGCGGCTTGCGTTCGAGGAACTGCTCGCGCACCACCTGGGTCTGCGCCAATTGCGTGAACGCGTGCGCGCGCGGCGCGCGCATGCGCTGGCGGGAGGGGGCGGCCTCGCGCAGCGCCTGCGGGCTGCGTTGCCGTTTGCGCTGACCACGGCGCAGCAACGTGTCGCCGCGCAGATCGACGCCGACCTGGCCCGCTCGACACCGATGCTGCGCCTGGTGCAGGGCGATGTCGGTTCGGGCAAGACCGTACTTGCGGCGCTCGCCGCCGCGCGGGCGATCGAGGCAGGCACGCAGGTGGCGCTGGTGGCGCCGACCGAACTGCTGGCCGAGCAGCACCTGCAGACCTTGCAGGCATGGTTCACGCCGCTGGGCATCGCGCCGGTATGGCTGGCCGGCAAGGTCGCCGGGCGTGCGCGCGGCAACGCGCTGGCGGCGGTGGCGGCCGGTGCACCGCTGGTGGTCGGCACCCACGCGCTCATGCAGGAAGCGGTGACGTTCGCGCGGCTCGGGCTCGTCATCGTCGACGAACAGCACCGCTTTGGCGTACACCAGCGCCTGAGCCTGAGCGAGAAGGGGCGCCAGGGCGACCTCGTGCCGCACCAGCTCGTGCTCACCGCGACGCCGATCCCGCGCACGCTGGCGATGGCGGCCTATGCCGACCTGGATGTGTCGGTGGTCGACGAACTGCCGCCCGGTCGCACGCCGGTGCGCACGGTGCTGGTGTCGGCGGCGCGTCGCGCCGAGGTGGTGGCGCGCATCCGCGAGGCCTGCGGCCAGGGCCGCCAGGCCTACTGGGTGTGTACGCTCATCGAGGAGGCCGAGGTGGCCGAAGCCGGGCCCAGCCGCGCGAGCGATGCGCAGGCGGCGCAGGTGGCGTGGCAGGAACTGGGCGCGGCGCTGCCCGGGCTCAGGGTCGGCCTCGTCCATGGACGGCTCAAGCCGCGTGACAAGCAGGCCACCATGCAGGCCTTCAAGGCGGGCGAGCTGGATGTGCTGGTGGCCACCACCGTGATCGAGGTCGGGGTGGATGTGCCCAATGCGAGCCTCATGGTCATCGACAATGCCGAGCGGCTCGGACTGGCGCAGCTGCACCAGTTGCGCGGGCGGGTGGGGCGCGGCGCGCAGGCGTCCAGTTGCGTGCTGCTGTACCAGGGCCCGCTGTCGGCGCTGGCGCGCGCGCGCCTGCAGGTGCTGCGCGAAACCAGTGACGGCTTCCGCATCGCCGAGAAGGACCTGGAACTGCGCGGGCCGGGCGAGGTGCTGGGCACGCGCCAGACCGGCGCGGTCGAGTTCCGCATCGCCGACCTGGCGCGCGATGGCGAGCTTTTGCCGCTGGTGCAGCGCGTGGGCGCGCGCCTGCGCGAGCAGGCGCCGGAGGCGGCCCAGCGCATCGTGGCGCGCTGGGTCGGCGCCGCTGTCCACTACGCGGGCGCCTGAGTTGGCGAGCCTGCGCCAGCTGCGCCAGGCCTTGGCCGTGCTGCAGCCCTCGGCGCTGGCCTGCGTGCGCGCGCGCTGCCCGCTGTGCGGGCCCACGCTGCTGGTGCGCCTGAACCACTCCGAACAGGGCGTGCGCTGCGTGCGCTGCGGTGCCAGCGCGGTGCACCTGTCACTGGGCGCGGTGCTGCGCGCCACATGCCCGGACCTGCGCCGGCGCGATGCCTACGAGCTGTCGGCGCGCGGACCGCTGGTGGCGTGGTTGCGCCGCGAGGTACGCAGCCTCACGCTGTCCGAATATCTGCCCGATGTGCCCGCGGGCACGGTGCGTGGGGGCGTGCGCAGCGAGGACGTGCAGCGCCTGAGCTTCGCTGACGCCAGCTTCGACCTCGTCACCCACACCGAAGTGCTCGAACACGTGCCCGACGATCGGCGCGCGCTGGCCGAACTGCAGCGTGTGCTGCGGCCGGGAGGCCTGATGCTGTTCACGGTGCCGTTGCATGACGCCGGGTGCACGCGCGAGCGTGCGCGCCGGCACGGCGACCGCATCGAACACCTGCTGGAACCGGCCTGGCACACCGACCCGCTGCGTGGTGGAGCGGGTATCCTCGTCTATCGCGACTATGGCCGCGACCTGCCCGCGCGCGTGCGCGCGGCCGGGTTTGGCGAGGTCGCGCTGCAGTTGCCCCATCCACCGCTGCCGTGGCTGCCGCCACGCGCCGTCGTTGTCGCCCGCAAGGACCTTGCATGAACGCACCACGCACCCAGTTGCTCATCGATACCGACCCCGGCGTGGATGACGCGCTCGCAATCCTCATGGCGCACGCGCACGCCGACGTGGTGGCGCTGACCGTGGCCGCCGGCAACGTCGGGCTGGAGCACACGGTGGCCAATGCGCTCAAACTGGTCGAACTGGTGGGCGCGACGACGCCCGTGCACGCGGGGTGCGCCACGCCGCTGGTGTTGCCCGCGGCCGACGCGTCCTTCGTGCATGGCCGGGACGGCTTCGGCGACATCGGTTATGCGCCGGCCGCGGCGCGCGCGAGCAGCGAGCATGCCGCCAACGCGATGGTGCGGCTTGCGCGCGAGCGGCCGGGCCAGCTCACCCTGGTCGCACTCGGGCCGCTCACCAACCTTGCGCTCGCGCTGCGCCTGGAACCGCAGTTGCCCACGCTGATCCGGCGCCTGGTGGTGATGGGCGGAGCGGTCAGCGGACGCGGCAATTTCGAGCGCGTGCCGACCGAGTTCAACATCGGCTTTGACCCGGAAGCCGCGCACGTCGTGTTCGCGCATTGGCCGCAGTTCGAGCTGGTCGATTGGGAAGCGTGCGTGCGCCATGCATTGCCGTTCGAGCGCTACGATGCGCTGTTGGCCGCGGGCGGCGGGATGGCGCGCTTCTACGGACGCATCGCGGCCACCGCGCGCGCGTTCAACGCGGCCAACGGGCGTGGCGGCATGGTGGTGGCCGACGCGCTGGCGATGGCCGTCGCGTTGGCCCCCGACCTCGTGCGCAGCGCGCAGGCGCGCCACGTCGGGGTCGAGCTCGCGGGCAGCCTCACGCGTGGCGCGACCGTGGTCGACTGGGACGCGCGATGTGGCCGCGCGGCCAATGCGCGAATCGTGCTGGAGGTGGACCAGGCCGGGTTCGAGGCGATGGTGGCGCGCGGTCTCGCGCTGCCGGCGACGGTTTGAGCCGCGATTGCGCGTCGAGGCGGTCGGCGGCTATAATGCCGCTCTTTTGTCGCAGCCCCAGCGCGGACCCGAGCCATGAAAGCCGACATCCATCCGAACTACAAGCCCGTGGTGTTCCAGGACATCTCGACCGATTTCTCGTTCCTCACCCGCTCGACGATGACGAGCAAGGAAACGATCAAGTGGGAGGATGGCCAGGAATATCCGCTGATCAAGGTGGAAATCTCCAGCCAGTCGCACCCGTTCTTCACGGGCAAGCAGAAGATCGTCGACACTGCGGGTCGCGTCGACAAGTTCCGCCGCCGCTACGCCAAGTAGGCGCGCTGGCTGCTGGCCGGCGCGCGCACCTGCGCGCCAACCCCGGCCGATGACACGCTGCCGCGGGCGGTCCGCCAGCCCGTCATGCACCCATTGGATGCTCGCACGCCGGCCTCGCGCCGGCGTTTGCGTCTGGCTGCGCGCGGCATGACCAAATGCATGCGTGGCCTGGTGTTCGGGCATGCGATAATCGCGGATCGGCGGCGTCGTTCGCCGCGCCCGGGACGTGGCACCGCAACGTGTCCGCGCCAGGCCGCCAGCGCCGCCGCGTGCCGCCACTGCCAAGGAAAACCGCCGTGTCCGAACCTACCGTCACGTTGACCGATTCCGCCACCCGCCACACTGCCACCCTGCCGGTCGTGAGCGGCAGCATGGGGGCGCCGGCCATCGACGTGGGCAAGCTCAATCGCGAGACCGGCTATTTCACCTTCGACCCGGGTTTCGTCGCGACCGCGGCCACGCGCAGTTCGATCACCTACATCGACGGTGACAAGGGCGTGCTGTTGTATCGCGGCTACCCAATCGAGCAATTGGCCAAGCAGTCGAGCTTCCTCGAAGTCGCCTACCTGCTCATGAATGGCGAACTGCCCGATCGCGCCCAGTTCGCCGCGTTCGAGCACGAAGTCACGCATCACACGATGATGCACGAGGCCCTCAAGAACTTCCTGCACGGCTTCCATTACGACGCCCATCCGATGGCCATGCTGTGCGCCTCGATCGCGTCACTGTCGGCGTTCTACCACGACACGCTCGATCTCAACGATCCAGCCCAGCGCCGCCAGGCCGCGATCCGCCTGCTGGCGAAAATGCCGACCATCGCGGCCGCCGCCTACCGTTACTCGATCGGCTGGCCGATCCGCTATCCGCGCAACAACCTCGAATACGTGACGCGCTTCCTGCACATGATGTTCGAGGTACCCAGTGAGCCGCTCAACCTCAGTCCGGTGGTGGCCAAGGCGCTGGACCTGTTGTTCATCCTGCACGCCGACCACGAGCAGAACGCGTCGACCTCGACCGTGCGCCTGGTGGGTTCGACCGGCGCCAACCCGTATGCCTGCGTGGCGGCCGGCATCGCCGCGCTGTGGGGGCCCGCCCACGGCGGCGCCAACGAGGCCGTGCTCAAGATGCTCGCCGAGATCGGCGACGCCAGGAACGTCGGCAGCGCGGTGGCCAAGGCCAAGGACCGCGATTCGGGTTTCCGCCTGATGGGATTCGGCCACCGCGTGTACAAGAACTTCGACCCGCGCGCCACGATCATCCGCGACATGTGCCACAAGGTGCTCGACGACCTGCACGTGAGCGATCCGTTGCTCGATGTCGCGATGGAGCTGGAGCAGGCTGCGCTCAAGGATGCCTACTTCATCGAGCGCAAGCTGTATCCGAACGTCGACTTCTACTCGGGCATCATCTACAAGGCGCTCAACATCCCCACCGAGATGTTCACGGTGATGTTCGCGATTGCGCGCACCGCAGGCTGGGTGTCGCATTGGCTCGAGCAGCACGTCGATCCCGAGACCAAGATCGGCCGGCCGCGCCAGATCTACACCGGCGCCACGCCGCGCGACTACGTCGCGATCGACCGGCGCTGACACGCGCGCAGCGCGACGCGCCGCCGCAACGCGGCGTCAGCGCGCTGCACCCATATCGGCCGCGGCCAGCAGTGCCTCCACGGCCGCGAGCGTGGCGCGGCGCATCGGCTGATCGCTGGTGCGATCCAGCGGTGCCTGCCGCAGCAGGTCGAATGGCAACAGCGTGAGATCGATCGTGGTGCCGTCGACGTCGAAGCGCAACGAGGGGAATTCGCGCACGGTGTCGCGGTCCAGGCGCAGCCGGCGTGCCGATTCGCTCCAGGCGATACCGCGTTCGGCCAGCAGGTTGCTCACTTCCAGCGGCCGTTCGGTGTGCAAGTGCAGGCATACCGCCGAATGCGCATCGGCGCTGCCGTCGAGCACCGCGCCGACCAGACGCGGTTCATGCGCCGCGAACAGGCGCAGTGCCTCGCACGCGTGCTCGCGCAACCGCTGCAGGCACTGCTCGTGGCGTTCACCGCCGAACAGGCGCTGGTGTTCGCGCAGCGCGGCGTCGATCTCGCGGGCGTCGGGCAGGCTGGCGCGATCGCGGATGCCCAGCTGCGCGGCCGCCTTGTCGCGCGCCGCGCGGTAGTCGCGCAGGCCGCTTTCGCTGATCAGGCGTGCCGCGGCGGCGGCAATGCGGCGCCGCGCATCGGACGCGGGTCCGGGCAGACGCGAACCGTGGCGCATCAGAACACGTCGTAGGCTTCGTGCTGCCGCGCGCTGTCCTGGGTGGGCGGCGGCTGCGTGGCCAGGCGCTCGGCATCCTCGTTCTTCATCACCTCGATGATCGCTCCGGGATCCCCCGCGTCCGCGAGCAGGCCGGTGGCCGGGTCGATGCGCACGCGCGTGATGCCCGCGGGCGCGTCGAACGGCTGCTCGGGCACATCCTTGAGCGCGGTGCGCATGAAGTCGATCCAGATCGGCAGCGCCGCCTTGGCGCCGAACTCGCCGCGGCCGAGCGAACTGAAGTCGTCGAAGCCGACCCAGCAGCTGGCGACGATGCTGGAGTTGAAGCCGGTGAACCAGGCGTCGCGGTGCTCGTTGGTGGTGCCGGTCTTGCCGGCCAGGTCGCCGCGCTTGAGTGACAGCGCGGCGGCACCGGTGCCGCGTCGGATCACATCGCGCATGAGCGAGGTGACGAGATAGGCGTTGCGGGCATCGATCACGCGGCCGGCGCTGTGGGGCGCGCTGCCGTCAGCGGCGGCATTGGCGATGCCCACGCCGAGCGCGCTCAGCGGGCCGGCGCCGGTGCCGGTGCTGTCGGCGGCAGGGGGATGGTCGGCACAGGTGCGGCAGACCACGGCCGGGTCGGCGTGATACACCACCGCGCCATCGCGATCGATGATGTCGGTGACGATGTAGGGATCGACGAGGTAGCCGCCGTTGGCGAACACCGCATAACCACGTGCCATCGCCAGCGGCGCCACCGCGGCGCTGCCGAGCGCCATGGACAGGCTCTGCGGGATCTGTTCGGGAGTGAAGCCGAAGCGCGAGACGTATTCGTGCGCATAGCGCACCGTGATCGCATCGAGCAGGCGTACCGAGATCAGGTTGACGGACTTGATCAGTGCCTCGCGCAGGCGGATCGGTCCCTGGAACGAGTCGTCGTCGTTCTTGGGCGTCCACACCCCATCGGGCCGCGAGGGGTCGGGGAACGATACCGGCGCGTCGTTGAGGACCGAGGCGGGCGTGAAGCCGCGGTCGAACGCCGCCGAGTAGATGAACGGCTTGAAGCCCGAACCGGGCTGGCGTGCACTCTGGGTGGCGCGGTTGAACTTGCTGCGGGCGAAGCTGAAACCGCCGATCAGGCTCACCACCGCGCCGTCGTCGGGACGCAGCGCCACCAGGGCGGCCTCGGCGGTGGGCAGTTGCGACAGCGTCCATTCGCCCTTGTCGTCATGCGCGACACGCACGATGTCGCCCACCTTGAGCACATCGCTGGCAGCCTTGGGCGCGGGGCCGCGATGGTCGTCGTCGAGATAGCGGCGTGCCCACTGCAGCGCGGGCAGGCCGAGCAGCACATTCTGGCCATCGGCCAGATACAGCGTGGCCGTGTCCTTGTCGCTGGCAACCACCAGCGCGGGCGCCAGTCCCGCGATGGTCCGGTACGGCGCCAGCGCCTCGTCCCACTGCGCGGTGGCGGCAGTGGCGGGCAGCTGCACATGGCCTTCGGCACCGCGGAAGCCGTGGCGCTGGTCATACAGCAGCAGGCCATTGCGCAGCGCGGCGTTGGCGGCTTCCTGCAGGGTCGCGTCGAGTGTGGTGCGCACGCGGTAGCCGTCGGTGAGCGCGTTGTTGCCGAGCCGCTCCATCACCTCGAGCCGCACCAGTTCGGCGAAATAGGGGGCCTCGACCTCGACCGGGGGTTCGTGCGGCTGGGCGGTGTCGGGCTCGGCCATCGCCGCTGCGTACTGGGCCTGGTCGATGAAGTGGTTGTCGAGCATGCGGCCGAGCACGTAGCCGCGGCGCTCCCTGGCGCGCTCGGGGCGGCTGAGCGGGTTGCCCGTGGAGGGGAACTTGGGGATCGAGGCGAGCATCGCGCACTCGGCCAGCGTGAGCTGGTCGAGCTTCTTGCCGTAGTAGAACTCGGCCGCGGCGGCGACGCCGTAGGAGCGGTGGCCAAAGAAGCTCTTGTTGAGGTACAGCGCCAGGATCTCGTCCTTGTCCAGCGCGCTCTCGATGCGGAAGGCGAGGAAGATTTCCGACAGCTTGCGCGTGTAGCTCACTTCGGGGCTGAGGAAGAACATGCGCGCGACCTGCTGGGTGATCGTGCTGCCACCGGCGACCTGCTTGCGGCCGGTGGTCACGGTCAGCCACACCGCGCGCAGGATGCCGCCGATGTCGATGCCATGGTGGCTGTAGAAGTCGGCGTCCTCGGCCGCGATGAAGGCGTTGCGCAGCTGGACCGGCACTTCGTCGATGCGCACGGGCGTGCGCTTGGTCTCGCCGAACATCGCGATGAGCTTGCCATCGGCCGACTCCACCCGCAGCGGGACCTGCAGCCGCACGTCCTTGAGCACCTCGACCGATGGCAGGCGTGGGGCAATCAGCCAGTAGGCGGTTCCCAGGGCGGCCGCGCCGATCAGGATGCCGGCCACGGCGAAGTAGGCCGCGTAGCGCAGCAGGCGCAGAAAGAGTCTCATTCGCTCGAACTTGTGATCGCAGTCAAGGTATGTGCGGTAAGTCCACGAGTATAGAGCTTATCCGGGTTCCGGACCCCCGATGGGGGCGATCCGGGGGCCGGGCCGGGGCCGATCGGGGGCAAATTTGGCCCCCCTACTGGACAGCCATTGAAATTTCGTTAATCCTTGCATTTAATGTAGTCGCGCATCTTTCGCTCGTAAGGGCGCGTGGGAAGGGGAGAAAGTGTGGATCTGTTCACACCAAAAAAGCCGCCGCTGATTGGCGTCGACATCAGTTCCACCGCGGTCAAGCTCCTTCAGCTGGGGCAGGCCGGCGGTCGCTATCGTGTCGAGCACTACGCGGTCGAGGCGCTGCCACCCAACGCGGTGGTCGAGAAGAACATCGTCGAAGTCGAGGCGGTGGGCGAAGCGATCCGCCGCGCCTTCAACCGCTGTGGCGCCAAGACCAAGTTCGCTGCGGCCGCAGTCGCCGGTTCGGCGGTGATCACCAAGGTGATCCCGATGCCGGGTGACCTGTCCGACGAGGACATGGAAGCGCAGATCGAGATCGAGGCGAACCAGTACATTCCCTATCCGATCGAGGAAGTCAGCCTCGACTTCGAGGTGCTGGGTCCGATCAAGGACAACCCCGAGATGGTGAACGTGCTGCTGGCGGCATCGCGCACCGAAAACGTCGACCTGCGCGTGGCCGCGCTCGACCTGGGTGGGCTCACGGCCAAGGTCATGGACGTCGAGGCGTTCGCGATGGAGAACGCGTTCCGGCTCGTCTCCGACCAGCTCAGCGTGCCCAAGGATGCGGTGGTGGCGATGGTCGACGTGGGTGCCACCATGACCACGCTGATCGTGCTCAAGAACCAGCGCACGATCTACTCGCGCGAGCAGGTGTTCGGTGGCAAGCAGCTCACCGACGAGGTGATGCGCCGCTACGGGCTCAGCTACGAGGAAGCCGGCATGGCCAAGCGCCAGGGCGGCCTGCCCGAATCGTATGAAAGCGAGGCCTTGGAACCCTTCAAGGAAGCGATGACGCAGCAGATCGGGCGCCTGCTGCAGTTCTTCTTCGCCGGCAGTGAATACAGCCGTGTCGACCAGATCGTGCTCGCCGGCGGCTGTGCCTCGATCGCCGGGATCGCCGACAAGGTCGAGGAACACATGGGCGTGCCGTGCGTGATCGCCAATCCGCTGGCCGACATGTCCCTGTCCAGTCGCGTGCAGGCGCAATCGTTGATGCAGGACGCCCCTGCGCTCATGATCGCCTGCGGGCTTGCTCTCAGGAGTTTCGACTGATGGCCAACATCAACCTCCTGCCATGGCGAGCCGAGCGCCGCAAGCAGCGCGAACGCGAGTTCTACATGATGCTGCTGGCTGCGGCGGTCGGCGCGCTGCTGGTGTTTTTCGTGGCGATGATGTGGGTGCAGCACGTCATCGATGACCAACAGGCGCGCAACGACTACCTCAAGGGCGAGATCACCGCGCTCGATGCCAAGATCAAGGAAATCGAGGAACTCGACAAGACGCGTGCCGATCTCATCACGCGCAAGGAGATCATCGAGCAGCTGCAATCCAACCGCTCGACCATGGTGCACCTGTTTGACGAGCTCGTGCGCACCATCCCCGACGGCGTGCGCCTGACCACGATGAAGCAGGTCGGCGACACGATTACGCTCGACGGGCGCGCCGAGTCCAACCAGCGGGTGGCGAGCTACCTGCTCAACATCGACCGCTCGCCATGGCTGGGCCATTCCGACCTCAAGAAGACCGAGAACACCGCGGGCGCCAAGGATGGGGACAAGAAGCTGCCGTATCAGTTCTCGATGGATGTGAAGCTGCGCAAGCCTGAAGAGCAGCAAAAGGCCCAGGGTACCGTGGCCGTCATCGAAGTACCGTCCGCCGCCACGGGGGAGAAGAAATGAGCTTCCTCGACGATCTGCGCAATCTGGACCGCAACAACATCGGCGGCTGGCCGACCGGCGTCAAGGCGTTCTTCGCGATCCTCATCATCGCCCTCATCCTGTTCTTTGGCTGGTACTTCAAGATCAGGGCGCAGCAGGAGGAGCTCGAGTCGGTGCGCCAGCAGGAAGTGACGCTGAAGAAGGACTTTGCCGACAAACAGGCCAAGGTGGTCAACCTCGAGGCCTATCGCAAGCAACTTGCCGACATGCAGGAGATGCTGCAGACGATGCTGCGGCAGCTGCCGAGCAAGACCGAGATGCCGGAACTGCTCAACAACATCACCCAGGCGGCGCTCAGTGCGGGTATCGAGACCGAACTGTTCCAGCCCGGCGGCGAGATCATGAAGGACTTCTACGCCGAAAAGCCGATCCAGTTGCGAATGCTCGGCAACTACCACCAGTTCGGCACGTTCATCAGCAACGTGGCGTCATTGCCGCGCGTGGTGATCCTGACCATGCATGACGTGTCGCTCAAGCCCGCGGGTGGCCCTGGCGCCAAATCGTCGGGCTCGGCCGGCCAGCTCATCCTCGAAGGTACGGTCAAGACCTACCGCTACCTCGACGACGAGGAGGCTGCCGCGGTCCAGGCTGCCAAGAACCCACCGAAGAAGGGTGCGGCACCCGCACCGGCGAAGAAAGGAGCGTGAGATGAGTCGACCCATCATCCAACACGCACTGGCCGCCGCGGTCCTGCTGGCGCTGCTTGGGCTGCAAGGCTGCACCCCCAGCGAAAGCGTGCAGCAGTGGGTTGCCAAGGAGAAGGCCAAGAAGGGTGCGCCACTGGCACCGTTGCCAGTGATCAAGACCTTCGAGGCGTTCACCTACAAGGACCAGGACCTGCGTGATCCGTTCGGACCGAGCGTGCAGGAGCAGGAACAGGCCAACCAGCAGGGACCCCATCCGGACCAGAACCGGCCGCGCGAACCACTGGAATCGTTCCCGCTCGATGGCCTGAAGATGTCGGGCACGCTCGGCGTGGGCAATGCCATCGAGGGCCTGGTGCGCGACCCGGACGGCGTCGTGCATCGCGTCCGCGTTGGCAATTACCTCGGCCAGAACTACGGGCGCATCAAGGCCATCAACGAAGATCGCATCGAAATGATCGAACTGGTGCCCAACGGGGCCGGTGGCTGGATGGAGCGAGAAGCCACCATCGCGCTCGGCGATAGCAAGCAATGATCGAATCATCGGGGACGAAGAACATGACCACGACATTCGCAGTCTTCCCGGGGCAGCGCCCCGTCAACCGCTGGGCACGGCGCGCCGTGCTGGCGGTGATGTCCCTGCTCGGTGCTGCAGCCGTTGCCGGCCAAGCGCAGGCGCAGAACGTGCTGCAGGACATCGCCTACACCGCGCTGCCAGGCGGCAAGGTCGAGGTGACGCTCAAGTTCAGCGGACCCGCGGTGGCGCCACAGGCGTTTGCCACCGAAACACCGCCGAGCATCGCGCTCGACTTCGCCGATACGCGCAACGCGACCGGCAAGAAGCGCATCGACATCGGTACCGGTGCAACCTCGTCGGTTTCGGCGCTTGAGGCCGGTGGTCGCACGCGGGTGGTGATCGACCTGTTCCGCGCCGCCGGCTATGACACCCGCATCAACGGCAATGATGTGGTGGTGGCGGTCAACAGCGGCGTGATCGGGTCCAGCACCGCGGCAGCGGCAGCCGCCAAGTCGGATCCGACCAAGGTGGTCACCCATGCGGCGGGCCTGGAGGTGTCCAACATCGATTTCCGTCGCGGCAAGAACGGCGAAGGGCGGGTTGTGGTGAGCTTCAACGGTCCCGGCGCCTCGGTGAACCTGCGCAAGGAGGCCGGCAACATCGTGCTCGATCTTCTCAATGCCAAGGTTGCGTCCGGCCAGGCACGCCATCTCGACGTACTCGACTTTGCCACTCCGGTACAGTCGATCGACACGCGCAGCCAGGGCAATGGCGCGCGTCTGCAGATCGTGGCCACGCCGCCCTATCAGGAGCTCGCCTACCAGTCGGGCAATGAATACGTGGTCGAAATCGCCCCCAAGAAGGAGCAGTCGAAGGCCACCGGCAAGAATGCCCAGCCCGAGTACAGCGGCAGCCGCGTCACCTTCAACTTCCAGGACATCCCGACGCGGTCGGTGCTGCAGCTCATCGCCGATGTCTCCGACCTCAACATCGTGGTGGCCGACAGCGTGGCCGGCAACGTCACGCTGCGCCTGATCAACGTGCCGTGGGACCAGGCGCTGGACATCGTGCTGCAGGCCAAGGGGCTCGACAAGCGCCGCCAAGGCAACGTGATCTGGGTCGCGCCGCAGAAGGAAATCGCCGACCGCGAGGAGGCGATCGCCGACGCGCGCCTGAAGATGGAGACCAAGGAAGAGCTCATCACCGACTACATCCCGATCAGCTACGGCAAGGCCAAGGACATCGCGGCGTTGCTGACCAAGACGGAATCGACACAGGCAAGTGGCCAGACTTCTGGCAGTGCGGGACAGATGGAGCGCGGTTTTCTTTCGACACGTGGCAGCGTGTCCTATGACGATCGCACCAACACCCTGCTGATCAGCGACATCCCGTCCAAGATCCAGGAAATCCGCCAACTCATCGCGGTGCTCGACCGCCCGGTGCAGCAGGTCCTGATCGAGTCGCGCATCGTGATCGCGACCGACAGCTTCGCGCGCGAGCTGGGTGCCAAGTTCGGCATCAGCGGTGGCTACATGGACCACAACGGCAACGTCGTAAGCACCACCGGATCGCTCAACGGCACCGACCAGATGAGCAACGTCGTGCTCAACAACCGCTTCAACGGACCCGGTCGTGGCCTGCCCAATACGGCGCCGGACCAGATCGGCGCGGGCATCCTCGTGCCGTCACTGGCCAACCGCCTCAATGTGAACCTGCCGGCTGCCAATGCCGCGGGTCGCTTCGGCCTGGCGATTCTCGGCGCCGACTACCTGCTCGACCTGGAGCTGTCGGCGGCGCAGACCGAGGGGCGCGGCGAGGTCGTGTCCTCGCCCAAGGTGATCACGGCCAACCAGCGTGAGGCGACGATCAGGCAGGGCGTCGAAGTCGGCTATCTGCAGTACTCGGGCGGCGCCGCTGCAGGTGGCGTCGCCGTCCCGACCGTGGCGTTCAAGGAGGCCAACCTCGAGCTGCGCGTCACGCCGACGATCACCGCCGATGATCGCGTCGTGCTCAACCTCAATGTCAAGAAGGATGCCGTTTCCGGCTTCGTCGACATCCCTGGTGGCGGCAGCGTGCCGTCGCTCGACAAGCGCGAGATCACCACCGAGGTGCTGGTCGACAACGGCCAGACGGTGGTGCTCGGCGGTGTGTACGAGGTCAACAAGTCGGACAAGGTGAACAAGGTGCCGGTGCTGGGTGACGTGCCGTTCGTCGGCAACCTGTTCAAGAACAAGGCCCGCTCGGACAGCCGCGCGGAGCTGTTGATCTTCGTCACCCCACGCATCCTCAGTGACAACCTCAAGTGAGCGCGCCGCGAACGGCGGACATGACAACTCGCGCGTTGCGCGCCCGTATGTGCAGGACTGGAGAGAACCTATGAAATTTTTCGGCAAGGCTTTGGGGCTCGTTGTTGCCACCCTTGCGCTCGCGAGCTGCGGCGGTGGCGGCGGCGACGGCGGGGCGACGTTGCCACCGGTCAGCGGCAAGATCGAGCTGACCGCGACCACCACCACGCTGCCGCTCAACACCATGGGTTACCTGCCGACCCAGCACGGGCCGACGCAGGCGGAAATCACCATCACGATCCGCAACGCCGACGGCACGCTCATGGTCGGCAGGGACGTGTCGGTGAGCATCTCGCCGGTGGATGTGGCGGCCTTGTCGTTCCTCGTGCAGGAAGGCAACTCCGACGGTGACCAACTGTGGGGTACCTTCACGATCAAGGGCACCAACGGTGTCGCCACCGCGTGGGTCAACAGTCGCCTCATCGCCGGCACCGCAACCGTCACGGCCTCGACGATCGACCCGACCACCAATCGCACGATCAGCAATACGCTGCGCTTCACCGTGACCAGTGGCGTGGGGCCGAGCCCCGCGAGCATCCAGGTGACGCCGACCTCGGCCGCGGCCTACCTGCCCAGTTCGGGTGGCAACAATGCACCGCAGTTCCAGGCGCTCGTGCGCGATGGCGGAAACCAGGTCGTTCCCAATCCGCCCGGCGGCACCGACAACATCCAGTTCGAGATCCTGGGCAATACCGGTGATGCGGTGATCAGCACCAATTCGGCGGGTGGTCCGGCGACTGGCAAGAAGGTGACGTCGCACACCGTGAGCGGTGTGGCCACGGTCTCGTTCCAGGCTGGCGAGGGTACGCCGCAGGGGCCGATCCAGTTGCAGTCCACGGTCGACCGCGCCGACAACAACGTGTCAAACGGCATCCAGGATCCGGTGATGGCGACTGCCTCGGTCATCGTGTCCGATGGCAAGCTCTACAGCCTCACGATCACCTCGCCCAATGTGGATGAGATCCGTGTCAACGTGGTCGATCCCGATCCGGAGGTCGAGAACTCGCCCGGCGATGCGACCTACAGCCTGACCGTGAGCGCATTGGGTACCGATCGCCAAGGCAACCCGGTGCTGCCGGGGACGCCGATTCGTTTCGGCTCGATCGACGAGCCAGTGGGCACGTACGACGCGGGCGCTTTGGCCAACGAGTTCCTGCTCGCCGGCGGCGATGGCAATCCGCAGGAAGGCGGCACCACCTTCACTGCGCCGACCGGCCATTTCACCACCGCCGGCGGTGGTGCAGGCCCCGGCGATGCACTCGTGGTGTTCGGCAAGACCCACCACGGCGCGCCGCACGGCAACGAGGACCTGGAAAGCGCGGTTACGGTGCAACGCGTCAACAGCGCCACCAACCTGACCACGGCATCGCCGTTCAATCGCAACAACACCACCGGAACGACGGTCGACTACGGCACCGTGCTGCCTTACCTCATCGGACGCAGCCAGCACGGCAACATCACCGCGGCCGGTGTGACCAACGACCTCGGTGTCGCGCATGCCACGCTCAATTACACAGCGGCAAACCTCGGCCACAGGCTGGCGATGTGGGCGCAGGGTGATGGCTTCGATCGTTTGACGGGACAGCCACGTCGCGTCACCGACGCCGTCAAGCTCGTCTATCCGGGTGTTGCACCCCTGGAGATCGTCGCCTTCCCGTCGCCGATTCCCGGCAATCGCACCACCAGCGTGACGGTGTGCGTGGTGGACGCGATGAACGTGCCGATCCAGGGCGTGCGCATTGCGTTTGACTTGAGTCTGGCCGGAGGCACCGGTTCGGTCGATGGCAATGGGCGTTCGGGCGTACTCGACAACGTCACCGATGCCGATGGTTGCGTCGAGGCAACGGTCGAGACCAGCAACGTACCCGCCACGGGTGACCAGGATGGATCGGGCACGCTGACCTTCAGCGTCGGTGCGGCATCGGCCGATGTGGATATCGTGGTGCAGTTGTCGTTCATCTCGGTGGGCGGCGTGTCGGTTGTTTGCGTCAACCACGAGCGCCAGGTGAACGTGGGCATCCGTGCATTCGATACGGAAGGCAATCCCGCATCCGGCGTCGCCGTGTCGGCGGTCTGCAGCGGGGTCACGGTAACGCCGGCGACGGCGCAGACCGGTCCGGGTGGCACCGCCGCGCAGTTCACCCTGACCGGGCCTGCGGGCACCAGCGGCAGCTGCACGTTCAGCGCGCCTGGAGTGGCGGCACTCACGGTGCCGGTGGAAATCCCGGACGCCAGTGTGCCCAGTCCGCCCTGCAGCTGAGTGGCCGGAACAAGGTGTGCAAGAGGGCCGCAGCAATGCGGCCCTCTTTTTGTGTAGCATGCTCCCTCCACTCATTCGCGGTGACGCGGATCACCTCAGGGGAGGTGCGCCATGCAGTCCTACAGCGAACTGTTTGCGGCCGGAGACCTCATCTTCCGCGAGGGTGATCCGCCGGATGGTGCGTTCCTGATCGAATCCGGCCGCATCGAGATCTCCACCCACCAGTTCGGCGAACACCGCGTGCTGGGCGAGCTGGGGCCGGGCATGCTGCTGGGCGAGATGGCGGTGATCGACGATTCGCCGCGTACCGCGACCGCGCGCGCACTCACGCCGTGCCGGCTCACCCGCATCGATGCGGGCCAGTTCGCCGAGCGCCTTGCCAGTGCCGACCCCGTGGTCCGCGCACTGCTGCTGAGCCAGCTCACGCGCTACCGCTCGGCCCTGGCCAAGCTCACCGGTGGCGTGGAGCGGGTCGGCGATGCGCGTCTTGAGGACCATCGGGATGCCTCGGCGATCGGCAAGATCCGGCTCGAGAGCGAACTGCGCACCGCACTCGATCGACGCGAACTCGAAGTGCGCCTGCAGCCGATCGAGGAGATCGAGAGCGGGCACGTCGCCGGCTACGAGGCGCTCGTACGCTGGACCCATCCCCAACGCGGGGATGTCTCGCCGGCCGAGTTCATCCGCCTTGCCGAGGAAACCTCGCTGATCGTGCCGATTGGTGACTACATGCTCGAGCGCGTGTGCGACGTGCTCGTGGAACTGCGCCGGCGCGGGCGCAAGCCCTTGCCCTTCGTCGCGCTCAACGTGTCGGCACGCCAGCTTGACGACCCCGGCCTCATCGACCGCATCATCGGCCATGTGCGCGCGCGCGACCTGCCGCCCAACCGGCTCAAGATCGAGATCACCGAAAGCCTCGTGCTCGACCAGGAGCGCATCGGCAGCCTGCTCGCACGTTGCCACGCGGTCGGCATGCCGGTCGCGCTCGATGACTTTGGCACCGGCTTTTCCAACCTCGGTCCGCTGCTCACGCTCGACTTCGACCAGATCAAGCTGGACGCGAGCTTCGTGCGTGCGCTCGACCGCCCACGCGGGCGTTCGGTGGTCGGGGTCGTGGTGGCGATGACGCGCGCGCTCGACTGTGACCTCGTCGCCGAGGGCGTGGAGACACGCGAGCAGCGCGAGGCGCTGCATCGGCTCGGCTGCCGCTACGCCCAGGGCTGGTTGGTCGGCCGGCCTCAGCCTCTCGAGCAAGTGCTGAACGGCTGAGGCGAGGGCAAAACTTTGGGCGCCGCGCGTGGTCCATGGCCTCGCCGCGCCAACGTGCGACCATTTGCAACTTCCCGGTCAGCTTCCCATGGACATGCCCCAACAGCCCACGGCCAATGCCGCCTTCGTCGCGCTGCGTGAACAACTCAGCCAATGCATCATCGGCCAGGGCGCGTTGATCGACCGCCTGCTCATCGCGCTGCTCGCCGATGGCCACCTGCTGGTCGAGGGTGCGCCCGGCCTGGCCAAGACCACCGCGATCAAGGAACTGGCCGCGCGCATCGAGGCCGACTTCCACCGCGTCCAGTTCACGCCCGACCTGTTGCCCGCCGACCTGACCGGCACCGAGATCTACCGGCCGCAGACCGGCAGCTTCGAGTTCCAGCGCGGTCCGATCTTCCACAACGTCGTGCTCGCCGACGAGGTCAACCGCGCGCCGGCCAAGGTGCAGTCGGCCCTGCTTGAGGCCATGGGCGAGCGCCAGGTCACCGTCGGACGCGACACCTACGCCTTGCCCGCTCTGTTCCTGGTGATGGCGACGCAGAACCCGATCGAGCAGGAAGGCACCTACCCGTTGCCCGAGGCGCAGCTTGACCGCTTCCTGTTGCACGTGCGCGTGGACTACCCCAAGGCCGATGCCGAGGCGGCGATCCTGCGTTTTGCCCGCGAGCGGGCGCGCCAGTCACTGGGCCAGGCGCCCGCGCCCACACAGCGCCTGAGCCAGGCGCAGGTGTTCGCCGCGCGCACGCAGGTGCTGGACCTGCACCTCGCGCCGCAGCTGGAGCAATATCTGGTGCAACTCGTGCTCGCCACTCGCGATCCCGCGCCGTGGGGTGCCGAGCTCGCGCGCCACGTTGCCTTCGGTGCAAGTCCGCGCGGAACCATCGCGCTCGACCGCTGCGCGCGCGCGCACGCATGGCTGCAGGGGCGCGACTACGTCACGCCCGAGGACGTGCATGCGATCGCGCCCGACGTGCTGCGCCACCGGGTCCTGCTCAGCTACGAGGCCGAGGCCGAAGGCGTCGATGCCGATCGCGTGATCGCGACCCTGCTCGAACGCGTGCCACTGCCGTGACGCGGTGCCGGCGTGCGCCCGCGCGCCTGGCCTGCCGGGCACGCGCCTGCACGCGCCGCTTGCAACTCCCACAGTCCCCGTCCCGATGTCCGATCCCGCCACCAACGCCGTCCATGTCGCTCTCGATGAGCTGATTGCACTGGCTGCCTTCGCCCATGGCAGTTCGCTGTCGCGCACGCGGCGCAGCGCCGCGTTGCAGGCGGGCACGAGCAGCTCGCGTTGGCGTGGGCGTGGCGTGGACTTCCGCGAGTCGCGCATCTACCAGCCAGGCGACGAGATCCGCCACATGGACTGGCGCGTGACCGCGCGCACGGGCAAGGCGCACACCAAGCTGTTCGAGGAGGAGCGCGAGCAGGCGTTGCTGCTCGCGGTCGACCTCAATCCATCGATGCACTTCGGCACGCGAGCGCGCTTCAAGAGCGTGCAGGCGGCGCGTGCGGCCGCGCTCATCGCATGGCTGGCCAGTCGCGGTGGCGACCGCGTCGGCGCGCTCGCGTTCGGCGGTGGCATCAGCGGTGAGGTGCGCCCTGCGGGCGGCCGGCGTGGTGTGCTGCGGGTGCTGCGCGCGCTGCGCGATTGGGACCATGCGCGCGACCTTTCCCAGGTCGAGCCGCTGTCGCGGGCGCTGTCGCGTGCGCGCCACCTGCTGCGTCCGGGCATGCGCCTGGTGATCCTCAGCGATGGCTTCTGTGCCGATACGCCCAACCCGTTGCCGCAACTGGTGGCGCGCCATGACGTGGTGGTGGTGCTGCTGCGCGACGCGCTGGAGCTGGCCGCGCCGCCGCCCGGGCGCTATGCGCTGCACCTGGGCAACACGCGCCGCCTCGTCGACTTCGGCGATGCGCGCGTGCGCCGCGCGTGGAGCGAACGCTTCGCCGACTCGCGCGCGCGGCTGCTCGGGCAGTGCCGGCAACTGGCCATCCGCGTGGTCGAACTCGATACCGATGCCGATCCGCGCCGCGCACTGGCGCCGCTGCTCGCGCGCGCTCGGCCCTCGGCGGTGGTGGCATGAGCGCCGTGCCCACCAGCGCGCCGCAAGCCTTGCCCTTGCGCGACATCCACCTGCCGCCACCGCCGTCGTGGTGGCCGCCAGCGCCGGGTTGGTGGCTGCTCGCCGCGATCGCCGTGATCATCGCCTGGGGCCTGCTGCGGCTCCTGCGCCGGCGCCTGCGCGCGCGGCGCTGGCGCGCACAGGTGCGGGCACAGTTCGAACGCATCGTCGCCGCCCACGCCGAGCCGGACGCGGCGATCGAGCTGGCTGCGGCCATCTCGCAGCTGCTGCGCCGCGTGAGCCTGCTGCTCGACCCCGCGGCCGCGGCGCTGCAGGGTGAAGTATGGCTCGCCTTCCTCGACCGGCAGTTCCCACCCGCCGAAGCGCAGCGCGGGCCGTTCCGCCACGGCGCCGGCCGTGCCTTGCTGGAGCTGCCTTACCGCGCGGCCGACGCGAGGGCGTCCGAGCAGGCGCGCGCCTTGCTGGTGCTGGCGCGCCGCTGGCTCGATCACGTGCTCGACACGAGGCCCGCGCATGTTTGAGTGGGGCTGGCCATGGCTGTTCGCGCTGTTGCCGCTGCCACTGCTGGTGGCGTGGCTGCTGCCGCGCGCGCATGGCTGGGGTGGCACGCTGCTGCGTCTGCCGCATCCGGGTCTCGCACTGCCCGCGCAGCGCGATATTTCGCCGGTGGCGCCCATGCGGCGCTGGCTCGCGCTGCTGGGCTGGCTGCTGCTGGTGGCGGCCGCGGCGCGTCCCCAGTGGCTGGGGCCGCCCGAGGACGTGGCGCGCTCGGGGCGCGACCTCATGCTCGCGATCGACACCTCGGGCAGCATGAGCGTGGAGGACATGCAGCTGGCCAACCGTGCGGTGCCGCGCTTTGCCGCGATCCAGGCCATCGCGAGCGACTTCGTGCAACGCCGCGCCGGCGATCGCGTCGGCCTGATCCTGTTCGGCTCGCGCGCCTACCTGCTGGTGCCGCTCACGTTCGATCTCAAGACCGTGGGGCAGCAATTGCTGGAATCGGTGATCGGCCTGGCGGGTCGTGAGACCGCGATCGGCGATGCGGTGGCGCTCGCGGTCAAGCGCCTGCGCGACCGGCCGCAGCAGCAGCGCGTGCTGGTCCTGCTTACCGATGGCGTCAATACCGCGGGCGAGCTGTCGCCGCAGAAGGCGACCGAACTGGCCAGTGCGCATCATGTGCGCATCTACACCATCGGTGTCGGCGCCGAGCGCATGCGCGTGGATTCGCTGTTCGGCAGTCGCCTGGTCAATCCTTCGCAGGACCTCGACGAAGGCATGCTCACGCAGATGGCCCAGGCCACCGGCGGACGCTATTTCCGTGCGCGCAACAGCGAGGAGCTGGCCGACATCTATCGCGAGATCGACAAGCTCGAACCCGCCGCCGAGGCGAGCCAGAGCCTGCGTCCGGTGGATGAACTGTACTGGTTGCCACTGGCCGCGGCGCTGCTGTGCGCGGTCGGCGCGTTCGCGGCGCCGATGGTGGGTGGCTGGCGCCGGCTGGGTGAGGCATGAACGGCTTTCTCACCCAGTTCCACTTGCTGCGGCCGTGGGCGCTGCTCGCGCTGGCACTGTTGCCGCTGTCGTGGCTGCTGCTGCGGCGTGGCGCGGGTGATGCGGGCGGCTGGCGCAGGGCGGTCGATGCACACCTGTTGCCGCACCTGCTCGAGCGCGGCGATGCCGGACGCACGCGCCTGCCGTGCGTGCTCGCCGCGTTGGGCTGGATCATCGCCTGCCTCGCCTTGGCCGGTCCGGCATGGGAACGCGAACCGATGCCGCTGTGGCACAACGAGGCCGCGCGCGTGTTCGCGCTCGAACTCGCTCCGACCATGCTCGCGCAGGACATCAAGCCCAGCCGCCTCGAGCGCGCCCGCTTCAAGCTCGACGACATGCTCGCGCGCAGCCGCGACTACCAGACCGCTCTGATCGGCTACGCAGGCGCCGCGTTCGTGGCCGCGCCGCTGACCGACGATGTGGGCACGGTGCGGCATCTGGTCGAGGCGCTCGACCCGTCGACCATGCCGGTAGCGGGCAATGCCACGGGCGAGGCGATCGAGCGCGCGGTCGCCTTGATCGAGCAGGCCGGGCAGCATCAGGGCCAGATCGTGCTGCTGGCCGACTCGGCCGGCCCGGGCGCACTGGCCGCGGCGCGCCGCGCGCGCTCGCGGGGCTACACGGTGTCGGTGCTCGGCGTGGGCAGTGACGCGGGAGCGCCGATTGCGCTGCCCGGCGGCGGCTTCGCCAAGGATGCCAGCGGCAATGTCGTGCTCGCCCGCATCGACGAGCCGGCCCTGCGCGAGTTGGCCGATGCGGGAGGCGGCCGCTACGCGGCGCTGACCAGCGATCGGCACGACCTGGAGGTACTGCTGCCCGACCGGGCCCGCGTGGCCGGCACGGACGCAAGCGCCGCATCCGGCACTGCGCTGGGCGAGCGCTGGCGCGACCGCGGCCCGTGGCTGCTGCTCGCCGTGTTGCCACTCGCGCTGCTCGGCTTCCGGCGCGGCTGGCTCATGCTGCTCGTGCTGACGCTGGGCGCACCGCTGCCTTCGGCGCGCGCAGCGGATTGGTCCGACTTGTGGCAACGCCGCGACCAGCAGGCTGCGGCCGCGCTCGCGCGGGGCGACGCCAAGCTCGCCGGGCAGCGCGCGCCCGATGCGGCGTGGCGTGGCAGCGCCGCGTACCGCGAAGGCGACTACGCCAGCGCGGCCGCCGACTACGCGCAGGTAGACAGCGCCGATGGTCACTACAATCGCGGCAACGCCTTGGCCCAGGCCGGCCAGTACCCGGCGGCGCTGGCGGCCTATGATGCCGCGCTGGCGCGCGCGCCCGGCATGGCCGATGCAGTCGAAAACCGCCGCATCGTCGAGGAAGCGCTGCGAAAGCAGCAGCAACAGCAGCAACAGCAACAGCAGCGGCGTCAACAGCAGCAGCAACAGCAGCAGCAACAGCAGCAGCA
>QUBV01000098.1 GCA_014338185.1 Lysobacterales bacterium | reverse complement strand
AGCGCGGCGCGGCGGCGGCCGCCGCACGGATGTCCCGCGTCCTACTCGGTGAGCGGCGCCACGCCAAGGTAGGCACCGGCCACCGCCACCGTGGCCCAGAACTCGGCGGTCACCGCGAAGGATTTGGCAAACAACGCTTCGGCGCCCGCGCGATCGCCGGCCAGCAGGTACCAGGCACCGATCTCGGCGATTTCCTTCTCGTGCTTGGGGTTCTTGGCCAGGTAGCCGTCGAACAGCGGCTTGGCCCGGCTCCATTCGCCGGCCTCGCGGTAGACGCGCGCGATGCGCAGTTCGTCGCTGTCGGCGTGCTTGCCGGCGAGGATCGCATCGAAGATCGCCTGGCCCTGCGCCTTGTGCCCGCCCAGGTACTGGATGCGGCCGACCGCGATGCGTTCCCAGCTGCCATCGTCGGCCTGTACCAGCGCGGCATCGATGAGCGCCTGCGCCGCCTCGGCCTTGGATTTGCCCTGGAACAGCGCCGCGTCGAGCCTCTTCTGCGCGGCCATGCCGATACCGATGCCGGCGACGAACATCACGGCGCCCACTGCGACTGCAAGCCTGGATTTCATCGAGCTGTCTCCGTTGTTGAAGGTGTGTCCGGGCCGGGCGCGACCGGCCTTCGGGGTGTGTGCGAATCAGCCGTCGCCGTGCAGTGCCTGCAACGCCGCAAGCGCGGCCAGGCCCGCGGTCTCGGTGCGCAGGATGCGCGGGCCGAGCCGCAGGCCGGTGAAGCCGGCCTGGGCCAGTATCGCGAGGTCGGCGTCGGCCAGGCCGCCTTCGGGCCCGACCACCACGCAGGCCTGCGCCACCGGGCCCAGCTCGCGCACGCTGCGGCTGCCGTTGGGATCCAGCGCCAGACGCAGTCCGCGATCGTCCGCCGTCTGCGCGGCCCAGTCGGCCAGGCGCACCGGCTCGTCCAGCTGCGGCAACAGGTTGCGCCCGCACTGCTCGCAGGCCGAGCCGAGCACCGCGCGCCAATGCGCGAGCCGGCGTGGCGTGCGCTCGGCGTCGAGCCGGACCTCGGTGCGCTCGGTCACCAGCGGCACGATGCGCGCGACGCCGAGCTCGGTGGCCTTCTGCAGGATCCAGTCCATCTTCTCGCCGCGCGCGATGCCCTGCGCGAGCGTGATGCGCAACGGGCTTTCCGGCGATGGTGTGGCCCTGCGCTCGCCCACGCGCGCGGTCACGCCACGCTTGGCCAGCGAGGCGATCTCACCCGCGTATTCGCCGCCGTCGCCGTTGAACAGCCGCAGCGGATGGCCGCGCTCCAGCCGCAGCACGCGCACGAGATGTTCGCCGGCCTGCAGCGGCAGGTCGACTTCCCCGCCGCGGTGCAGCGGCTGTGGCACGTAGACACGCGGGATGCGCATCGAGGTCTCCAGTGCGCGATCGAGCGCGCGATTGTGCGCAAGCGCGGCGGCTGGCGCCAGTGGCCGCTCGGCACGGCCGCGGCGCCTCAGCGCAGCGCGAGCGCGATGCCTTCGCAGGCGACCTCGACCATGAAGTCGATTTCGTCGGGCGTGATGCAGTAGGGCGGCATGAAGTAGACCACGTTGCCGAGCGGGCGCAGCACCACCCCGCGATCCAGTCCGTGCCGGTACACGCGCAGGCCGCGCCGCTCGCGCGCCGGGAACGGCGCGCGCGTGGCGCGGTCACGCACCAGTTCGATCGCCGCGATCATGCCGGTCTGGCGCACTTCGCCGACCTGCGGATGCGCGCGCAGCGGCGCCAGGCGCGCCTGCAGGTGCGCGGCCAGCGCGCGGTTGCGTTCGAGCACGGGCTCCTCGCGCAGCACCGCGAGCGTCGCCAGCGCGGCGCGGCAGGCCAACGGGTTGCCGGTATAGCTGTGCGAGTGCAGGAAGGCCTTGCCGCTGGCGTGCTCGGCGTAGAACGCCTGGTACACCTGTTCGTGCGTGAGCACCGCGGCAAGCGCGAGCGTGCCGCCGGTCAGGCCCTTGGACAGGCACAGGAAGTCGGGGGCGACGCCACCCTGCTCGCACGCGAACAGCGTGCCGGTGCGACCGAAGCCGACCGCGATCTCGTCGGCGACGAGGTGGACCTGGAACTCGTCGCACAGCGCGCGCAGGCCGCCGAGGTAGCTCGCATCGTGCATGCGCATGCCGCCCGCGCACTGCACCAGCGGCTCGACCACCACCGCGCACACCTCGTGCGCATGGCGCTGCAGGATCGCGCGCAGTTCGCCCAGACGCCGTGCCGCGCAGGCCGCCGCGCTCTCGCCGGGGGCGGCGTCCCAGGCATCGGGCGACGGGGCGAAGATCGGCTGCAGCAGCAGCGGGGCGTAGGTCTCGCGGTACAGCGCCACGTCGGTCACCGCGAGCGCGCCGAGCGTTTCGCCGTGGTAGCTGCCGGTGAGCGCGATGAAGCGCGTGCGCGCGTGCTGGCCGAGGTTGCGCCAGTAGTGGAACGACAGCTTGAGCGCGACCTCGATCGCGCTGGAGCCGTTGTCGGCGTAGAACACGCGCCGCAGCGGCGCGCCACCGGTCGCGGGTGGCGGCGCGATGCGCACCAGTTCCTCGGCCAGTTCGATCGCGGGCGCGTGGGTGAAGCCGGCCAGCATCACGTGGTCGAGCCGGTCGAGCTGGTCCTTGAGCGCGGCGACGATGCGCGGATGGCGATGCCCGAGCAGGCAGGTCCACCACGACGCTACCGCGTCGAGGTAGCGGCGGCCGTCATGGCCGTGCAGCCATGCGCCCTGCGCGCGCGCGATCGGCACCATCGGCAGGAAGCTGTGGTCGTGCATCTGGGTGCACGGATGCCACACCACCGCGAGGTCGCGGGCGGCCAGTTCAATGGGGTCGGCAGTCATGGCCTGATATGATCCGGGCCTGCACCGTTGCCGCACAAGCTCGCCATGCGCCGCCAACCCGTTCGCCGATCTGCCGCCGCGCGCGGCTTCACGCTCATCGAGATCCTCGTGGTGGTGGTGATCCTGGGCATCCTCGCCGCGATCGTGGTGCCGCGCGTGATGGACCGGCCCGGCGAGGCGCGCATCGTCAAGGCGCACCAGGACATCTCCAGCATCGTCAGCGCGCTCAACCTGTACAAGCTCGACAACTTCGCCTTCCCGTCGACCGAGCAGGGACTGGACGCGCTCATCGCCAAGCCGGGTGGCCAGCCCGATGCGCCGAACTGGAAGGGGCCGTACCTGCAGGCGCGCAGCGTGCCCAAGGATCCGTGGGGGCGTCCCTACCAGTACACGCAGCCGGGCCAGCGCGGCGAGTTCGACATCTACAGCTACGGTGCCGATGGCAAGCCGGGCGGCGACGGCGAGGCCGCCGACATCGGCAACGGGGAGTAACCGGCGCGTGGCGGCGCGCGCTCCGGTGGCGCTGGCGCCGCGGCGGACGCATGGGCCCGCTGCCGCGGCCGGCTTCACGCTCATCGAGATCCTCGTGGTGCTGGCGATCGTCGCGGTGCTCGCGCTCGCGCTCACGCTCGCGGTTGCAGGCAACACGCAGCGCCGGCTCGACGACAGCGCCGAGCAGGTGCGCGCGCGCATCGGCCATGCCTGCGACCAGGCCCAGCTCAGCGGCCGCGAGATCGGCGTCACGCTCGACCCCTCGGGCTATGCCTTCGCGCGGCTCGATGGTGACCGCTGGCACGGCCTGGGCGGCACCGACGAGCTGCGCGCGCGACGCTGGCCGGCCGGGTTGCGCGTCACGCTCGAACGCGATGGCCGCGTGCTCGCGCTGGGCGGCGCCCTCGCGCGCGTGCCGCAGCTGGTGTGCTTCTCCTCGGGCGAGCTCACGCCGTTCGTGCTCACGCTGCAACTGGGCGAGCCGCCGCTGCGGCGGCGCGTGCTCGGCACGGCGCAGGGCACGCTGGAGCTCGCGCCATGAGTTGGCCGCGGCGCATGGCGCGCCGTCCGGGCGCCGGCTTCACCCTGCTCGAAGTGCTGGTCGCGCTCGTGGTGATCGCGATCGCGCTGCTCGCGCTCGGCCGCGCCGCGGGCAACCAGGTGGCCGATTTCGACGCGCTGCGCGAGCGCACGCTGGCCGGCTGGGTGGCGGCCAACGTGCTCACCGACACGCGCCTGGCGCCGCAGATGCCCGCGCCCGGGCGCAGTGACGGGCGCGTGGAGCTGGCGCGGCGCCAGTGGCGCTGGCAACGCGAGGTGCAGGCCACGCCCGCGCCCGGCATCGTGCGCATCGACATCCAGGTGTTTCTCGGCGAGGCCGACGCGCCGTCGGCGAGCCTGCGCGGTTTTCGCAGCGCGGTGGAGCCATGAACGCGCGTCGCCGCGGTGGTCCACCACGGCCGGCCGCGGGCTTCAGCCTGCTCGAACTCGTGGTCGCGCTGGCGATCTTCGCGGTGATGGCGGCCGCGGCCTACGCCAGCCTTGCCAGCATCGCGCGCACGCGCGGCGCGCTCGCGGCCGAGCAGCAGCGTCTCGCCCAGGTGCAGCGTGCGCTGGGCGTGTTCACCGCGGCGCTGCGCCAGGCCGTGGGTCGCGACGTGCGCGGCAACGACGGCCGCCTGCTGCCGGCCATGCTCGGCGGCTCCGATCGCATCGAGTTCACGCGCGTGGGCTACGCCAACCCGCTGGCCGAGCCACGCAGCAACCTGCAGCGCGTGGCGTTCGCGCTGGCCAACGGCAGCTTGCAGGAGGCGCGCCATCCCGCGCTCGATCGCGCCCCCAGTGTGAGCCCGCTGCTGCGCGAGCTGCTGCCGCAGGCGGGCAGCTTGCGCCTGCGCTACCTCGGCTGCGATCGCGCCTGGCGAGAGCACTGGCCGCCGGCCGAAGCCTTGCCGTGCCAGCGCGAGGCGGCGCCGTTGGCGCAGTTGCCGCGCGCGGTGGAACTGCGCATCGCGCCGCCCGATTTCGGCGAGCTGCGCCGCATCGTCGAACTGCCCGAGCCCGCGCCGTGTCGTGCGCGCTGGGATGGCCAGCCATGCTGAGGCGCGGCGCGACCGGCGCGTGCACGCGGCGCGGCCTGCGCGGGCC
>QUBV01000026.1 GCA_014338185.1 Lysobacterales bacterium | reverse complement strand
GTTCCTGTCCACGCTCGGCTGGCCCGAGCCGATCGTTGCGATGTCAGGCAACGGGTATCACCTCCTGTACCGCATCGACCTGCCCGTGGACGACGCCGAACTCGTGCGGCGTGTGCTCGCGGCCGCGGCCGATTACTTCGATGATGAGCGCGTCAAGATCGACCGCTCGGTCCACAACCCCGCCCGCATCACGAAGGTCATCGGCACGATGGCGCGCAAGGGCGACGACCTGGCGGCCAGCGAGGGCATCACCGCGCGCCCACACCGCCGCTCCAAACTGATGAGCGTGCCCGGCGAGGTGTGCGGCGTGTCCGTCGAGGCGCTGCAGGCACTCGTCGAGTCCGGCAAGCCTTCTCCGCCGGCGTCGCCGCCTGATCAGATCGAGCGCTTCCCCGCCACGCCCGACGGCGTGCGCGTCTGGCTGGAGCAGCGCGGCGTGGCCGTCAAGGGCGTGCGCCGCAACATGGCGCGGGTGATGGCCGATGCGCGCGACCGCGTGGTGCAGACCACGATCGTCGACGATGCCGACTTGCACGCCTGGCTCGGCAAGCAGGACATCACCTCGCGCGTGATCCGCGCGATCGTCGCCGGCTGCCGCACCGAACCCGCGCTCAATGCCTGGTTCGACGACCAGAACCTCAGCCTCACGCGCCACCCGCATGTCGACCTCGGCATCGCGGTGGACACGCCCGATGGCCTGTTCGTGCCCGCGCTGCGCAACGCGCACCTGCTCGATGCGCGCGGCCTGCGCGAGGGCATCAACCGCCTGCGCGCGCAGGTCGAGGACCGCTCGATCGCGCCGTCCGAACTCACCGGCTACACCATCAGCCTGTCCAACTTCGGCATGTTCGCGGGCCGCTACGGCACCGTGGTGGTGGTGCCGCCGTGCGTGGCCATCGTCGGCGTGGGCAAGCTCAGCCACGACGTGGTCGCGGTGATGGGCGGCATCGAAGTGCATCGTCGCCTGCCGCTGTCGCTCACCTTCGACCATCGCGCCTGCACCGGCGGCGAGGCCGCGCGCTTCCTCAAGGCGGTTCTCGACGACCTCGCGCGGCCGCAGTAACGCTGCAAGCGCGGCCGGGCGGCGCACCACGCCGCGCCCGGCCGCGGCGACCCCGGCACCGCCCGTGACACGATCCACCTGCGACGCCGGCCTCGATCCCGGCCTCGATTCCGCCGATCTCGACGCAGCGCGCTGGCTCGCGCCGCAACTGCTCGCGGCCCTGCGCACGCACGCCCACTTTGCGCGACTGCGCGTGCGCGCGGGCGAGACGCTGTGCACCACCGCGCTGGTGCACGAGGCATGGCTGCGCCTGCAGCGCAACCCGCGCTGGAACGACGAACGGCATTTCCTGCGCGTGGCCGCGCTGGCGATGCGCCAGGCCCTGGTCGACCACGCGCGCGCGCAACAGACCGCCAAGCGCGGGCATGGTGGGCACGACACACCGGCGCAGGCCGCGCACGAGCCCTTCTGGGTCAGCGACGAGCAGCTCGTGGCGCTGGACGAGGCGCTGCAGCGCCTGGCCGCGCTCAGCCCGCGCCTGGCCCGGGTGGTCGAATGCCGCTTCTTCGCCGGCTACTCGGACGCCGAGACGGCCACGGTGCTGGGCGTCACCACGCGTACCGTGCGCCGCGACTGGATCAAGGCACGCGCCTGGCTGTATCGGGAACTGGACGGCGCCGCGGCCGCGGTCGCCGGAGCCGACCACGCATGAACGGGCACGCGAACCCCGCGGCCGAGCGCTTCGCGCGCGTCGAGGCGCTGCTCGATGCCGCGCTGGAGCTGGCACCGGACGCGCGTGCGGCGTGGCTGGCCACCGCGACCGACGATGCCACGCTGCGCGCCGAAGTCGAGGCACTGCTGCACGCGGTGGATGCCTCGGATGCGTTCATGGAGATCGGACTCGAACCCGCGATCGCCGCACCGCCACGCATCGGCCCATGGCGGCTCACGCGCCGCGTCGGACGCGGCGGCATGGGCGAGGTCTGGCTGGGCCAGCGCGACGACGGTCGTTTCGAGCAGCAGGTCGCGATCAAGCTGTTGCGCCGGCACCGCGGCGATGCCGCGCGCTTCCAGCACGAGCAGCGCCTGCTCGCGCGGCTGCGGCATCCGGGCATCGCCCAGATCATCGATGCCGGCGACCTCGGCGACGGCTCGCCGTACATGGTGATGGAGTACGTCGACGGCGTGCCCTTGCTGCAGCATGGCAGCGCCTTGGGCCTGGACGCGCGGCTCGGCCTGTTCCTGCAGGTATGCGAGGCGGTGGCCTGCGCCCATCGCCACCTGATCGTGCACCGCGACCTCAAGCCCGACAACATCCTCGTGCGCAGCGACGGTCGCGTCGCCCTGCTCGATTTCGGCATCGCGCAGCTGCTCGATGCGGGCCGCGATGCACCGCGCATGCCGGGTCTCACGCCGCGCTATGCCGCTCCCGAGCAGTTCAGCGGGGCGGCACCGACCACCGCGGTCGACGTGTACGCATTGGGCCTGCTGCTGCATGAGCTGCTCACCGGCCGGTCGCCCTGGGGCGCCTCGGGCGTGGATCGGCACGCGGCGCGGATCGCGCCGGCGCGGAGCACACAGGCGGGTTCGTCGACGCCGGCACACATCCTGTGTGGCGACCTCGACGCGATCGTCGGCAAGGCGTTGCAGGTCGAGCCGGCGGCGCGCTACGCCTCGGTCGAAGCGCTGGCCGACGACCTGCGCCGGTATCGGGCGCACCGGCCGGTGCAGGCACGCGGCCGCGCGCCGGCCTATCGCCTGGCCCGCCTGTTGCGGCGCCACTGGCTGGCCGCCGCCAGCGCAGCGCTGGTGTTCGCCGGCCTGATCGGCGCACTCGCGGCCATCTCGCTGGCCCGGCTCGAAGCGCTGCGCGAACGCGACATCGCCCAGGCCGAGGCCGCGCGCAACCGGGCGGTGCGCGACTACCTCGCGCTGATGTTCCGTGACGCCAGCCAGGCCAGCCACGGCCAGTCGCCGTTGACCGCCAAGCAGGTGCTCGATCGCGCGGCCGCACGCATCGACGCCAGCTTTGCCGACGCCCCGCGGCTCAATGCCGAAGTCCTCAAGGCCCTGGGCGAGCTGCATTTCCACATCGACGACTACACCGGTGCCGAACCGCTGCTGCGGCGCTGGCTCGAACGCGAGCACGAGATCGACGACGCGGCCGCCGCCGCCGACGTGCGCTTCACTCTCGCCGAAACCGTGCATCGCATGGGCCGGCGCGAGGACGCCAAGGCCCTGCTCGCGGCGGCCCAGGCGTTCTGGGAGCGCCAGCCCGCACGCCATGCCGACGTGCTGCTCAGCAGCCGCGCGCTGCAGGCGCGCCTGCAGCGCGAGGACGGTGACGCCAGCGGCGCCCTGGCCACACTCGAAGCGGCGCTGCAACAGCGCCTGCAACGATCCGGGCGCCTGCACTTCGAGACGGCCGCGCTGTACACCAACCTGGGCGCCGCCTACGGTCAGGCCAACCGGCTCGACGACGGCATCGCGGCCTCGCGCGAAGCGCTGGCGCTGTGGCACGCGCTCGACCTCGACAGCGGCAACGACGCGCTCAACACGCTCAACAACCTCGGCGCGATGCAGTTCCGCCGCCGCGACCATGCGGCCGCCGAGCAATCATTCCGGCAGGCGCTGGCGTTGCGCCGCACCGCGCATGGCCCCTCGGCCGCGACGGCGGCACTGCTCGGCAACTACGCCCGCGCGCTGCAGCATCTCGGCGATGCCGCGCAGGCGGTGCGCTACGCGGCCGAGGCCGAGGCCATGGCGCACGCGCACGCCGGCGCCGGCAGTCCGCTCACGCAGGCCGCGCGCGTGACCCATGCCGAGTTGCTGCTGCAACTGGAGCGGGCAGCGGACGCCGGTGCCGTGCTTGAAGCCTATTCACGCGGTGATCCCGCCGCGCTGCCCGTGCCGCTGCGCCTGCGCGCGGCGCTGGCCCGGGCCGACTACGAACAACGGCGTGGCGCGCTGGCCGCCGCGCGCGGCCATCTGGACCAGGCGCAGTCGCTGCTGGCCACGGCCGGTGGGGAGGCCGAGCTGTCCCGCCCGCGGTTGGAGGCGCTGCGCGCACGACTGGCGCAGTGAGCCGGCCGCTGGCGACACGGCCGGCTTGTGCGACGTCAGCCGCCGCCCTGCTCCGGTTCGGCGTCCGCGCAATCCTGGCCCGCCTTGAGCACGATCTGGCGCACGCCAGGCTTGACGCCCATCGCGCTGCCCGGGTGTCCCGGCTGGGGCGGTGACAAGGCCACGCTCGCATCCCAGCGGAAGCAGGCAGGCTGTTCACGGAAATTGCTGCCGACCGACTCGAACCACCATGCAGTGCACTGCGCATCGGCCTCGCACAGGGCACGACATTCCTGCGGCTGCGCCGCGGGCGCCAGTTCCACTGGCGGGAAATCCTCGCGCCGGTCCATGGCCAGGTCGGTCGCGGTGCCACCGGTCGGCCAGGTCGCCATGCCGTCGAGATACGGTTCCGCAGTGACGAAACGGCCACACTCGTGCGGCTCGGCGGGGGCGGGCGGGGTCGCGGCCACCGACTTCATCGCCCCGCGCAGCTCGCGCGCATCGCGGGCATCGAGGTAGCGCCCGCCGGTCGTACGCGCCAGGCACTGCAGCTGCTCGCGCGCGCGTGCATTGCTGCCCAGGTCGAAGCCGATCACGTGGGCGGTGAAGTCCACACCGGCGGCCTCCAGCTCGGCGCCCACCGCGCACGGATCGGCATGGCAGGTCTCATCGCCGTCACTGACCAGAATCACGGTGGCCTTGCGCTCGGCATGGCGCAGGGCCACGGCCGCGGCGCGCACCGAGTCGGCGATCGGCGTCATGCCCTTGGGCTGCAGCGCGGCCACCTGGCCACGGATCGCGGTCGCATCGAACCGCGCCACCGGTTGCAGCAGTTCGATGTCGGCGCAGTCGCCCTTGCGTCGGTGGCCGTAGGCCATCAGGCCCAGGTCGGTGGCGGCGTCCCAGTCGGCAAGCAGACCGTCGATCGCCTCGCGCGCGATCTCGATCTTGGCGCGACCATCGACCTGGCCCCACATCGACCCCGATGCGTCGAGCACCAGCAGGCTGGCGGGTCGGGTGGTGTCGGCGGCGTGGGCCGGCCACGACCACAGCAGGGCGATGGCGAGCAGGCAAAGGATCGGCTTCATGGTCGGGATTCCGTGCAGCGACGGCTGGGCTGCCGCCTGGACCGACCTCAACGGGAAACGGTGCCCGAAGCGGACATCGCGATGCGATGTCCGCTTCGGCCGCGGTTTGCCGTTTGGGCCGGCTCCCACCACGGAGCCGTTCCCATGCCGGTATCACGCCTTGCCTCCTCCTGCCTCACCGCGCTGGCCATGCTGTCGGCCGCGGCTCACGCCGCCACCTTCACCGTGACCAGCAGCGCCGATGCCGGTGCGGGCTCGCTGCGTGCGGCCATGGCCGCCGCCTACGCGACCGCGGGCTCGTCGCACACCATCGAATTTGCCCTGCCGGCCGACAGCGTGATCCAGCTCGACTCCACGCTGCCCGCGGGCAGCGGCCGCGCACTGGTGCTGGACGCGAGCGCCAGCAGCGGGCTGGTCATCGATGGCCAGGGTCTGCACCGGCTGTTCTCGCTCGGCAGCGCCAGCGCACTGACGTTGCGCAACATGACCCTGCGCGACGGCTTCGCTGCTGCCGCGGGCGGCTGCATCCACACCGAGTTCGGCAATTCACCGATCGTGCTGCAGCAGGTGCAAGTACGTGGCTGCACGGCGGTGTCGAACGGCGCACCTGCGCGAGGCGGTGCGATCCGCTCCCACGGCAAGCTCTTCATCCACGACTCGACCTTCGTCGACAACCGCGTCGAATCCGACAGCGGCGTGGCGCTGGGTGGTGCGGTCTACGTCCAAAACCAGTTGTGGATCGAGAACTCGCACTTCCAGTCCAATCGCGCGATCGGCAGCGCCGGCGCAATCAGCTCCGGCGGCGCGCTGGCTGGCGGCACGCCGCTCACCGTGCTGCGCAGCCGCTTCATCGACAACCGCGCCGAGCACGCCGCCAGCCTGATCGCGAGCAGCGGTGGCGCGATCTACGCGCGCAACGACGCCACCGCCACGGTGCGCCAATCCCTGTTCGCAGGCAATGTTGCCGGCGATGGTGCCGCGGTCCTCGCCATGGCCACATCGGCCAACACCGCGATGCAGGTGACGCTGGGCAACTGCACCTTCGCGGGCAACCAGGGCGGGCCGGCGCTGGTGCTGGCCGAGGCCCGCATCAACGCGCGCAACAACAGCTTCTGGCGCAACCAGGGCGCTGCCGCCGCGGGCGCACACCTGGAACTGCGTGGGGTCAACACCGTGATCGACGCCTTCGCCAACAACCTGCTGGCCGCGAGCGCCGACGGCGGCGCCCTGTGTTCGTTCAACGCGGTGGCGGAACTGGTGGGCAGCGGCCACAACCTGTTCGCCGACGCCAGCTGCGCCGGACTCGACGCGGGCAGCGTGGTCGACACCGGCGACCTGCGCATCCGCGGCTTGCGCGTGGTCGGTGCCGCCGCGGCCTCGCTGCCGGTGATCGACCTGTTCGCGGGTTCCCCGGCGCTGGATGCGGGCGACCCCACCCCACCCGGCGACCCCACCAGCGGCGCCTGCACCGCAGGCGATGCGCTCGACCAGGACCGCCCGGCCGATGCGGACGCCGACGGCAACGCGCGCTGCGACATCGGTGCCCATGAGCTGCAGCACGAGGCTTCCCTGTTCGCCGACGATTTCGAGCCGATGCTGCTGCACTGATCCGCACGGGCGCGGTGCCGGCGCGCGGCACGACGCGCCGACGGGGGCGCGCACTTGCCCTGGCGCGGCGGCTGCCGCATCGTTGCCGATCGCGCCCGCATCCCGGTCCAGCCGCATGTCACCCACGTCCCCCGCTGATTCCATCCCGGCCGCACGCGTGCTGCGGCGGCAGCGCCTGTTGCGTTCACTGGCCATGCTCGCGGCCGCGCTCATGCTCGGCGTGATCGGCCTGAGCGCGTTCATCCGCCTCGCGCACGGCCCGCTGGGCGCTGCCGATGCGACCGCGCCGGAGGCTGCGATCGTGCTCGCGCGCGCCCTCCATCGCGTGATCGCGAGCGTGCTGCTCGTGCTCGCGCTCACGCTGCTGGCGGCCGCATTGCCGCGTCCGCTGCTGCGGCGCGAGGCGGGCCTGGCGCTGGGCATCGTGTTGTGCACGCTGTGGCTGGCCGGACTGGGCATCGCCGCGCGCGGCTCGACGCTGCCCGCGGTGGTGCTGGGCAACCTCGTCGGCGGCTTCCTCATGCTCGCGCTGTGCCTGCGCCTGGCCGCGGTGGCCGCCGGACGCGTGGCGTCACCGCGGCTGCGGCGCGCGGCCGGCTGGGCGCTGCCCGCGGTGCTGGCCAGCGTGGTCGTGGGCGGCCTGTACAGCGCCGGTGCGTTGCCGCCCACCTGCGCCGGCTGGCGCGACTGCATCGAGGCCGCGCGCGGCGCCGACTGGGACTGGCGCGTGCTCGACCCGTGGCTGGCGCGGGGCGAGGCCACTGCCCAGCTCGCGTTGCAGCGTGGCGCGTGGCTGCCGCTGCTGCACCAGGCGGCAGCGGCGCTCGCGCTGGCGCTGCTGCTGTGGCTGGACTGGACCGCGTGGCGCGAGCGCGCGCGGGCCGGGCATGCGCCCCTGGCCGTGCTGCTCGCGCTGCAGGTGCTGCTCGTGCTCAGCGCGGTGGCAACGCCCAGCCTGGCGCAGGCACTGGCCCACAACCTCGCCGGCGCGCTGCTGCTGGGCTGGCTGGCGCGGCTGGCCTGAACGCGGGTGGCGACGCTGTGCATCGGGCGCCGCGCGCGTGTATCATGCGCGACCTTGTTTATCCATCCATCCGTATTGAAGGATATGTCGCCGCGATGAGCAGCTACCTGTTTACCTCCGAATCGGTCTCCGAAGGCCATCCGGACAAGATTGCCGACCAGATTTCCGATGCCGTGCTCGACGCGATCATCGCCCAGGACAAGCGCGCGCGCGTGGCCTGCGAAACCATGGTCAAGACCGGCGTGGCGATCGTCGCCGGCGAAATCACCACCAGCGCGTGGATCGACCTCGAGGCGCTCACGCGCAAGGTCATCCTCGACATCGGCTACGACAGCTCCACGGTCGGCTTCGACGGCGCCACCTGCGGCGTGCTCAACCTGATCGGCAAGCAGTCGCCCGACATCAACCAGGGCGTCGACCGCAAGAAGCCCGAGGAACAGGGCGCGGGCGACCAGGGCCTCATGTTCGGCTACGCCACCAGCGAGACCGACACCTTCATGCCGGCCGCGATCCACCTCTCGCACCGCCTGGTCGAGCAGCAGGCGAAGATCCGCAAGAAGAAGAACTCGCCACTGCCGTGGCTGCGCCCGGATGCCAAGAGCCAGGTCACGCTGCGCTACGAGAACGGCAAGGCAGTCGCGATCGACGCGGTGGTGCTGTCCACCCAGCATGATCCTTCGATCAAGCAGAAGGACCTCATCGAGGCCGTGCGCGCCCACATCATCGACCCGGTGCTGCCCAAGAAGTGGATCCACAAGGGCACCAAGTTCCACATCAACCCGACCGGCAAGTTCGTGATCGGCGGTCCGGTCGGCGACTGCGGCCTGACCGGTCGCAAGATCATCGTCGACACCTACGGCGGCTGGGCCCGCCATGGCGGCGGTGCGTTCTCGGGCAAGGATCCGTCCAAGGTCGACCGCTCGGCGGCCTATGCCGCGCGTTACGTGGCCAAGAACATCGTGGCCGCGGGCATCGCCGACCGCTGCGAGGTGCAGGTGTCCTACGCGATCGGCGTGGCCCATCCGACCTCGATCTCGGTGACCACCTTCGGCACCGGCAGGATCAGCGACGACAAGATCGAAAAGCTCATCCGCAACCATTTCGACCTGCGCCCGTACGGCATCATCAAGATGCTCGACCTCGTGCACCCGATGTACCAGGCCACCGCGAGCTATGGCCATTTCGGCCGCACGCCGCAGCAGGTGACGCTTGCCAACGGCGAAACCTTCACCACGTTTTCGTGGGAGAAGACCGACAAGGCCGCCGAGCTGCGCAAGGCCGCCGGCCTCAAGTAAGCCGCATCGCCGGGCTTGCCACCGCCACGGGCCGCAACAGCGGCCCGTGTGCGTTTGCGGCGCCGCTCGCGGCGCGCGCATACTGCGCGCGCACCGCTGGCGCGAGGCTTCGCGATGGCCACTGCCGACGACATCACCCTGCTGCTCGCGGCGGCACGTGACGGTGATGCCACGGCCGCGACCCAACTGGCCCCCCTGATCTACGACGAACTGCGGCGCATCGCGCACAGCCGCCTCGCCAGCGCCGGCGCCGACGACAGCCTGTGCACCACCGCACTCGTGCACGAGGCGTTCCTGCGCCTGCTCGGCAACCAGGCCCGCTTTGCCGACCGCGGCCACTTCTACGCCTATGCCGCCAGCGCGATGCGCAGCATCGCGGTCGACCATGCGCGGCGCAGGCAGGCGCAGCGGCGCGGCGGCGGCCTCGTCGCGGTCACGCTCGACGAGCAGGGCGACGCCCTCGGCGCGCCCGACCGCGTGCTTGCGCTCGACCAGGCGCTGACCCGGCTCAGCGCGTGCGACGCGCGGCTCGGCCGCCTGGTCGAATGGCGCGTGTTCGGCGGATTGGAACTGAGCGAGATCGTGCCGCTGCTGGGCGTGACCGAACGCACGCTCAAGCGCGACTGGCGCAAGGCGCGCGCGCTGCTGGCGCAACTGCTCGACGTCGAGCCGGGCGCGCTGTCGTGAAGCTCGACCCGGCCCGCTACGCACGCCTGTCGGCGCTGCTGGACGAGGCGCTGGAACTGGATGCGAGCGCACGCGCCGCGCTGCTCGACGCGCTGCGCGGCGAGGACGCCACGCTCGCCGCCGAGCTCGCGGCCTTGCTCGCCGCCGATGCCGCGCCGCAACCGCTCATCGACGCGCCGCTGGTGCTGCCACTGACCGCGGGCACGTCGATGCACGTGGCCGGCGAACGCGTGGGCCCGTTCCGGCTCGTGCGCGAGCTCGGTCGCGGCGGCATGGGCGTGGTGTGGCTGGCCGAGCGCGACGATCGCGAGGTGCGCCAGCAGGTCGCGCTCAAACTCATCCATCCAGAACTGGACAGCGCCTTCGCCCGCCACCGCCTGCGCCGCGAGCGCGCGATCCTCGCGCGCCTGGAACATCCCCACATCGCCCACCTGGTCGACGTCGGCGTCGACGCGCGCGGCAGCCCGTGGCTGGCGCTGGAGTACGTGAGCGGCGAGCCGATCACCGACCACGCCACGCGGCGGCGGCTGCCGCTGGCGCGGCGTATCGGCCTGCTCATCGATGTGTGCCGCGCGGTGCAGTTCGCCCATGCACGGCTGATCGTGCACCACGACCTCAAGCCCTCCAACGTCTTCGTCGACGCCCATGGCGCGGTCAAGCTGCTCGATTTCGGCGTGGCCGCACTGCTCGACCCCGCGGCCGACGCCGGGGATGCGGCCGGACCCGGCGTCGCCAGTGGCGTGACACCGGCCTATGCCGCGCCCGAACAGTTGCGCGGCGAACCGGCCACGGTGGCCAGCGACATCTACGCGCTCGGCCTGGTGCTGTTCGAGCTGCTCACCGAGGCACGACCCTGGCCGCCCGGGCAGCGTCCACGCGATCCCGCCCAGGCACCACCGCAGGCCTCGCGCATGGTCGACGCGGCGCGGCGCCGCGCGCTGCGCGGCGACCTCGATGCCATCCTCGCCAAGGCGCTCGCGCCGCGCGCGGCGGACCGCTACGCCTCGGCCGAGACCCTGGCCGAGGACCTGCAGCGCCACCTGACCCGGCACCCGGTGCTCGCACACCGCACGAGCCGTGGCTACCGCGCCCGCAAGTTCCTGCAGCGTCATCGCCTCGGCAGCCTCGCCGCGCTGGCGATCGCCGCGGCGGTGCTCGTGGGCGCCGCCGCGGCGCTGTGGCAGGCGCGCATCGCCAACCGGCAGGCGCAGCGCGCCGAAGCGGTGCGCAACCTGCTGGTGAGCATGTTCTCGATCGCCGACCCCGACCTCAACCGTGGGCGCGAGGTCACCGCGGCCGAATTGCTCGGCGAGGCGGCGCGGCGCGCGGCACTCGCGCCTGGCAGCGATCCGCTGCTCGCGGCCGACATCGATGCCACGCTCGGCACGCTCGCGCGCCGCATCGGCGACTATCCAACCGCGCAGCAACGGCTGCGTGCTGCCGAAGCGGCCCTCGCGGGCGCGGGTGACGCCGCGGCGCCAGCGCTGCTGCAGGTGCGGCTGGACCTCGCCGATGCGCTGCGCCTGAACGGCGATCCCAAGGCCGCGCGCGAACTGCTTGCCGGCCTGGCCGCGCAACTCGCGCGCACCCCGCCCCCGGTGCACGCACAGGCGCTGGCCACGCAGGCGCGCGTGCTGGCACAGCTGGGCGAACTCGAGCAGGCCGAGCGTGACGCCAACGCCGCGCTCAAGCTCGATGAGGCCAGCGGCGGCGCCGCGGCGATCGTGCGCGATCGCAACATCCTCGCCGACCTGTCCTACGCGCGCGGTGATTTCGCCGGCGCCGTGCAGCGCTTCGAGCAGGTGCTTGCGGCGCAGCGCGCACTGCACGGCGACACCCACACCGCGGTGGCGCAGGCACAGCAGGACCTGGGCGTCGCGCTGGCCGGCGCCGGTCGCTATGACGAGGCGATTGCCGCGCTCGCCAGCGCGCATGCGCTGTATGTACGGCTGCTCGGCACCGAACATCCCGCAGTGGCCAGCGTGCTCGTGAACTGGGGTGGCGCCTTGCGCCAGTCGGGCCAGCTCGACGCGGCCGAGCCCAAGTATCGCGCCGCGCTCGCGCTGGACGAGAAGCAGCTCGGCGCCGACCACCCGCAGACCCTGCTCGCGCTCAACTCACTGGCCACCGTGCTCACGCAGCGCAATCGCGACGCGGAGGCGCAGGCGCTGTTCGAGCGCGTGCTGGCCGGCAACCGGCGCGTGCTTGGCGAGCGCAACGGCCAACTCGTGCCCACGCTCATTTCACTGGGCGGGCTCGCGTTCCGGCGCGGCGACTACGCCGGCGCGGTCGCGCGCTACCGCGAGGCACTGGCGATTGCCGATGCGGCACTCGGCCCCGGCAACCCCACCAGCGACATCGCGCGGCGCGGCCTCGGTTACACGCTCGCGATGAGTGGCGACCCCGACGCGGGACTGCCGCTGCTGCGTGAAGCCTGGGAGCACCACCGCGCACGCCATGGCGAGCGCCATCCCGAAGTCATCATCTTCGGATCGAGCCTGGCCCAGGTGCTGGCCGGCACCGGCAAGCTGGACGAAGCCTGGGCGCTGGCGCGCAGCACCCACGCCGCCGCGCTCGCGATCCTGCCCGCACAGCATCCGTTTCGCGCCCACGCCGGCGTGGTACTCGCGCGCATCGAGCTGCTGCGTGGCGACCTGGACGCGGCCGGCGCGCTGGTCGCGGACCTGCGCGCGGCCCATGCGGTCGACTACGCGGCGCATGCCGCCGCCGAACTCGAACTGCTCGACCTGCAGGTGCGGGCCGCACGCGGTGACCGCGATGCGCGCATGCAGTTGCGTGAACGCGGCGCGGCGCTGCGCGCGCAGTTGCCGCCACTGCTGCGCACGCAGCGCTGAACGGGTGCAGGCTCAGGGCTGCTCGAAACCGTCGGCGAAGATCACGTCGGTGAACATCGACTCGTCGGCGAGGACGAAGATGTCGCTGCGGCCGTTGGTGTCGTCCGGGTCGAGATCACTGGCCTTGGACTCGAACACCATCGACAGGCCATTGGCGTTGACCGCGAGCGAGTAGCCCGAATCGTTGTTGCCGGGCTGTCCATCGGCGCTGCGCACGCTGATGATCTCGTGCGTGCCCTGACCCAGGTCGTTCGGGCTCGGCACGTAGACGAACACCTGTGAGCGCTGGTTGACGCCGTCGGACTTGTACGCGCAGGCCATGACGATCGTGCCGATGTCCGACACCGACGAGGCCTGGCAGTAGTTGGCGTAGCTGGTCGGAATCACCGCCGGCCGTGGCACCGGATAGGTGGTCTGGGTCTGGCGGTCGCGCAGATACACGCCGCTGTTGCCTTCGCAGCTGCCGCCCACTTGGCCGAGGCCGCCATAGCAGGCGTTGCGGAACGTGACGAAGCGGCCGCTCGGCGACAGCGCCAGCCCGTAGGTGAAGGCGGTGCTCGCCGGTCCGTTGGCGCCGACGCGACTCACGAGCTCCGTGGTGTTGGTTTGCAGGTCCCTCACCCAGGTCTGGCGACCGATCACGCCCGGCGCCAGAGTGCCGTCGCAGTTCATCCCCACGTAGCGGCCATCGGCCGACACCATGCGCGGGACGATGTAGCAATAGCCGTCCGAAGGGCTGCCATCGCTCTTGAGCGAGGCGACCCTGACCTGCCCGCTCACCATGTCCTTGACGATGACCTGGTCCTGGCCTCCGGTGGCCACGCCGAGGTTGCTCGATGAGGCCGCGAACACCACGTAGCGGCCGTCGGCCGAGATCGCCAGGCCATCGTCCTGCACGAAGTTGTTGGCGGGCGTCCACGCCGCATCGGAGCTGGCGACCTTGACCTCGCCGGTGTGGCGGTCCTTGCGCACGACCTGCCAGCCACTGCCGAACGGGCTGTTGTTGCTGAGGAAGGCGACGTAGCGGCCATCGGAGGAAACCACCGGGGTCTCGCCGCGGAACACCACGCCGGCACTCGTTCTCGACACCGTCTCGATCACGTTCAGATCGAGATCAACCGCAAGTGCGCGCGTGCCGTAGAAGCCGTCATCCGGTCCCCAGTTGGTGGCGGCCGAGGAAAACACCACCGTGCGCCCGTCGGCCGAGACATCGACCGCCGCGGAGTCGTTGTTGGCCTGCGCGCTGGCGCCGGGCACGATGCGGCCGTAGAGGAAGTCGGCGTGGGCTGGTGCGGCCAGCAAGGCGAGCGCCGCCAGGGCGGCGGCATGGAACGATGGAGGGATCGCGAACTGGCGGTACATGGCGTTCTCCGGCGACAGGGGATCTGCCTGACTGTTACGCGGTGCGGTGCCGATTCCCACAAGGGCGCCCGCAGGCGCGACGAGCGACCGGCGGGCTACAGGCCACGGTGGCGACCGCGCCGGTGCGTGCCAGCGCCATTTCATCGGCACCCGCACTCGCGCCACAATGCCGCACCCCATACCGCCACGACCTGCGATCCGATGCGTCTTGCCGCTCTTGCCTGCCTCGTCCTCGGTCTAGCCGCCACTCCCGGCCCAACCGCCATCGCAGCCGACTCGACCCCCGCGCCACGCACCTGCCTCGTGCTCGGCGGTGGCGGTGCGCGCGGCGCCGCCCACATCGGCGTGCTCAAGGTGCTCGAACGCGAGCGCATCGCGATCGACTGCATCACCGGCACCTCGATGGGCGCGATCGTGGGTGGCATGTATGCGGCCGGCTATACGGCCGACGAGATCCTCGCCACGCTCAATGGCATCGACTGGAAGGACACCTTCCGCGACGACCCGGTGCGCGACGACCTGCCGATGTGGCGCAAGGAGGACGAGCTGCACTTCCCGGCCGCGGTGGAGCTCGGCCTCAAGGACGGCCGGATCGCACTGCCGCGCGGCATGATCCAGGGCCAGAAGTTGCAGCTGATCCTGCGCCGGCTGCTGCTGTCCACGCTCGACATCACCGACTTCGACCAGCTGCCGATCCCGTTTCGCGCGATCGCCACCGACATCGGCAGCGGCGAAAAGGTGGTGTTCGCCAGCGGTGACCTCGCCCAGGCGATCCGCGCCAGCATGTCGGTACCGAGCGCGATCGCGCCGATCCGCGTCAATGGCCGCCTGCTCGTGGACGGCGGCATCGCCGACAACGTGCCCATCGACATCGCGCGCGAGATGGGCGCCACGCGCGTCATCGCGGTGGACGTGAGCGCGGTGCTGGCGCCCGACAGCCAGCTCAACTCGCCGTTTGCGATCGCCAACCAGATGCTCACCGCGCTCATGCGGCGCGAGACCGACGCCCAGCTCGCCACGCTCGGCGCCGGCGATGTCCTGCTCAAGCCCGACCTGGGCGACCTGGGCAGCGCCGACTTCGATCAGGCGCAGCGCGGTGTCGCGATCGGCGAGGCTGCCGCCGAGGCCGCGCTGCCGCAACTGCGGCGCTTCGCGGTCGATGCCGAGCGCTACGCCGCGTTCCAGGCGCGCCACCGCATGCTCAAGTTCGACGCGCCGCTCATCGCCTTCCTGTCGGTGCCGCACACGCGCAGCCGCACCGCGGGTTACGTCGAGAACCGGTTGTCGACGCTGGTCGGCCAGCGCTTCGACGCACAGCGCACCGAGCGCGAGATCGGCCGCGCATTCGGCGAGGGCAGTTACGAGCGCATCACCTACACCTTCGAGCGTCGCGGCGACGAGACCGGCCTGCTGGTGCTGCCCGTGGACAAGGGCTGGGGACCCAATTTCCTGCGCGCGGGGCTGCGCCTGTCCGACGATTTCGCGGGCCGCAACAGCTACCAGCTCCTGGCCGAGGCCAACTTCACCGGCCTCAACCAGTATGGCGGCGCGTGGCGCAACCGCGTCGAGCTGGGCCGCACCACGGGAGTGCACAGCGAGTGGCGCCAGCCGTTCGGACGCACCGGCCAATACCACCTCACGCCCTACTTCGACTACGAGGCATTCAACCTGCCGCTGCGCCTGGGCGGCCACGTCGATCTCGCCCAATACCGCCTGCGCAACACCATGGCCGCGATGGAGTTCGGCTACGCACCCACGCCCACATGGCAGTTCGCGGCCACGCTCAAGTACGTGCACTCCAGCGCCCTGCTGCAGGTGGGCGAGGACCTGCCCGGCGTGCGCAACGACCTGGGCGGGTTGCAGCTGCGCATCACCCACGACAACCTCGACAGCACCGGCTTCCCCAGCCGCGGCGCGCGCTTCGACCTCAGCCACGACTACCTGCCGCACCAGCTCAGCAGTGGCGAGAACGCCAACGTCACGCGCCTGCGCTGGGACAGGGCCTGGTCGCCGACACGCTCGGACCACCTGCTGCTGGGCGTGCATGCCAACATCGCCCATGGTGGCTCCGACCTGATCGCGGCCTACAACCCGCTGGGCGGCCTGGGCAACCTGTCCGGCTACACCGAGTACGAGCTGTTCGCGCGGCAGACGCTGCTGGCCCGCGCGGTCTATTTCCACCGCCTCACCGACGCGAGCGCGCTGTTCAGCGTGCCGGTGTACCTGGGCGGCAGCCTCGAAGCCGGCGGATTCTGGGACGACCCGCGCGACATCCGCTTCGGCGACATGGGCCTGGCCGGCAGCGTGTTCCTCGGCCTGAGCACGCCACTGGGGCCGATGTACCTCGGCTACGGCCGCGCCGAGGGCGACCACCAGGCGTTTTACCTGAGCTTTGGTTCGCTGCTGCGGCCCGAGCGCTGAGCGCGCCGCGCGCCGCACGCGGCCGTCGCGCGCTGCGGGTACCGGCGGTCGTCCACACGGCCGATTGCGTGCCTCGGCCTTTGGGCGTAGCGTCGCCGGCGCACGTGTCCGAACGCGGCCGCGGCAGGTCCACCCACCCAATCGAGCGAGTCCTCCCATGTCCAGCACCGAGGATGTCCCCGCCGCCACCGCACCGTCGCAATGGGCGGTCGCGGGCGTACAACGCGCGGCCGGTCCCGATGGCCGCGCCCGCGTGGAGGTGATCGTGCGCGGCAAGGCCAGCGGCAGCGTCGACCGCGGCGAAGGAGTGGACCTGCTGCGCATCGCGGTGTGGGACGACGGCCAGGAAATGGACCACAAGATCGTGCGCGTGCCGCTGGGCAGCAGCACCGTGGTCGAGGCACGGCTCGGATTCGATGGCCACGTCGCGACCACCGCCGATGGCATCGGCATCACGGTGACCGCGGGCGCCGACCCCGGTGGCGAGCGCGTGTTCGACCTCGATCCGTTCGTGCCGCGGCAAGGCTGACCCGGCCACGCCCCGCCGCCGGCGGCAGTGCCGGATCGGGCGATGTGATATTCCTCGCTCCCGCGCGAATCACCCGGGCAGCCACCCCGGAGTGAGGTTCATGAACTGTGCGGCACTGACAATGGAACAGGCGCGCCACCAGCAGCAATTCCAGCAGCTGCTCGAACGCCATCGCGGCATCGTGCTCAAGGTGGCACATACCTATTGCCGCGACGCGCATGAGCGTGCCGACCTGGCGCAGGAAATCGCCGCCCAGCTGTGGCGCGCGTTTCCCGGCTACGACGGCACGCGGCCGTTCTCGACCTGGATGTATCGCATCGCGCTCAACGTGGCGATCTCGCAGTTGCGCGAACATGGGCGCCGCGAGCAGTGGCACGAACCACTGCAGGAGCGCCACGACGCGAGCATCGACTCGGGCGATCCGGCCACCGACCAGCGCGTGCACGAACTGTATCGCTGCATCGACCGGCTCGACCCGTTCAACCGCGCGCTGCTGGTGCTGTACCTGGACGAATGCAGCCAGCGCGACATCGCCGAAATCCTCGGCATCACCGAAACCAACGTCGCAACCCGCATCGCGCGCCTCAAGCAGCGCCTGCGCGAGGAGATGAACCCATGAACACGCCCGCAACGCGACCGCTGGAACTGGATGACCTCAAGTCCGCCTGGCAGGCGCTCGATCGCCAGCTGCAGCGCCAGTCCACGCTGCAGTGGCAGTGGCTGCGCGAGCGCAAGCTCGACACGGTGCGCTCCAACCTGCGCTGGCTGTACTGGGGTCAGATCGCGCAGATCCTGCTGGGCGACGCGCTGATCTATTTCGGCATCATGGCCTCGATCCGCTTCCGTGCCGAGCCACACCTGCTCGCCTGCGGCCTGTTCCTGCTCGGGTACGGCGTGCTGGTGGTGGTGCTGGGCGGCGTGATGCTGGGCCGGGTCGGCAGGGTCGACTACGGCGCACCCGTGCTCGACATCCAAAAGCGCATCGGCGCCCTGCAGCGCGGCGAGGTGCTGGCGGGCATGTGGGTGGGCCTGCCGTGGTGGCTGCTGTGGCTGGCGATCTTCATGCTCGAGGTGAAGGTGATGATGGGCATCGACCTGTGGCACAGCGCGCCCGCGTTCGTGTGGAGCTGCAGCGTGCTCGGCGCCGTGGGCCTGCTCGCCACCGCCTGGATGTACCGGCACTCGCGCCGCGCGCCCGGTTCGCGGCTCGCGCAGTGGCTGGATCGCCGCGTGGGCGCGCGCAGCCTGCGTCAGGCACGCGCCACGCTGCAGGACATCGCCCGCTTCGAGGATGGGACGGGCCATTGATCCTTTCATCGCGAACAAGCGATATACTGGCGCCCCTCGCCGCCGAGGGGCGCTGCAAGTCCGGGCCATGGGTTCCGGGATCAGGCTCGGCCGGCATCCAGCTCCACCCCCGCAACTGCGCCCGTTGAACCTCACGCATCGCACCGGCACGCCCGCCGCGCGAGCCTGACCGAACCGGAGTTGCCCATGAACGCTGTGACGAAGCCCGCCGCGGGCGAATACAAGGTCGCCGACATCACGCTGGCCGATTGGGGCCGCAAGGAGATCGCCATCGCCGAGCACGAGATGCCCGGCCTCATGTCGATCCGCAAGAAGTACGCGCCGCAGGCGCCGCTCAAGGGCGTGCGCGTGACCGGCTCGCTGCACATGACGATCCAGACCGCGGTGCTGATCGAGACGCTCAAGGACCTCGGCGCCGACGTGCGCTGGGCCTCGTGCAACATCTTCTCGACCCAGGACCACGCCGCCGCCGCGATCGCCGCGGCCGGCACGCCGGTGTTCGCGTGGAAGGGCGAGACGCTGGAGCAATACTGGGACTGCACGCTCGATGCGCTGAGCTTCGCCGGCGGCAAGGGCCCGCAGCTCGTGGTCGACGACGGCGGCGACGTGACCCTGCTGATCCACAAGGGCTACGAACTCGAGAACGGCTCGACCTGGGTCGATACGCCGTCCGCCAACCACGAGGAGCAGGTGATCAAGAACCTGCTCAAGCGCGTGGCCAAGGAGCGTCCCGGCTACTGGCACAAGGTCGTGGCCGAGTGGAAGGGCGTCTCCGAGGAGACCACCACCGGCGTGCACCGCCTGTACCAGCTCGCCGAGGCCGGCAAGTTGCTGGTGCCCGCGATCAACGTCAACGACTCGGTCACCAAGAGCAAGTTCGACAACCTGTACGGCTGCCGCGAGTCGCTGGCCGACGGCCTCAAGCGCGCGATGGACGTGATGCTCGCGGGCAAGGTCGCGGTGGTGTGCGGCTATGGCGACGTCGGCAAGGGCTCGGCGCACAGCCTGCGTGCCTACGGCGCGCGCGTGGTGGTCACCGAGATCGACCCGATCAACGCGCTGCAGGCCGCGATGGAAGGCTTCGAGGTCAACACGGTCGAATCCACGCTCGGCCGCGGCGACATCTACGTCACCACCACCGGCAACAAGGACGTGCTCACGCTCGCCCACCTGCAGGCGATGAAGGACCAGGCCATCGTCTGCAACATCGGCCACTTCGACAACGAGATCCAGGTCGACGCGCTCAAGGCGCTGCCCGGGATCAGGCACACCAACATCAAGCCGCAGGTGGACCAGTACACGTTCAAGGACGGCCGCAGCATCTTCCTGCTCGCCGAAGGGCGCCTGGTCAACCTCGGCTGCGCCACCGGCCACCCGAGCTTCGTGATGTCCAACTCGTTCTCGAACCAGACGCTGGCGCAGATCGACCTGTGGGCCAACAAGGACCAGTACCAGCCCAAGGTCTACATCCTGCCCAAGAAGCTCGACGAGGAAGTCGCGCGGCTGCACCTGGAGAAGATCGGCGTCAAGCTCACCACGCTCACGCCCGAGCAGGCCGCCTACCTCGGCGTGCCGGTCGAAGGCCCCTACAAGCCCGAGCACTACCGCTACTGAGCCCGCGCCCCCCGCGCGAGCCGCACTGCCCACGGGCGCCGCAGGGCGCCCGTGCGCGTCATGGGCGCAGGCATCGCGGTTCAGATCTCGAAGCGGTAGTTGACCTTGAGCAGCAGCTGCTCGTCGTCGCGCAGGCGCAGGGCGTCGTCGAGCAGGCGCGGTGGCTCGCGCGCGAACTCGTCCAGCGCGAAGCCGCCGCGGCCATAGACCAGGTACAGGTGCGACAGCGGCGCGAACTCGTAGCGGTAGCGGACCTGCAGGCCGAGGTTGCGCAGGCTGAAGTCGGTCAGCGGATCGTCGCTGGGCACGGCGCGGCCGTCGGCGGCGACGCGCCAGGCAGCGCGCAAGCGCGCATCCAACCCGATCGCCTGCAGCTTGAAGCGCAGCTCCTGGCGCGCGCTGATGTTCCAGTCGACGCCGACGCCCAACTCCAGCGAGCGCCGCCGGTAGCTGCCGATGAGGTTGTCCTCGCGCCACACGAGCCAATCCGGCGTGACCGCGTACTGCGGGCTGACGATCACGCTGAGCGCGTCACTGAGGAAGTAGCGTGGCGACAGCTCGATCTCGTAACCCAGCTTGTGGTTGCCGGCCAGGCCGCCACTGGCCAGTTCGATCTCCCACTCGTGGGCCCAGTTGCCATGGCGCGGGCTGGATCCGTCCACGCGCAGTTCGAACGAGGGCGGCAGGCGCAGCGCGCCATGTCCGCGCGTGAGGCGATCATCCCAGCCGGCGCTGCTCACCTGCAGCGAGATCCCTTCGTTGCCTCCCGAGCGCAGGCCGCTGAAGCGGCTCAGCTGCACGCGCCGGCGCAGCGGCAGGCGCGCGCGGTCGCTGTCCAGCGCATCCAGTTTCAGCTGCCAGTCGTGCGAGTTGTAGCGGGAACTGTCGGCGAGGTCGGTGACGCGCTTGCCCAGCTCCCAGTGCAGGTAGTTGAAGTCATTGCGCCCGAGATAGCCGAAGTCGTTGACCTCGAGCGCGTCGTCGAAATGCATGAACGCCCACTGCTGGCGCCAGTCGTCGGCCATCGTGTAGTCCAGCAGCGAGGTCGCACCCCAGCCACGCGTGGCCGCGCCCGGCGCGCGGATGTCGCTGCCCACGAGGTTGCTGCGCACGGTCAGCGCGGCCGTCGGCCGCCACTGGTGGTCGATGCCAAGCACGTTGGCGCGGCGCTCCAGCCACGGCCGCTCCACGTGCGTGAGCAGCGCGCCCACGCTGTGCCGCTCGAACTCGTGCGCGACGCGTGCGGCCGCGAACAGGCGCCCGGCATCGCCGCGCTCGTCGGCCGCGAGCACGCCATAGCTGGTGGTGCCGAGGCTGCCGTTGAGCTTGATCGCGGCGTCGATGTCGCCCGCGCCACTGCCATCGTCGGCCGGCCCGCCCACGCGCCGGGTGTAGATCAGCGCGCTGTTGTCGTCGAGCAGGCCGAAGTTGAACAGGCCCTGGTTTTCGGTGAAGAACGGACGCTTGTCGCTGAAGAAGGTCTCGGTGGCACTGAAGTTGACCACGAGGTCGTCGCTCTCGACCTGGCCGAAATCGGGATTGACGCTGGCGGTGAGCTGGAACTGACCATTGGGCTTCCAGAACAGGTCGGCACCGGCGGCGAACTCGCCGCGACCGCGCACGTGGTCATGCAGCGCCGAGGCATACGGCGTGATCGCGAGCAGCGACTGGCTGTAGGCCGGCACCTGGATGCGCGCGAACTCGGACACGAAGCGCGGGCGCATGAAGCTGGCCACCGGCCAGCCCATGCGCTCGCCGGTGCTGCCGACCACGCGGTCGAGGTAGATGCCGATCGTGCGTTCGCCGCCTTCGGCGCGGTGCATCGGCGCGGTGTGCCACGGAATGAGGATCTCCGCGTTCCAGCCATCGGCATCCTCACTCACCGCATGGCGCACGCTGCCATCCCAATCCTTGGCGAACTGCGACTCGTTGGTGATGACGGCATCGAACAGGCCGTTGGTGGAGCTGAGCGTGAAGTCGTAGCCGGTGCGGCCGTCGCCGTTGAAGTCGACCATCACGTTGACACGGTCGACCGGCGCCTCGAAGTCGCGCTGCACGCGCTGGCGCGTGCGCGCGACCGGGGCGGGCTGGGTCGCGCGGAACGCGACCGCGAGTCCTTCGGGCACCGCGAGGATCCACGCCTGCGTGGGCAGGCTGCCCGGTTCGCCGGTCAGCGGTTGGGTCTGGCGGAAGTCGGTGACGTGGCGCGCGCCGTCCCACTCGCCCGGTTCGATCCGGCCATCGATCGTGATCGCGGCCGCGCAGGGTGCGGCGAGTGCGAGCAGCGCATGTACGATGAACCTGCGCATGAGGCGGCATTCCATGTTCGGTGGCTCCATCGGGCATCGCCGTCGCGCCGTCGGCCCCGCACCATGCCACGGCCCGTGCCCGGGGCGAACCTGCCGAATGGCATGGATCGGCGCCGCTGCGACTGGTCGCCAATGCGGCAAAGGGGTTAGCCTATGGGCGCATCGTCGACGCGGCACCACAGGGGCGGCCGCGTGCCGAACCGGCGTGGCGATGCAACCGGGTACGCCCGGCGCGCGGCGCGCCACTACGGCGCGGCCGCACCGGCACGACCGATGCCCCGCCTGCTGCATGCCGCCCCGTGCGGCCACACCCGGAGGCACGATGGACCCGACCGCGCAATCCTCCCAGCCACGCGTGCCTGATCCACGCGCCCTTGCGCAGGTCCAGGCGCTGGGCGACCTGCGCGAGCCCTATGCCCACGGCGCGGCCGCCGATGCGCTGTTCGTCGCGGCGATGAACGAGATCCTCGACTGGCACCGCGGGCGCAGCCCGTTCTATCGACGCCTGCTCGAGCTGCAGGGTCCGCGCAGCGGCCGCGTCGACAGCATCGACGACTGCCTCGCGCTGCCGCCGATCCACGCCAACTTCTTCAAGACCCACGAAATCCGCTCGGTGCCGCCCGAGCAGGTGGTGCTGCACCTGACCTCGTCGGGCACCACCGGGCAGAAGTCGCAGATGTTCTTCGATGCCTGGTCGATCGGCGCGGGCGAGGCGATGGTCGAACGGATCTTCCGCCACTACGGCTGGATCCAGGCCGAGCCGGTCAACTACCTGATGGTCGGCTACGAACCGCTGCGCGACTGGAAGGTCGGCACCTCGTGGACCGACAACGCGCTGGCCCGCTACGCACCGGCGCACGAGGTGCGCTACGTGTTGCGCGCCACCGGCACGGGCGGCCACGAGTTCGACGTGTTCGGCACGATCCGCGCACTGCAGGAATTCGCCGAGCAGGGCCTGCCGGTGCGCATCTTCGGCTTTCCGGCCTTCGTCAACGCCACGCTCGAGCGCATGCAGGCACTCAAGCTGCCGGCGCTCGCGCTCGCGCCCGGCTCGATGACCTTCTTCGGCGGCGGCTGGAAGGGACAGGCCGACAAGGCGATCCCGAAGGCCGACCTGCAGGCGCGCATCGAACAACAGCTGGGCATCGCCAACGCCTTGATCCGCGACGGCTACGGCTCGGTCGAACACTCCGTGCCCTACGTCGAATGTCCGCGCCACCGCTTCCACGTGCCGGTGTGGTCGCGCGTAGCGATCCGTGACGTGGCCACGCTGGAACCCTTGCCGGCCGGCCGCCCCGGCTTCCTGCATTTCCTCGCGCCCTACTTCACCGCGGCGCCGACACAGAGCGTGCTCATGGGCGACCTTGCCGCATGGTATCCAGGCAGCGACTGCGGTTGCGGCGCCGAGGCGCCGTGGTTTGACCTGCTCGGGCGCGCCGGCCAGGGCAAGAACCGCAGCTGCGCGGTGGCCGCGGCCGAACTGCTCAAGGGGAACGCCGCATGAACGGATCGCTGCCTGATCCACGCACTCCGCATCTGTGGCAGGGACAGTGGCTGGACGATGCCGCGCTCGACGCGCGCCTGGCGGCACTGCCCGCGCAACTGCACCACGACCTCGCGCGTGCCGCGCCGCTGGATGCGCTGCTGCAGGCGGCCGCGGCGCTGTGCGAGCGGCTCGGCGATGGCGCCGGGCGCGACGCGGCGCTGGTGGCGGCGCTGCTGCACACGCTGGAGCAGGACCCGGCCACCGATCGCGCGCAGGCGCAGGCCGCGCTCGCGGCGATCCGCGACACGCTCGCACCGGCGGCGCTGCGCGCCAAGCTGCAGCGCGAACTGGGCAGCCTGCGCCCGCAGGTGCCGCGCCGCATCGACGGCGATGCCGACGCGTTCGAGGCCTGGGCGCCGCTGGGCCTGCTCGTACACGTGGCGCCGGGCAACGTGCCCACGGTGGCGCCGCTGTCGGTGATCGAAGGCCTGCTCGCGGGCAACCTCAACGTGCTCAAGACCAGCAGCCAGGTGCCGCCGTTCGCCCAGCAGCTGCTGGCGGCGCTGCTGGCACTGGATGCGAGCGGCACGCTCGCGCCGTTCATCAGCGTGGTGGCGGTGCCGTCACGCCAGATCGCGCGCCTGCATGGCCTGTTCGCACTGGCCGACGGCATCGCGGCATGGGGCGGCGAGGCCGCCATCGCCTCGATCGGCGCGCTCGCGCCCAGCGGCTGCCGCGTGATCGACTGGGGTCACAAGATTTCCTTCGCCTATCTCGCCGCGGAGTGCCTCGACGACGAGACGGTGCTGGCCGCGGCCGCGCGCGACGTGTGCCTGCTCGAACAGCAGGCCTGCTCCAGCCCGCAGTGCCTGTACGTCGAAGTCGGCGACCGCGCCGCGCTGTTCGCCTTCGCCGAGCGCTTCGCGCGCGTGCTGGCGCGCGTGTCGGCGCAGCTGCCGCGCGCGCCCGGTGCCGAACCGCAGCAGCAGGAGTGGGCCGAGATCAGCACCGCGCAGTTGCTGGCCAGCCTCGAGACGGCCTGTTCCGACACCACGCGCGTGTTCAGCGCGCCCGATCGCGGCTGGCGCGTGTTCGCCGAGGACCATCCGGCGCTGCGCGCCTCGCCGCTGTTCCGCAGCATCTGGATCAAGCCGCTGCAGGCCGCGCAGGTCGTCGACACGCTGCGGCCGATGCGGCGCTGGCTGCAGACCGCCGGGCTGGCCGCGCCGGTGCGCCGCATCGCGGAACTCGCCGGGCGCCTCATCGCCGCCGGCGTCACGCGCGTCACATGCGTGGGCGAACAACTCGGAGGCTACGCCGGCGAACCGCACGATGGCGTGTACGCGCTGCAGCGCTACAGCCGGCGCGTCGGCCTGGAACTGGGCCAGGCGCTGGCGCAGGTGTCGAGCTTCGAGGAACTCGCCGCGCCCGCCAACCCGCTGCGCGCGGGCACGCCGGTGATGGACAAGGCCGCGTTCCTCGCGCTGCAACCCGACCCCGCGCTGGCGCACGTGCTCGTGCGCAGTGGCGGCAGTTCGGGCGCGCCCAAGTTCTCGGCCTACAGCTGGGACGACTACCACGCGCAGATGCGCGCTGCGGCCGACGGCCTGCGTGCGGCCGGGCTCGATCCGGCCCGCGACCGCTGCATCAACCTGTTCATGGCCGGGCATCTGTACGGCGGCTTCATCAGCTTCTGGACGATCCTGGAAAACCTCGGCGCGGCGCAGCTGCCGATGGCCGGCATCGACGACCTGGCCGAGGTCGCGCGCACGATCGTCGAGCGCAAGGTCGACACGCTGCTGGGCATGCCGTTCTACCTGGGCCAGCTGTTCGAGCAGCAGGCGCCGCTGCTGCGCGAGTATCGCGGCATCCGCAAGGTGTTCTTCGGTGGCGAGCACATGAGCGGCGCGCTGCGCCAGCGCCTGCACGACGAATTCGGCGTCGAACTCGTCCGCGCGGCGTCCTACGGCAGCAACGACGCCGGTCCGCTCGGCTACCAGTGCCCGCACTGCGAGGACACCACCTACCATGTGCTGACCCAGTCGCAGTACCTGGAAATCCTCGACCCCGAGGCCGACCGCGCGGTCGCGCCGGGCCAGGCCGGGCGGCTGGTGTTCACCTCGCTGCGCCGTGCGGCCGCGCCGGTGCAGCGCTACGAGATCGGCGACATGGGTCGCTGGGTCGACGCGCCATGCCCATGCGGCCGTGCCGCGCCGCGGTTCCAGTTGCTCGGGCGCTGTGGCGACGTGTTCCGCGTCGGCAACTTCCTCAGCTACCACCGCTTCGTCAAGACGCTGGCCGACCACGCCGGCTACGACGGGCCGCTGCAGATCGAACTCGACCACGACGGCCGTGCCTACACGATCAAGGTGCGCGTGCTCGAGGGCGCGGGCCACGATCCCGCCGCGCTGCGCGCGCTGCTGCTCGCGCATGACCCGGTGCTGCGCGAGGAAGTCGATGGCCCGCTCGCATCGAGCGGGTTGCAGCTCGAGGCCGTCGCCCTCGCCGGGTTCGTGACCGCGCCGGTCACCGGCAAGCTCAAACCCATCGTCGACCTGCGAGACCTGGCATGATCACCCACTACGAGCTGGACACCCTGGTGGCAGTCGCGCGCGAACTGTCGCCCTACTACCGCGAGCTGTACGCCGGCCTGCCCTCGCGGCCCACGCTGGAGCAACTGCCGCTGGTCGAGCAGAAGGCGTTCTGGGCCGCCAACACCCAGCGCGACAACCGTCTGCTCACCGGCCCGATCCATGACGGCATGGTGTTCAAGAGTGGCGGCACCACCGGCGAACCCAAGTTCTCGATCTACAGCCGCGTCGAATGGGAAGCCTTCACCGGCGTGTTCGGCATGGGGCTCGATGCAGGCGGCCTGCACGATGGCGAGCGCATCGCCAACCTGTTCTACGTCGGCGACCTGTACTCGTCGTTCATCTTCATCATGCGCTCGCTCGACCACGCCCGTGCCAACACGCTGCAGCTGCCGCTGTCGGGGCGCGCCGACCCCGACACGGTAGAACATGCGATCGCCGACTTTGGCCTGACCACGCTGGTCGGCACGCCCACCACGCTGCTGACGCTGGCGGCGCACTACATCAACGCGGGCAAAACCGCACCCGGCGTGCGCCGGCTGCTGTTCGGCGGCGAATCCATGTATGCCGAGCAGCGCAACACGCTCGCGCGCGCGTTTCCCGCCGCCCAGGCGCGCTCGGTCGGCTATGCCAGCGTCGATGCGGGTCTGCTCGGCTACGACGATGATTCCTGCGGCCCGGACGAGCACCGCATGTTCAGCCGCTACGCGATCATCGAAATCATCGACGAGGTCGACGGCACGCCGATCCGCGAAACCGACAAGGTCGGGCGCGTGGTGGTGACCAACCTCACGCGTCTGCTCATGCCCATCATCCGCTACCCGGCCGGCGACATGGCCTGCTGGAGCGAACCCGCGGGCACGCCCGACCGCCGGTTCCGCCTCATGGGCCGCAGCGAGGAAGGCGCGCGCGTGGGTCCGGCCACGCTCTACATCGAGGACGTGCGCCGCGTGCTCGGCGAATGCCGCGCGGAGCTGGGCGCGTTCGAGTTCCAGCTGCTGGTCGAGCACGTGCAACAGCGCGACCGGCTCACCGTGCGCATCGCCAGCGAAGCCGCGGCAGCGGCACGGGCGGCGCTGGCCGACACGATCGTGCGCCGCCTGCATGCCGAGCGGCCGATGCTGCCCGACCTCATCGCGCAGGCGCTGATCCATCCGCTGCAGATCGACTGGGTCGCACCGGGCGGCCTCGAAATCAACACGCGCTCGGGCAAGCTCAAGCGCGTGATCGACCGTCGCCATGAGCAGCGCTGAGGCCAGCCTGCCCGCGGGCGCCTGCCGCCTCACGCTGACCAACGAGGTCGCGGCGATCGCGCTGGCCTGCGCGCTCACCCGCAGCCATGCGGCCGCGCTCGGCTTCGGCGAGCGCGAACTGGCGCAGATCGAGCTGGGTGTGGAGGAAGCCGTCTCCAACGTCGTGCGCCATGCGTTCGCAGCGGCCGAGCTGCACTGCTTCGACCTCACCCTGCAGCGCCACCCGCTCGGGCTCGAAATCCTCATCGACGACCAGGGCCTGCCGTTCGATCCCGCTCGCATCCCGGCCTACGATCCCGCGCGTGCGCCGCAGGGCCAGCTGCAGTCGGCGCTGGGCATGCACCTGATGCGCAGCGCCTTCGACGAGGTCGAATACCGCAACCTCGGTCGCGGCGGCAAGCAGACGCGCCTGCTCAAGTACCGCGCGCTCGCGCCGATCGGCGAGCGCGCCGAACCTGCCGCCGAACCTGCCGCCGAACCCGTGGCCGAGGTGCGCCTGCTGCGCGAGGACGACGCGCTGGAGGTGTCGCGCCTGATCCACGACGCCTACGGCTACTCGTATCCCTACGAGCACATCTACTTTCCCGAGCGCGTGGTCGCGCTCAACCGCAGCGGCGCGCTGGTGTCGGCGCTGGCGGTGACGGCGGGCGGCGCGATCGCGGGACACGCCGCGCTCGTGCTCGATCCGCAACATCCGGCCGGCGCCGAGCTTGCGATCGTGGTCACGCGCATGCAGTACCGCGGCCAGGGCGTGGCGCGTCGGCTCGGCGACTTCCTGCTCGAGCTCGCGCGGCAACGCGGCCTGCGCCAGCTGTACACGCATGCGGTGACGGCCCACCCGTGGACCCAGCGCTTCATGCACGAGCTCGGCTTTCGCGACTGCGCGTTGCTGCCCGGCCATGCGCCGGCATCGCTGCGCTTTCGCCGCATCGCCGAGGCGCTGCCGCAGCGCGAAAGCTGCATGCTCGCGGTGCGCTACCTCGACCCGGACGCGCGCGCCGCGCGCAGCGCGGTGGTCGCGCCTGCGCAGCGCGCGCTGCTGCAGGCGATCTACCAGGCGCTGGAGGTGCCGTTGCAGCTGCTCGACGCGCCTGCCGCGAGCCCGGCGCTGCCCGCCCACGGCAGCGTCGATGCGGCGCTGCATGGCGGGCTGGAGCTGGCCCAGCTCCGGGTCGATGGCTGGGGCGAGGACACCCTGCCCACGCTGCGCGCGCGGCTGGCGCAGTTGCGCCGCGAACGCATGGCCGTGATCGAGCTGCAGGTGCCGCTGGTCGATCCGGCAAGCGCGCGCATGGCCACCGCGATCGAGGCGCTCGGCTTCGTGTTCAGTGGCGTTTCGCCGGGCGTCACGCCCGCGCAGGACCGGCTCGTGTACAACCACGTGGCCGACCCCGGCTTCGACTACGACGCCCCCAACATCCACTCCGAGTTGGGCCAGCGCCTGCGCGCACAGATGCGGGCGCAGGCCGCGGCGAGCGCATGAAGGCATGGCGCCGGCTCGCGCGCTTGTCCTCGCGCCTGCATGCGCGCCTCATCGTCGCGATCGCGCTGCTGCTGCTGGTGACCGAGGGCGTGCGCATGTACGTGGGCTACCGCGACGATCGCGTGGAGGCCGAACGCCAGGCGCGCGCGTTCCTGGTCGAGGTCACGCGCCAGCGCGCCGCGGCACTGGCCGCGCGCCTGGCCGGCGTGATGCAGGCGACACGCTCGGCGGCCTGGTTTCTGGGCTCGGGCCACCTCGACCGCGCCCCGGCCACCCTGCTCGACGTGCTCGGCGGCGTGGTCGGGCAGACGCCCGACATCTACGGCAGCGCGATTGCCTTCGAGTCCGCGAGCGACCACCCCGTGTACTACGCCGGCCGCATCGGTGGCCGCCTCACGCTGCTGCAACAGCCCGACAGCCAGGTCCACTACAGCACGCGCGACTGGTTCGTGGAACCGCTGCGCAGCGGGGCGCCGTACTGGACCGAGCCGTACTTCGACACCGGCATCGGCGACGTGCGCATGGTGACCTACTCGGTGCCCTGGCACACCCGCGCGGGCGAACGCGCGGTGGTGACCGCGGACATCGCGCTGGATGCGTTCGACACCGGCTGGCAAAGCCCATGGGGCGGTGCCAGCCGGCTGGTCGATGCGCATGGCCACTACCTGACCCAGGCCGGTGACATCCGCGCGCCGGGCGATGGCATCTTCGACATCGCGCGCAAGCTCGAGCTGCCGCAGCTGGAGCAGGCCGGCAAGGCCATGCAGCGGGGCGAGAGCGGCCTGCTCGAAATCGACGCCAGCCGCGTGTCCGCCGGCCCGCTGTGGCTGTCGTGGGCACCCGTGGGCGACACCGGCTGGAGCATGGTCGCGCTGCTGGAGGAGGACCGCGTGCTGGCCAATGCGCGGGCACAGCTCGCTCGCCAGCTCGCGCTGTCACTGGCGGCCCTGGTGCTGGTGCTGTTCACGCTGGCGTGGACCACGCGGCGCCTCACGCGCCCGCTCGATGCCCTGCGTCGCGTCGCCGGCGCGGTGCGGCATGGCGATGCCACGCAGCGCACCGGCATCACCTCGCGCCGCGACGAACTGGGCCAGTTCGCGCACACCTTCGACGACATGCTCGATGCGCTCGCCTACAGCCAGGCCGAGCGCATGCGCGAGGCCGCGCAGCGTCAGCGCATCGAGGGCGAGCTGGCCGCCGCGCGCGAGATCCAGCAGCGCCTGCTGCCGCCGCCCTGGCCGCAGTGGAGCCGCGATGCCGGCCCCACGCCGGGCTTCCGCTTCCACGGCCTGTGCCAGCCGGCCACGCTCATGAGCGGTGACTTCTACGATGCGTGGCTGCTCGACCGCGACACCGTCGCGCTGGTGGTCGCCGACGTGTGCGGCAAGGGCACGCCGGCGGCGCTGTACATGACCATGGTGCGCACCCACCTGCGCGATTTCGCCAGCGCCACGCGCACGCCCGCGCAGACACTGGCCGCGGTCAACCACGTGCTGGCCACCGGCGGCCACGACGGCATGTTCGTCACGCTCGTGCTCGCCCACTATCGCTGGCGCGACGGCCGGCTCACGCTGGCCTGTGGCGGACATCCGCCGCCGCTGCTGCTGCGCGCCGACGGCCGCATCGAGGTGATCGACGGCCACGGCGCGCTGGTGGGCGCATTCGATGCCCTCGACTACGCCGATACGCAGCTGCAGCTCGCCAGCGGCGACACCCTGCTGCTGTACACCGACGGCGTGACCGAAGCCGGCGCCGATGCCGGACTCTACGGCCAGGCGCGCCTGCTCGCGCGACTGGGTGCCGCGCGCGGGCTGCCGCCCGAGGCCGTGGCCGATGCGATCGTGGCCGAGGTGCTGGCCTGGTGCGACCAGGTCCCGCAGGACGATGTCACGCTGCTGGCGATGCAGCGCGGCACGCCGGCCTGAAGACCCGCAGGCGCGCCCGGCCGCCTTCAGTCGCCGGTGCGCGCGAAGCGCAGGCGCACGCGGTTGTGGCCGTGCACGCGCCGGTATTCGAACGCGCTGGCCAGGCGTCGCACCAGGCGCAGACCATGGCCGCCGATGCCAGGCTCGCCACCGGCCGCCTCCGCCACCCGGGTGGGGTCGAACGCGGCCGCATCGTCACGCAGTTCCAGTTCCACCGCGTCCTCCAGGCTGGCCAGGTCCAGCTGCAGCCAGTGCGCCGCCCGCCCGTGCTCGACCACATTGGCGGCCAGTTCGTCGAGCGCGAGCAGGATGTGCTGGGCGCGACGGGCCTCGACGCCGCTGCGCTGCAGCCAGTCCGCCGCCTGCTGCTGCAGGCTCGCCAGTCCCTCGCGATCGGGCGTGACGTGCCAGCGCGCGGGCCCGGGCGTGTTCACGCCGCGCCGGAATCGACGATGCGCAGATGCTGGTCCAGCCCCGCCATGGCCAGCACCTCGCGCACCAGCGGGCCTGGGCGCGCGAGCTCGAAACGCTCGCGGCCGAGTGTGCGCGTGGCCTGGATGCACAGGCGCAGGAAGCCCGATGCGACGAACTCCACCGCGGCGAGGTCGAAGCGCAGGCACTGCGCCGGCGCCACCTGCGCGATGCGGCCGAGCACCGCGTCCTGCACGCCCAGGGTGCCGGCCGTGTCGAAGCGACCGCTGAACACCAGCGTGACGCGCTCGCCATCCTCTTCGCTGCGGAATGCCGCTGCGCCCATGTCCACTCCAGGTTGCCCTCGTCGCCTACAGCATAGTGCGCCGCCGGCGCGGCTGTCCGCGGCGCGGCGGCTCAGCCGCGCGCAAGCAACGTGATCGCCACCAGCGCAAGGCCGAGCCCGGCCAGATTGATGCGGCCCAGGCGCTCGCCGAACAGCACCAGGCCGGTGAGCGCACCGAGCACGACCACACCGAGGTTCATGCCCGCGAACACCAGCGCGGGCGCGTCGGGCAACGCGCGGTGCGCGCGCAGGTAGAACAGGATGTTGCCGAAGTTGAACAGGCCGAGCACGAGCCCCGCGCCGCAACTGCGCCAATCCGGCGCGCTGCGGCGCGCGGCGCTGATGAGCACGGCCACCACCAGCGCGAGCACGAACACGACCTGCAGCGCCAGGCCCAGTGCCAGCCCGCTCGCGGCGACGCGCTTGAACAGGATGTCGATCACGCCGAAGCCCGCGAACACCAGCAGCGGCCACGCGGCGCCGGCGCGTACCGGCGCCGGCTGCGCGCGGCCACGCCACACCAGCGCCAGCAGGGCCAGCAGCCCCAGCGCGCCACCCGCGAGCTTGGTGGCACTGGCACGCTCGCCGAACAGCACGAACGCGGCCAGCAACGGCAGCAGCAACGACAGGCGCTGCGCCACGTCGCTGCGCACGATGCCGGCCTCGCGTACCGAACGCGCGAGCACGAGGAAGATCGTCGGCAACAACAGCCCGAGCGCGAGCAGGCTCGGCCACGGCCACTGCGCGGTCGGCGGCGCCGATCGCCACGGCTGCAGCAGCAGTGCGGTGGCGACCATCGCGCAGGCGTAGTTGCAGGCGATCGCGACATCGATCGCGATGCGCCAGCGCGGCGCGAGCTTGAGCAGCACCGACACCAGTACGCTGCACGCGACCGCGCCGAACAGGTTGAGCATGGCGGCTGGCCTCGTCGATTCAGGCGCGGGCGGTCGCGGCCACGCGCCGGCTCAGCGTCGCCGTCCGCGTGACGGGCGCATCAGCCGCGCGCCTGCGCGTAGCGCACCACCGCGGCCTCGATCTCGCGCTTGGCGGCCGCGGCATCGGCCCAGCCGTCGAGCTTGACCCACTTGCCCTGTTCGAGGTCCTTGTAGTGCTCGAAGAAATGGCCGATGCGTTCGAGCCAGTGGCCCGACACCTGGCTGATGTCGCTGATGTGGGCATAGCCGGCGAAGGTGCGGTGGTGCGGCACCACGATGAGCTTCTCGTCGGCGCCGGCCTCGTCGGTCATGCGCAGCATGCCCACCGGCAGGCAGCGGATCACCGCGCCGGGCACCAGCGGCAGCGGCAGGATCACCAGCGCATCGAGCGGATCACCGTCGCCACCGAGCGTGCGCGGCACGTAGCCGTAGTTGCACGGATAGCGCATCGGCGTGGACAGCACGCGATCGACGAAGATCGCGCCGCTGGCCTTGTCGACCTCGTACTTGACCGGCTCGGCATCCTTGGGGATTTCGATGACGACGTTGATTTCGTCCGGCACCTTGGCACCGGCACTGACTCGATCCAGCGACATGTCCACTCCGTCTCGGGCAGGCCCGCGCCCGACCAGCCGGCGCAGGGGCGCGCAGCATAGTGCATGCGCAGGTGCCGCCGCACGCACCCGCGCCACGCGCAGCGGCCGCGGGCGCGCAGGCGTCCGTGCGGACCAGGCACCTGGGTGCCTGGTCCGCATCCGCTCATCCGTGGCCGGCGTTCTAACCTGCAACCGGCGCACGCGCCTGGCGGCCGCTACGCCGATGCCGGCTCACGGCTGCGGGCACTGGTCGCCCTCGGCGTCATCGAAGCCGTTGCGGTAGATCACGTCGCAGGCGTAGGCCACCGGGCTGGAGAACTCCGAGGTGTTGCCATCCTCGTCGATCGCGGTCAGCGTGACCACGCGCCCGGCCAGACTCGCTGCGGGACTGCTGAAGGCGATGCGGAAGGAATCGCTGCCATTGCCATTGGCGCCGGCGTTGCTGATCTGCGCGATGCCGATGCGATGGAACGTCTCGCCTTCGCCGGTGGGCTCGTTGTCGGCGGTGGCCGACGAAAACACCTGGATCAGGTAGCTGCCGTTGGTGGAGCTCAGCGTGCCCTCGACGCTGCCGTGGCGCGCACCGCCGTAGGCGCGCAGCGGCACGGGGTAGTTGAGCCCGCGATTGGGCAGGTTCGCGGCGTTGGGATCGGCATCATTGTCGTTGGCGCCGACGCCTTCGAGATCGATGCCGTAGCCGGCGTTCTGGTAGATGGAATTGGCCGACAGCTCGTTGCCCTTGCCGCTGCCCGCGACCGAGATGCCGGTGGCAGCGTTGTACCAGATGGTGTTGGACTGCACGAGGTTGTCATGCGCGCCGGAGTCGATGCGCACGCCATGACGGGCGTTGGCAGCGTCGTCGTTGTAGCAGAACGGGACCGGAAGGATCACGCACACGGTATCGGTGCGCCCGATGCGGTTGCCCTGCACGGTGTTGTGGCTCGCGAACGCGCCGCCCAGCCGCACGCCGTCGCTGCCGCTGCCGACGATGACGTTGTCACGCACGGTGTTGTTGCTGCTGTCCAGCTCCACGCCGACGGCATTGCCGACCAGCACGCCGGTCTCGCCGCCCCAGGTTCCGATCAGGTTGCCGATCACGCGATTGCCGGTCGACAGGTACGGGGCAAGACCGGTGATCAGGACACCGGCCGTGGTGGCACCGTCGATCACATTGAGCTGGGCCGGTGCGTCACCTCCGACTTGCGCGCTGTGCGAATTGCCGACCAGCAGGATGTTGTTGCCGTTGGGCAGCAGCGTGGCACCGTGGAAGCGCCCGCCGAACTGGTTGCCCCAGACCAGCGCACCGGTGCCGCCGCTGATGCTGAGGCCGTTGCTGGTGAAGCCTTCCACGACCAGTCCCTGCAGCCAGAACTGCTCGTCGCTCGAACCCGAGAAGGCCAGTCCGGTAGTGCGCTGGCCCAGCCCGTTGAGCACGATGCAGCGGGTGGCGTTGTCGCCCTGCACCGCGCTGTTGGCCGAACTGCCCGGTTGCGAATAGCCATCGATGCGCACACCGTTGGTGAGGGTGGGCAGGTTGGCCGAAGTCACCGCGATGGTGTGCGGGCAGGCGCCGGCAATGTCGAAGTCGATGAAGGTGAAATCAGGGTTGGCGTTGGCGTCGAGGATCGCCTGGCGCAACGACCCGGCGCCGGAATCGTTGGTGTTGGTCACGGTCAGCGTGGCCGGGATGGTGTCATCCACCGCCGACTCGTACGCGCCGCGGTCGATGGTCGAGCCGACCACACGCGGATTGCCGTCCAGGTCCACGCCCGGATGCGACAGCGCGGCATTGCCGCTGTTGATCGCGGCAGAAGCGTCCTGCAGGTGGTAGTTGCCGCCGGCCGCGTTGGTGAACAAGGGATCGGTGTGCAGGCTGCCGTAGGAACCCGTGGCCTCGCTGCCGTAGATGGTGCCGTAGAGATTGTCCTGGAACAGCGCCGAGCGTGGCTGGGGCTGGCTGTCGCAGGACACCCGCACGTCGCGCCCGGCGTTGTTCCATACGATGTTGTTGCCCAGTTCGACCTCGCCGTGCCCGCACACCTGCAAGCCGACATCGCCGGTGTCGACGATGGTGTTGCCGTCGACGTGCAGCGGGCCGTCGTCGACCAGCCACACCGCCGTGCTCCATTGGGTGCCGTGGTAGTCGTGGACCAGGTTGTTGTTGAAGCTGAGGCTGAAGGGTCCGGCCGAGTGCGGGGTGACCACGGCACCCACGCCATCGAACACGTTGTTCGCGACCTTGACGTAGCCGTCGTCCTGGTCCTCCTCGACCAGCAGGGCGACGTCGTGGAAGTTGCGGAAGGTGACGCCCTCGACCCGCACGTCGCCATTGGCGATCAGGGTCGCCGCGTCCGCCATGCCACCGTCGAACACGGTGTTGGACGGTTGCAGCGTACGCGCGGCGCAATCACTGGTATAGCCACCCAGCAGCTGCACCGGTCCGTATGCATGCACCTGCGTGACGGTGCTGCCAGCCACCGCGTAGGTGCCCTGCGCCAGCTTGATGACCGTGGACTGTCCACCGGCAGCCACCACCAGCGCCGCGTTGAGGTCGGCGACGTCGCGCACGCACAGTTCCACAGCGACGGCGTCGGTGCAGACACCGGTCATCACCAGCGCCACCAGCAGTACCAGCCAGACAAATCGTGTCGTAAGCGTATTCATGTCAGTTGCTCCGTTCCAAACAGCCCATGTACCCACACAAGCGCAAACCACGGCCGATCGCGACACGCGAGGAGTGCTGGCGCACATCCGGCAGTGGCTGCGTTGCACCCTCAGTCGAAATCGTCCTCGTAGATCACGTCGTAGGCCGGCGAAAACTCGCTGCTGTAGCCGTTGGCGTCGGTGACCGTGGCCACGAACGGAACCGCGCGGACGCCGGCGGGCACGTCCAGCACCACTTGGCGCGGCTGCTGTGCGTCGCCGGCGCCGCAGGTGTCGGCGCCGAGCCAGGCGCCGCTGCCACCACGGCGGTTCTCATGGAAATCGATGCGCAGCGGATAGGCCGCGTTGCCGACCGCGCTGTCGACGCGATAGGTGATGGTGAGCTGGTCGCCCGCGCGCGAGACCGCAAGGATCTGCGGGTAGTTCTGCAGGTTGTTGGCGCCACTGTCGGCATCGTCCGCATCGTTGGGCGTCGGCCCGAAGCCGCCGAGATCGACGTTGACGCGGTGTTCGCCGCGGTTGTGGTGGATGACGTTGCCGAGGTTGCTGAAGTACACGTTCGGATAACCGCTCGAAGCGATGCCGGCACCGTCGTTGCCCACGATGAGGTTGGCCTCGCCCACGCCGAAGCCGCCGATCGGATAGGTGCCCAGATCGACCGGACCGGGGGTGACCTGGATGCCGCCGCCATACTTCGCCGCGGCGGGATCGGCAAAGCCGTTGGGCAACGGCCGCGTTCCGCTCCAGTCGGTGCCGATGAAGTTGCCCTTGAGTTCGAAATCGCCGATCGGATGTCCCGCGATCGCGGCCGGCCACAGGCCGATGCCCCAACCGTGGTTGCCCGAGATCACGTTGCGCGCGGCCGGATCGCTGCCGCCCAGATGCACGTCGGCATGCGCGGCGATGATCACGCCGCCCCAGTTGGTAGCCGTGCCATTGGGGATCGCCAGCGTGCCGCTGCGGTCGGTGCCGATGAGGTTGCCCTGGACCGTGGTCGGTCCGCCGCTGAGCAGGCCGGCGCCGCCGTTGCCCGAGAGCAGGTTGCGCTGCCACGGCAGGGTGCCGCCGATCTGCGATGCGCTGAAGCCGGTGCGGATCGCGCTGCCGGTGTTGCCCACGCCAGCGAAGGCGGTGCCATCGGCCCTGGTGCCGATGAAACAGCCTTGCACGGTGATGAACGAACTGTCGGGATTGCCACCGTTGCCGATGATCGCGTCGCTGAAATGGTTCAGCGCCAGGCCGCGCACGGTGAGGGCGGTGTTGGCCTGGATTACCAAGCCGGTGCTGTTGCCGGTGCCGACGATCTCGATCGCGAGCACGGTGTCCAGCCCGCCCTGGTCCGGCGTCAGCGTGTTCATCACACTGCCCGGCTGGGTGTAGCCGTCGATCGTGAGGTCGTGCGTGCTGGTCGGCAGCGGGCCGCCCAACGTGATGGTGTGCAGGCCACTGCCCGCGATGGCGAAGCCGATCGTGTTGACGCCGCCGGCCGCGTTGGCATCGGTGATGGCCTGGCGCAGCGTGCAACTGTCCGGACTCGGGCAGGTACCCGCGGTGTCGGCCACGCTGGTCACCGTGAACGTGGTCGCGTGCGCGGCGTGGGCGGCGCACAGGGCCGCCACCAGAGCGGCGCGGCACAAGCGGGTATGACAACGGCATGCATGCATCGTGGCGGTTCCGCAGACTGACCCAGCGTCAATTTCGGAAACGCGAGATCCGCCAAATCCCGACACGCGCGGTCAATGCGCCGACAGGTCCGCAGGCCGGATCGCCCGATGCACCCAGTCCGGACGCAATTCGCGCAGCAGCGAGAAGGCCGTGAAGGCGAGCATGAGGAACGTGCCGCCGAACGCGCCGAGCCTGGCTGCCCAACCCGACAGCACGAGGCTGACCCCGATCCCGAGCATGGCCGCGCCCACGCGCGGCTGGTCGCGCGCCTTGAGTTGCCCGATCGAGTACGACGACTGCGCGTTGGCGCGGATTTCGGCCACCAGCCCCGGCGCCGCCGACACCTGCATCGCCAGCGCCGACCACCACAGCGCCGGTTGCCGCAGCACCGCGGTGTCAACGCCCGCGATGACGAAGATCGGCCAGCCGCCGAGCGCGGTGAGCAGCACCGCGAGGAAAGCGGTGACCGCGAGCAGATTGAGCAGCGTGGCCACGCCGATCCGGCCCGGCGCCGCGCCACCGGTGCCGCGCAGGTTCATCACGCTCACGCCGGCCAGCCCGATGTTGGCGATGGTCAGGCCAAAGCCGAACACGCTCAGCAGCAGGAACTGCGCGACCGACCCGCCAAACCAGCCGATGCCGATCCACGGAATCGCATTGCGCACGAGGACGAGCGCGATCTCCGCCGGGCGCCGCGGCCGCTGCGGCGTGAGCGCTGTCCACGCATCCACGCGGTCGCGGCGCGCGCTCATCGCGCGGACCCTTCGGCGCACCCGCAACCCGCGCACGCGCCACCACGGGCGGCCGCGTTGCCGGCGGCGCGGTGGAGGACGCACCTGCCATCGGGTGCGTCGTCACGGGCTGCGGTGCGGGCCTGCCGGAAGCCGGCGTCCGTGCCTACGTGACGACAGGTCGGCGCGTGGACATCAGCCGCCCGCGTGGGCGACGCCGCAGTGGCAACCCGCCGGCATGCGCTTGACCTCCGGACCATGGCGCCCCTCCCGCGACTGGGCGGCTGCCCCGACGCGGCGCCTCACCCATGGCGGAAACGCAGTCGAGCGCGAAAAGCGACACGCCGCGGTCGACGG
>QUBV01000025.1 GCA_014338185.1 Lysobacterales bacterium | reverse complement strand
CAGGCTGCGCACGCGCCCGCTGCGGAACGCCAGCGCCGCGCGCGCGCCGCGCAGGCGCGCCTTGGCGCTGCGCAGCGGCGCGGTGATGCGCCAGGATGCGCTCGCGAGCATCTGCTCGTAGCGGGGCTTGACGTCCTGCAGTTCACGGTCGAGCGCGAGCGCCCAGCGCGTGCGCTCCTCGAACGCCTCGCGCAGCTTGCGCAGTTCGCGCGCGAGCCCGTGGCCCCAGTCGCCACGGCGTGTGCTCTCGGTCTGCAGTTGCGCATGGGCCTGTTGCAGCCGCGCCAGCCGCGCCTGCAGTTCGACCCGCGCCGCGCTCGCGACGGCCAGCCGCAAGGCGTCGCCAGCGGCCGGCGCCAGTGGATGGCGCAGCGCGGCGGACGCCGGCAGCGCGAGCACGGCGCGGTGCGCGAGCGCCATCGCCTCGATGCCTGCGACGTCGGATGCGGCCAGTCGGCCGCGGATCCGCTCCAGCACTTGGCGATCGGCCGCAAGCGCGGCCACGCGCGCCACCAGCGCATCGGGCTGCGGTGCGACGAGCAGGCCATCGACGCCGTCCTCGATGCGCTCGGCCAGCGCCCCGACCCGGGTCGCGATCACCGGCAAGCCGAGGCTGCGCAGTTCCGACAGCGTGTAGCTGAAGGTCTCGGCCACCGTCGACAGCAGCAGCGCGGCATCGGGTTGCAGCCGTGCGAGCAGCGTGGGCAGTTCGTCGCGGCGATAGTCGAGCAACACATGCACATCGGACTGGCCGAACAGGTCGTGGGCGTCGGCGCCCGCGCCGAGCAGGAACAGCTCGGCATGCGCGCGCAGGTGCGGCAGCGCCGCCAGCAGCAATCGCGCGCCCTTGCCCGCGCGCACGCGCCCGATCATCACCAGCCGCAGCCGCGCGCGTGCGGCCGGCGGCCGCCACTGCGGCAGCGGCTGCGGCCATGGCGCCAGCCCGTGCGGGATCACCACGCTGCGCAGCGCCGCGAGTTCGGGGGCGAGCCGCAACTGGCTGGCGAGTGCGCTGTGACTGGGCGCCACCAGCGTGGCCGCGGCCGCGAGCAGCGCCTGCACGAAGGCATCGCGCAACGCGAGCCAGTGCGCGGCGCTGCGATTGGCGAACATGCCTTCGCCCGCGAGCGCGGCCAGATCGTGCTCGCGCTGGGCGGCATCGAAGGCCAGCCGCGCGTCGCCGAAGTCGCGATGCAGCAGCGGCCACAGCGGGTAGTGGTCGTGCACCACGCACACAGTCGGCAGGCCGCTGCGCAGCGCATCGAGGCTGTGGCCGATGAGCGAGGACACCACGATCGCGTCGACGCACTGCTCGCGCACGATCGCCTGCAGCAGTTCGCGGTAGCCCGCATCGCCCAGCGCGGTGTCGGCGATCGCGCGCGGCAGCGGCCAGCGCCGCAGCAGCATGCGCGGCTCGCGCGCGTCGGCCAGTTCCAGCCACTCGCCGTGGCACTGGCGGCGATGGCTGCCGCGGGCGCTGAGCACGAGGTGGTGGGCGCCGCTGTCGGCGCATGCGTAGTCGCGCACCCAGCGTTCGGCACCGCCGCCCCAGCCGTGCAGGATGTGCAGGATCACCGGCCGCGCATCCAGCCCCGGCGTGGCGGGCACGAGGTCGAATGCGCGCAGCACATCGATGCGTTCGCGCAGCGTGGCCAGCGGCGAGGCGGGCGCGGGATCGCGCGGATCGTCGGGGCCGGCGGCGTCGGCCGCATCACCGGTCACGTACAGGTGGTCGAGCAGCACCACGCGCAGCCCCGCGGCATCGAGCGCGTCGCGCTCGGCCACGCGCGCGGCGCCGAGCCGGGCGAGCCGCGCGCCATGCCAGGCCGACAGCGCGGGCAGCCGCTGCGGAAAGCGCGCATCGTCGACGAAGCTGCGCGCGGAGCCGGCAAAGCACAGCGCATCCAGGCGCGCGGGCGCGATCGCGGCAGCGTCGGCGTGCGCAGCCAGGCGCAGGCTGGCCGGATCCAGTGGCAGCGCGCCGAGCACGGCGGGCTGGTCCAGTGCACGCTGCAGGCGTTCGAGCGCGAGCGGCGGCAGTTCCAGGTCGGCGCGCAGCAGCACCAGATCGGCACCGGGCCAGCGCTGCGCGCACTGCGCCAGCACGGCGAGCGGATCGGTCGCGCCGCATTCGGGCCAGTGCTCGGCCGCGGCCCACGCGGCACCCGCGCTGGCGCCCAGCAGCGCCACGCGCGCATGCGCGGGGATGCGTTCGCGCAACGAATCCAGTCCGGCCGCGGTGACGGCCGCGCCGTGCACGCACACGCGCAGCTCGCGTGCGGCGTGCGGCGGGACGGCGTCGCTGGACGGGTCGGGCAGGGGCATGCGGGGCAGGATGAACCGCGGCGGAGGATGGCCGATTATCACCGATCGCCGCGCTGGCGCGGCGCGCTACACTGCGCACCGGTTTCATCGTGCTGGGTACCGGCTTGGCATTTTTCTCCCGCGTCCTGGCCGCGCTGCGCATGCTGTGGCGGTGGCTGCGGATCCCGTCGCTGCTGGGCCTGGGCATCGCGATCGGCTTCCTCGCGCCGTATCTGCTGTACCTCGACCGCGAGGTGCGCAGCCGCTTCGACGACCTGTCGTGGCAGTTTCCCAGCCGCGTGTACGCGCGGCCGCTGGAACTCGCCCGCGACCTGCCGATGAACGCGGCGGCACTTGCGGCCGAACTGGAGGCGGCGCGCTACGTGGCCGATCCGGCCGCGCGCACCCCCGGCACGTTCCACCGCGACGGCGAACGCTACACGCTCGCGCGGCGCGAGTTCATCTATCTCGACGGCCGCGAGCGCGCGCGCCGCATCCGCTTCACGCTCGCGCAGGGACGCATCAGCGGGCTCGGCGACGCCGACAGCGGCGCGCCGCTCGAGCGCGTGCGGCTGGACCCGGCGCGCATCGCCACGCTGTATGGCCAGTCGCAGGAGGACCGCCGCGTGGTCGCGCTGGGCGAGGTGCCGCCGCTGTTGATCGCGGGGCTGCAGGCGGTGGAGGATCGCGAGTTCAAGCACCACCACGGCATCAATCTCGCCGCGATCGCGCGCGCGGCCTGGGCCAACCTGGCCGCTGGCCGGCTCGTGCAGGGTGGCTCGACGCTGACCCAGCAACTGGTCAAGAACCTGTTCCTCGACCGCAGCCAGACCCTCACGCGCAAGTTCAACGAGGCGCTCATCGCGCTCATCATCGAGGCGCGCTACGACAAGCGGCGCATCCTCGATGCCTATGTCAACGAGGTCTTCCTCGGCCAGCAGGGCGCGCAGGCGGTGCATGGCTTTGCCGCGGCCAGCGAGTTCTACTTCGGGCGCGAACTGCGCACGCTCGGCACCAGCGAGATCGCGTTGCTGGTCGGGCTGGTGCAGGGGCCGAGCCTGTACGATCCGCGCCGCAATCCCTCCGGCGCGCTGGCACGGCGCAACGTGGTGCTCGGCGTGCTGCGCGATACCGGGCTCATCGATGCCGCGGAATGGACGCGCGCGCGCGCCCAGCCGATCGGCGTCGCCGCGCGCGCGGTGTTGCCGCGCGATCGCTACCCGGCCTTCCTCGACCTCGTGCGCCGCCAGCTCACGCGTGACTATCCGGCCACGGCACTGGCCGGGGCCGGGCTCGCGGTGCACACCACGCTGGCGCCGTCGGCGCAGCTGCTGGGCGAGCAGGCGGTCACCCAGGTGCTGGACGGTCTCGGCGCGCGCGGCGAGGGCATCGAGGCCGCACTGGTCGTGACCGGAGCGCGCGATGGCGAGGTGCGCGCGCTGATCGGCGGCCGCGACGTCGACGCGCCGGGCTTCAACCGCGCGCTCGATGCGGTGCGCCCGATCGGCTCGCTGGTCAAGCCGTTCGTGAACCTGGTCGCGCTGGCGCAGCCGCAGCGCTATTCGCTCGCGAGCGTGCTCGACGACGGCCCGATCGACCTGCCGCAAGCGGGCGGCGGACGCTGGCAGCCGCGCAACGACGACGGCCGGTCGCACGGGCAGGTGCTTGCGGTCGATGCGCTCGTGCACAGCTGGAACCTCGCCACCATCGACCTCGGCCAGCGCATCGGGGTGGAGCGCGTACGCGGTTTCCTCGAATCCTTCGGGCTGGGCCGCAGCATCAATCCCAATCCGTCGCTGCTGCTCGGCGCAACCGGGCTGAGCCCGTTCGAAGTGGCGCGGCTGTACCAGTACCTGGCCGCCGATGGCCACGCCTTGCCGCTGCGCGCGGTGCGCGGCGTGCTCGATGCGCAGGGGCGCCCGCTCACGCGCTACACGCTGCGCGGCGGCGCGGGCGACTACACCACCGCGGCGCGGCTGGTGACCTGGGCGATGCAGCAGGTCGCGCTGGTCGGCACCGCGCGCGCGATCAACGACGCGGGCCTGGGCTGGCTGCACGCGGCCGGCAAGACCGGCACCAGCGACAGCCAGCGCGATGCGTGGTTCGCGGGCTTCACCGGCGACACGCTCGCGGTGGCCTGGCTCGGCCGCGACGACAACCGGCCGACCACGCTGTTTGGCGCGACCGGCGGGCTGCGCGTGTGGATCGAACTCATGCGCCGCCTGCCGACCGTGCCGCTGGTGGTGCCCGACGAGGGCATCGAGCGCGTGGTGGTCAATGCCAGCACCGGCGTGCGCAGCAGCGCCGTCTGCAGCGGCACGCGCGAGCTGCCGTTCGCGCTCGGCCATGCGCCGTTGGCCGAGGAATCCTGCCCGCTCGACCGGCTCAAGGACCTGCTCGGCGTCGGCGAACGCTGACCGCGACGCGCGCTGCGAACGCGTGGCCGAGGCCCGCACGTCGGGTATGGCCCGATGCGTGCGCAACGCGGCGCAGGCGATCGCGTGTGCATGCGACAATGCGCATCCGGTACGGGATGGCTTGCAGGAGTGGCGTGATGAGGGTCGCTGGCGTCGGTGTTGTGGTGATGGTGTCGGTGCTCACTGCGTGCGCGCACACGCACGATCCGCGCACGGCGCAGCCACCGGCAGTGGACCGCGGCGCTGCGCTGCGCGCGATCCGCGATGCGGGCCATGGCGTGGATTCGGCGGTGCAGGTGCAGCCGCTGCGCGATGCCGCGATCGACGGCTATGTCGAGCAGTCGCGCGCGGCCGAGGCGCGCAACGACTACGCGGCATCGGCGAGCGCGCTCGACAAGGCCTTGCGCCTGGCGCCCGATGCGCCCGACCTGCTGCAGGCGCGCGCCGAGGTCGACATCGCGCAGGGCGACTGGCTGGCCGCCGAGAAGAACGCGATCCGCAGCTACACGCTTGGCCCGCGCTCGGGCAGCCTGTGCGCGCGCAACTGGCAGACCGTGGTCGAGGCGCGGACCGGCATGGGCGACGCCGCCACCGCGCAGCAGGCCGCGCAACGGCTCAAGGAGTGCCGCATTCCGCCGCCGGTGCGCATGTGAGGATCGCAGCGCCACGGCCGCTGCCGCGCCGGTGCTGAGCACCATGCCGGGCGCCGCGGAACTGCTCGGTGCGGACGGCCCGTTCGCGCGCGAGGTGCCCGGCTTCGTGCCGCGCGCGGCACAGCAGGCGATGGCGGCCGCGGTCGAGCAAGCCATCGCCGCGCAACAGATGCTCGTGGCCGAGGCCGGCACCGGCACCGGCAAGACCTTCGCCTACCTCGTGCCCGCGCTGCTCGCGGGCCAGCGCGTGATCGTGTCCACTGGCACCAAGACGCTGCAGGACCAGCTGTTCCATCGCGACCTGCCGCGCGTGCGCAGCGTGCTCGGCGTGCGCATGACCAGCGCGCTGCTCAAGGGCCGTGCCAACTACCTGTGCCTGCACCGCCTGGAGCAGACCCACAAGGAGGGGCGCCTGGGTTCGCGCGAGCAGGTCGCGCAGCTGCAGGCGATCCAGGCCTGGTCCAGACGCACCACCAGCGGCGATCGCGCCGAGCTCGACGCGGTGCCCGAGGATTCGCCGCTGTGGCCGCGCGTGACCTCGACCACCGAGAACTGCCTCGGCGCCGAATGCCCGCTGTTCCACGACTGCTTCGTGGTCAAGGCGCGGCGCGCGGCGCAGGAGGCCGACCTCGTGGTGGTCAACCACCACCTGCTGTTCGCCGACCTCGCGATCAAGCAGGAAGGCTTTGGCGAAATCCTGCCCGGCGCCCACGCGTTCATCCTCGACGAGGCGCACCAGATTCCCGACCTTGCGGGGCAGTTCTTCTCGGTCAACCTGTCGGCGCGGCAACTGGCCGAGCTGGCGGGCGATGCGCTGGCCGAATGCGCGAGCGTGAGCGGTGCGGCCGCGCTGCTGCGCGAGCCGCTGGCCCAGCTCAACGACACGCTCAAGCGCCTGCGCCTGGCGCTGGATCGTTTCCCGGCCAAGGGCGCATTCATGCAGATCGAGCGCGATGCGGCGGTCGAGGCCGAACTGGCTGCGCTCTGCGCCGCGCTCGATGCACTGGCGACGGTGCTGGAGCAGCAGGGTGGGCGCAGCCGCGGCCTCGACAGCGTGCACGAGCGCACACTCGAACACGCGGCGCGGCTTGCGCACCTGCTCGATGCGCACGCGCGCGACACCGTGTACTGGTACGAGCTGAGCGCGCACGGCTTCACCTTCCACGCCACCCCGCTCGACATCGCCCAGCCGCTGCGCGAACTGCGCGAACACAGCCAGGCCGCGTGGATCTTCACTTCGGCCACGCTCACGGTCGCTGGGCGCTTCGAGCATTTCTCGCGCCAGCTCGGCCTCGTCGATCCGGTCGAGCTCGCGGTCGACAGCCCGTTCGACTACGCGCGGCAGGCGCTCGCCTGGCTGCCCGAAGGCCTGCCCGATCCGGGGGCCGAGGACTACAGCGAACGCATGCTGGCGACGGTGCTGCCGGTGCTGGAGGCGTCGCGCGGACGCGCGTTCCTGCTGTTCACCTCGCATCGGGCTCTGCGCCGCGCGGCGGAGTGGCTGGCGCAGCACAGCGCGTTTCCGCTGTTCGTGCAGGGCAGCGCGCCGCGCAGCCTGCTGCTGGAGCAATTCCGCACTTCGGGCAACGGCCTGCTGCTCGGCGCGGCGAGCTTCTGGGAAGGCGTCGATGTGGCGGGCGATGCGCTCAGCGTGGTGGTGATCGACAAACTGCCCTTCGCCTCGCCCGACGATCCGGTGCTGCTGGCGCGGCTGGAGGCGCTGCGCGAAGCCGGTGCCAATCCATTCTTCGACTGGCAGGTGCCCAATGCGGTGATCGCGCTGCGTCAGGGCGCGGGCCGCCTCATCCGCGACATCCACGACCGCGGCGTGATCGTGCTGTGCGATCCGCGCCTGTGCACGCGCGCCTACGGCAAGCTGTTCCTCGCCAGCCTGCCGCCGATGCCGCGCACGCGCGCGCTGGCCGAGGTGGTCGCGTTCCTGCGCGAGGCGGCGCACGACTGACCAGTCGCGCGCGATGTGCGACCGCATCGCCCTGGCGCCGGGCGCGCGGCTTGAGGAGCAACTCGTGCGCGCCGTGGCGGTGCGCTGTGCCGGCCATGGCGCGCGCGAAAGGTCCGGCGACGGCTTGGCGCGCATGCAGGGCGATGCTATAACGCGGCTACGCGAGCGTTCACTTCCGGGACCGGACACCAGCGCCACTGTTGCAGTGGTGCGTGACTCCGGTCTTGGTGCATTTGACCTTCGAGGAACGCCATGAAACCAGTTCGTTTGAAGAGCCTGTCGCTCGCGACAGGGCTCGCGCTCGCCAGTGTCGCCATGCAGGGAATCGCCGCCTTCGCCGCGCCCGCCCACGCAGGCGCGACCGCCGCCGCCACGCCGGCCGCGGCCAGCGAGGTCTACATCATCACGTTTGCCGAAGCCGGCCTGCTGAACTACGAGGGTGGCGTCAGCGGCTTCGCGCGCACCGCGCCCGATGCCGCGCGCGGTCAGCGGCTGGACCGCGACACGCTCGCCGCACGCAGCTACGAGGCGTACCTCGCGGCGCAGCGCGAACTGCATCGCGGCGCGATCGAGGTCCGCATCGGCCGCAGGCTCGCCACCAGCCACAGTTACGGCATCACCTTCAACGGCATCGCCGCCGCGCTCGATGCCGCCGAGGTCGCCGCGATCGCCACGCTGCCCGGCGTGGAATCGGTACGGCCGGCCGGTGTCTACCACCTGGATACCTATCGCGGCCCGGCCTTCATCGGTGCCGACCAGGTGTGGAACGGCCACAGCACGCCGAACCTCGTGGGCAATCGCGGCGAGGGCATCAAGGTCGGCATCATCGACAGCGGCAGCAACGCGACTCATCCCTCGTTCGCCAACGACCCCACCTGCGGCTTCAGCGTGCTCGCGCCCAAGCTCGTCGCGGTCGATTGCAGCGGCAGTTCGGGCGGCCTGTGCAACGGGTCCGTGCCGGAAGCCAATCCGGGCAACGGCCATGGCGTGCACACCGCGGGCACGGTTGCCGGCAACACCATCGACAACACGGCCACGCCGCCGCCGGCGCTGCTCGCGGGCACCACGATGTCGGGCGTGGCGCCGTGCGCGAAGATCTACTCCTACAAGGTATGTGAAACCAACAGCTGCAGCGGCGCCGCGATCGCGGCCGCGACCGAGAACGCGATTGCCGACGGCGTCGACGTGATCAATTTCTCGATCTCGGGCGGCACTTCGCCGTGGATCGACAATGACCGTGCGTTCCTCGATGCGGTGGGTGCGGGCACGTTCGTGGCGGCTTCGGCCGGCAACACCAGCGTGGGCGTTCCCGACCCGGTGGCCCAGGTCAACCATCGTGGTCCGTGGGTGTTGACGGTGGCTGCTTCGACCCATGACCAGATCGTCGGCCCCGGGTTCTCGCTCAGCGGCCCGGGCACGCCGCCGCCGCTCACCCGGCAGGTCGCGCTCAGTCCCGGCAGCACCACGCAGGCATCGTCGACGCCGACCTGGGCCGGCAAGCCGGTGAAGACCTATCCGGCCAACATCGAGGGCTGCACCGCCGCCGGCGGCATCCCGGCTGGCACGTTCAGCGGTTCGGTCGCGGTACTGCGCCGCGGCACCTGCACCTTTGTCGAGAAGATCAGCAATGCGTTTGGTGCGGGTGCGGACATGGTCGTGATCGGCAACAACCAGTTCGGGTCGCTCAACATGGACACGACCGATGCGCCGGCGGTGCCGGCCTACGGCATGAGCCAGGCCAACGGCGATGCGATCATCGCGTTCGTCGGCGCCCACTCCGCCGATTCCACCGCCGATGTGGTGCCGATCCTTGCGACCGAACGCCAAGGCGACGTGCTGGCCAGTTTCAGCTTCCGTGGCCCGACGCCCGCGCCGCTGGCCGACCTCACCAAGCCCGACGTCACCGCGCCGGGCGTGGACATCTATGCGGCCTCCGACGCCGACAGCGGCCAGTATGAGCGCATGAGCGGCACCTCGATGTCGGGCCCGCACGTGGCTGGCGCGGCGGCGCTGGTGAAGGCGGTGCATCCGGACTGGACCCCGGTCGAGATCCGTTCGGCACTCATGATGAGCGCCAAGCTGGCCGGATTCCGCGAGGATGGCACCAGCGCATGGAGCATCGACGACACCGGCAGTGGTCGCGTGCAGGTCGACCAGGCGGTGCTCGCGGGCCTGACCATGGACGAAACCAAGGCCAATTTCATCGCCGCCAACCCCGCGGGCGGCTCGCTCGACGTCAAGCAGCTCAACCTGCCCTCGCTGCGCAACATGGCGTGCCACGCAGCGTGCACTTGGACGCGCACGGTCAGGAACCGTCTCGCCACGAACGGCAGCTGGGCCATCACCGGCATCACCGATCCGGCCTTCACCGTGGGTGCGTCACCGGCGAGCTTCACGCTCGCGCCAGGCGCCGAGCAGACGATCACGTTCAGCGCGACACCGCTGACGGCGATCGGCGCGGTCGCGTTCGGCAATGTGTTCCTGACCGAAACGGGCAATGCCTCGCCGCCGCAGCACATCACGGTAGCGATCAAGGGTGACACCGGTGCCACGTACACGGTGGGCGGCACGGTGGGTGGCCTGGTTGGCAGCGGCCTCGTGCTCAGCCTCAATGGCGGCGCGCAGAGCCTGGCGGTGGCGGCCAATGGCAGCTTCGTCTTCCCCAACGGCCTGCCCGGCGGTGCGACCTACGCGGTCACGGTCGACGCCCAACCCGAGGGCCAGGTGTGCAGCGTGGCCAATGGCAGTGGCACGATCGCCGGCGCCAACGTGGACAATGTCAGCGTGACCTGTGTCGTGGCGCTGAACTACACGGTGGGCGGCACGGTCAGCAACCTGATCGGCAATGGCCTCGTGCTGTCGCTCAACGACGGTGCGCAGCTACTGCCGATCGCGGCCAATGGCGCGTTCACCTTTCCTGTCGCACTGATCGATGGGTCGAGCTATTTCGTGAGCATCGACACCCAGCCCAGCGTCTCCACCTGCTTCGTGGCCAATGCCATGGGCATGATTGCCGGAGCCGACGTCGACAACGTCATGGTGTTTTGTCACGACCGCATCTTTGCCGACGACTTCGAGGCGTTGGGGCGTCACGCCGGCCACTGACGTCGGCACCTGCGGTTCGCACCAGGCCGCGGGCATCCAGCCTGCGGCCTGGTGGACGCGCGCCTACGCCGTGTACTGCGGCACGGTTGCCGCTGGATTGGCGTGCCGTCATCGGGTGCATGTCGATCCCAAGGTCCCTGCGTCGCGGATGACGGGGACGCTGCAACGATCTGCAGCAGCAGCAGCCACGCTGCAACCTCGGGCGCGGCGGTGTGCGCCGCCACGGGGGCAGGGCCAAGGTGCGGAACAGTGCGGGCGAGGATGGGCTGGACCACGCTTTGGTGCGTCGCACAATCATGGATGTGAACCACGCGTGTATGCTGCGCAGGCGGGGGTTGTCCGGACGCATGCGCGCCGTTGGGTGTGTCGTGTCGCTGGCGTGCCGCGGCGTCCGCAGAATTCCTTTCCTTACGGATTCCCGATCCTGTGCAGGCGCCAGGGGCGGGATGCTTGTAGTTGCCCACGTATCGGAGATTCAGCATGCGCAAGTCGCTTCGCCTCAATTCCCTTGCATCTGCCGTGAGCCTCGTGCTCATCGGCGGCATGGCCGCACTCCCCGCCCACGATGCCTTGGCATCGGGCCCCTCGCCGGCGCTGGTCGCGGGCCAGGCCACCAGCGGGTCGCAGACCTACATCATTCGCTTCTCCGAGCCGGGCCTGCTGCACTACCACGGTGGCGTCGCCGGACTGGCCGCGACCGCGCCCAGCCGCGCGGCACGCAAGCTCGACGCGAAGTCACCCCAGGCCGTGGCCTATCTCGGTTATCTGGAGGCGCAGCGCAACCAGCACATCGGCGACATCAACGCAGCGCTGGGCCGCACGATCGACGTGCCCAACGCCTATGGCGTGACCATGAGCGGCATTGCCACCGACCTCACCGAGAGTGAAGCCGCCGCCATCGCGGGGCTGCCGGGTGTGGAGAGCGTGCGTCCGGCTGGCACCTACCACACTGACACCTATCGCGGTCCCGAATTCATCGGCGCCGACCAGATCTGGAACGGTACCGCGGTACCGGGCGGCACGGGGACCCGGGGACAGGGCATCGTGGTGGGCGTGATCGACACCGGCTCGTTCGCGGCGCATCCGGCCTTTGCCGACGATCCCAGCTGTGGCGTGTTCAATTCGGGCAACCACAAGCTGTTGAGCACCGCCGACTGCCTCACCAACACCCCGACCAGCTGCACCGGCACCAGCCCCGAGGCCAACGCGAACAATGGCCATGGCGTGCACGTGGCGGGCACCGCCGTCGGCAACACCCTCACCAGCACGGCCACGCCGCCGCCGACGATTCCGGCGCCGTTCACCTCGATGTCGGGCGTGGCGCCTTGCGCCAGCCTGCGCAGCTACAAGGTCTGCGCCACCAACACCTGCAGCGGCTCGGCGATCGTCGCCGCCATCGAGCAGGCCATCACCGATGGCGTGGACGTGATCAATTTCTCGATCTCGGGTGGCCAGAATCCCTGGAGCGACAACGACCGCGTGTTCCTGGATGCGGTGGGCGCCGACATCTTCGTGGCCGCATCGGCCGGCAATACCAGCGATTCGATTCCCGACCCGGTCGGCAACGTCAACCACCTCGGGCCGTGGATGACCACGGTGGCGGCGTCGACCCATGACAACAACATCGCAGGCGTTGGTGCGTTGACGCTGACCGGCGGTCCCGGCACGCCGCCGCCGGCGATCCAGAACCTCGTGCTCAATCCGGGCAACGGCCCCAACCTGGGCGCGGCCGCGACCGGGCTCGAGATCCGCTGGAACGCCGCGAATCCGATCGGCTGTACTTCCACGGGCGGATTCCCGGCGGGTTATTTCACCGGGGCGATCGCGCTCATTTCGCGCGGAACCTGCTCATTCCAGGAAAAGGCCAACAACGCCCAGGCGGCCGGCGCGACCATGGCCATCATCTACAACAACGCCGCCGGCGTGCTCAACATGAACGTCAATGGCGCGCCCTTGCCCGCCTACAGCATCCTGCAGAGCGAGGGCCTGGCGCTGGTCGACTACATCAATGGAGTCAATCCCGACCGCATCTTTGCCGATGGCTTCGACGGGCCGGCGGTATTGCCCGTGACCACGGGCGATTTCTCGCCTGCGACGCGACAGGGTGACGTGCTGGCGGACTTCAGCCTGCGCGGCCCGAGCAACTTGACGACCGTGACCAAGCCGGACGTCACCGGTCCGGGTGTGAGCATCTACGCACCGGTGGATGCGGCGGCCGGCAACTACGGCATCATGAGCGGCACTTCGATGTCCTCGCCGCACATCGCCGGTGCCGCGGCGCTGATTCGCGCCGCGCAGCCGGGCTGGACGCCTGCGGAGGTCAAGTCCGCGCTCATGCTGACGGCGTTCACCAACGGCACCAAGGAGGACTTGACCACGGCTTGGGACCCGGACGATGTCGGCAGTGGCCGCGTCGACCTGAGCAAGGCGGCCAAGGCCGGTTTCGTGCTGGACGAGACCTTTGCCAACTTCTTGGCCGCGAATCCTGCCGCCTCGCCGACCCCGGGTGATCCCAAGACGCTCAACATCGCCAGCATGCGCAATCTCGACTGCGTCAATTCGTGTTCGTGGACGCGCACGCTGCGCAACACCCTGGGCACGGCGAGCAACTGGACCGTCACCTTCAATGCCCCGCCGGAGCTGGGCCTGGCAGCCGACGTGACCAACTTCGGGTTCGACGGCACGCTCACCGACACCCAGGCGATCACGATCACGGCCAGCCCGCACGGCACGCTCGCCGGCGTGACCTTCGCCGAAGTGGTGTTCCATGAAAACGGTGGTCTTGCTCCCGACGCCCACATGTACGTGGCGGTGAGCGGCTCGGGTCCCAACACCATCACCGTGGTCGAAGGCTTCGACGACATCACCGCGCTGGCGGGCTGGGTCCAGACCAACCACAGCAATCCGATCGGCGTGACGAACTGGTTCCAGGGCAACTCCACGGTGTTCCCGTCCTTCGACGGCGCGCCCACCGCCTACATCGGAGCCAACTTCAACAACACGGCCGGTACGGGAACCATCAGCAACTGGCTGATCACGCCGGAGATCACGTTCACCGCGGGTTCGTCGTTCAGCTTCTACACGCGCACCGTGGCCAACCCCATCTTTCCAGATCGCCTGCAGGTGCGATTGAGCACCAATGGCGGCAGCACCGATGTGGGTAGCTCGGCCACCGACGTGGGTGACTTCGGCACCCTGCTGCTCGATATCGCTCCCACCTATGTCGCTACCGACTATCCCTCTGTATGGACGCAATTCACGATCCCGAGTGCGTCCTTGCCGACCTCGGGCAGCGGGCGTATCGCGCTGCGCTACTTCGTCGAGAATGGCGGACCATCGGGCAGCAATTCCAACTACATCGGTATCGACAACGTCGCGATCACGGCCCAGTCCGTCGCGGGCGGACCGGTGGCACCGATGGCGGCGGGTTCACAGGCCGATCGGGGCGCACGCAAGCGCTGATGGATGCAGCGTGCGCCTGCATGTGCAGGCGCACGTCCGGATGACTTGGAGGCGGGGGCAACCCCGCCTCTTTTTTTTGTCGGGGGGTTGCCGGCACGCAGGGCGCGCCCGGCAGCGTGGAAGCTCCACGCGTTGGTGGGGCACGCGTGCAGGTGTGCGCCGGCGCACGGCGCAGCGCGTGGGCTTGGTCGCGGCGGACGTGAGCCGGCCGGCGTGGTGAGCGGAAACCCGCGCTTGCGCCCGCCTCAGCACTCGATCACATTGACCGCGAGCCCGCCGCGGCTGGTTTCCTTGTACTTGTCCTTCATGTCGCGACCGGTCTCGCGCATGGTCTTGATGACCTTGTCGAGCGAGACGTGGTGCTTGCCGTCGCTTTTCATCGCCATGCGCTGCGCGTTGATGGCCTTGACCGAACCCATCGCATTGCGCTCGATGCACGGGATCTGCACCAGCCCGCCGATCGGGTCGCAGGTGAGGCCGAGGTTGTGCTCCATGCCGATCTCGGCCGCCATCTCGACCTGCGCCATGCTGCCGCCGAGCGCGGCGACGAGGCCGCCCGCGGCCATCGAGCAGGCCACCCCGACCTCGCCCTGGCAGCCGACCTCGGCGCCCGAGATCGACGCATTCTCCTTGTACAGGATGCCGATCGCGCCGGCCGTGAGCAGGAAATCGATGATGCCCTGTTCATTCGAGCCCGGGCAGAAACGCTCGTAGTAGTGCAGCACCGCCGGAATGATGCCGGCCGCGCCGTTGGTCGGCGCGGTCACCACCCGGCCGCCGACCGCGTTTTCCTCGTTGACCGCGAGCGCATACAGGTTGACCCAGTCGAGGATCGTGAGCGGATCGCGCAGTGCCGCCTCCGGCCGGTCGCGAAGTTCGGCATACAGTTCGGGCGCGCGTCGGCGCACATGCAGGCCGCCGGGCAGCGTGCCGCCCTCGCGCACGCCGCGCGCGACACCACCCTGCATCGCGCGCCAGATCGCGAGCAGGCCGTCGCGGACCTCGGCCGGGCTGCGCCAGGCCTGTTCGTTGGCGAGCATGAGCTGGGCGATGGTGAGGCCATGCTCGCGGCACAGCTGCAGCAGCTCGTCGCCGCTGCGGAACGGGTAGGCGAGCGGCGTGGTGTCGGCGACGATGCGGTCGCTGGCGGCCTCGTCGGCATTGACCACGAATCCGCCGCCCACCGAGTAGTAGTCGCGTTCGGCCAGCGGCGCGCCGGCGGCGTCGAACGCGGCAAAGCGCATGCCGTTGGAGTGGAACGGCAGTTTCTGGCGCTTGTTGAACACCAGGTCCTGCTTCTCGTCGAACCCGATCTCGTGGTGGCCGCCGAGGCGGATGCGCTGGTTGCCGCGGATGCGGTCGAGCATGGTCGGGATCGCGTCGGGGTCGATGGTGTCGGGCTGCGCGCCCTCGAGTCCGCACAGCACGGCCTTGTCGGTGCCGTGGCCACGACCGGTCAACGCGAGCGAACCGAACAGCTCGCAGCGCACCCGCACGACCCGATCGAGCACGCCGGCCTCGTCCAGCCAGCGCGCCACGAAGCGCGCGGCCGCGCGCATCGGCCCCACGGTGTGGGACGAGGACGGACCGATCCCGATCTTGAAGATGTCGAACACGCTGACGGCCATGGTGCACGCTGTTGGATGGAACCGCCGCGCATTCTACGCTGCCGCGTGGCGGCTGGCCGGCTGCCACGCGTTATGCTGGCGGCCCGCACGGGCACGCGCCGGTGCCCGCCAGGACCGCCACTGATGCGCCTCATCCTGCTGCAACGCGACGACTGCAAGCTGTGCGACGAGGCACTCGCGCTGCTCGCCGCCGCGCGCGCGCCCGGGTTCGACAGCCTGTGGATCGATGACGACCCCGCGCTGGAGCAGCGCTATGGCACGCGCGTGCCGGTGCTGCGCGATGCCGACAGCGGACGTGAACTGGACTGGCCGTTCGCGCCCGAGGCGCTGCGCGTGTTCCTTGCCGCCGACTGATCCGCGGCGCCGGTCGGGGCGGCGGCAGCGCGCCCCGACCGTGGCAGTCACGTCGCCTGCGGCCCGCTCACAGCCAGTCGAAATCGTCCTGGAAGATGCGGTCGCCGGTCATGCGCAATGGGTGTGGGTAGGTGTAGGGCGTGTAGCCGGGCTTGGGCGCCTGGGTGTATTCCCAGGTGTCGGGCGGGTCGTTGGGCTCGCCTTCGCGCAGGAAGTAGCTGCAGTCGTAGGAGCCGCTCGAAGTCATGAAATATTGCAGCGGCGGCGGATTGCCCGGAAACAGGTCGCGCGACTCGGGCGCATGGACGTTGTCCCAGAACCATGCCTCGGTGGTCTGGTCGGTAACGAACTGGCGCGGGCTTGGCGGATGCACCACGTCGGGATCGCAGTCTTCCTGGTAGCTTTCGATCAACATGCGCGCGGTGGTGAAGATGCGGCCCTGGATGTGGTTGTTGAAGAACACGCCATCACCGCCGCGCGGCACGAAGCCGTTGGCCTTGCGCGAGCCGCTGGCCTCGCTGCCGAGCGTGTTGTGGTAGATCTCCCAGCTGCGCGTGCCGCGCACGTTGCCGTTGGCTTCCTCACGGTTGCCGTGTGCATCGATCATGCCCCACGGCGCGGTGCGCTCGCTGCCGAGGATGCGGTTGTAGCGCACCACGTAGCGCACGCCCATGTGCGCGGCGACCGCATGGCGGTTGTCATAGAACTTGTTGTTCTCGATGAAAACCGCATTGGCGCTGCCCAGTTGCAGGTCGGGCCAGTTGTTGGCGCCCCACAGCGCCACGCCGTAACCCAGGCAGCGGTAGTTGTTGTCGGGCTGGTCCAGCGGGTAGCACTTGTAGTTGGAGATGAACTTGTTGTCGTAGACCACGCCGTCCTGCTCTGCGGTGCGGCCGGTGAGCATGATGCCGGCATTGGAGAACTTCTCGAACACCATGTCGTGCAGCTTGATGTTCTGGCAGCGTCCCTGCAGCTGGATGGCGGAGTCCTGGTCGGCTTCGCGCATGACCGGATCGCCTTCCTGCTCGTCATCGTTGCCGACGAAATGGATGTGCGACATCTCGATCGTGGCGCCCGAGCCGCAGCCGAAGTACAGCAGCGGCTCGTCGCCGCCGCGGATCGGCGAGGTGCGATGGATCACGGTCTGGTCGACCCCGGCGCCGCGCACCTTGATGTTCTTGCCCTGGATGCTGGCCACCACCCAGTGCGGTTGGGCGCCCGGATGCGCGGGATCATCCTCGCCCCAGTCGCAATGCCCGGCGCCGATCTCGACGGTGCCGCCGTTGCTCACGTTCAGCAGCGCACTCTTGACCGCAGGATAGTCGCAGCCGACCACGCGCAGGGTGTTGGTGCGCGCGTCGAAGTGCACGTCCGGATGCAGCTGGCCGGATGCGGCCTGGGCCGTGGACTGGAGCATGGCGGCAAGCAATGCGAGCGACAGGGCATGACCGGTACGCGGTGACTGGGGCATGGTGGGTCCGTTCGGTGGTGGGTCGCGCGATGATGCCGGCGGCCGCGCACACGGGCATCCCCAATTTTGGGGAGGCGCGGTTCGCGCATCTGGCCCTGGCAGGCCGGCCGCAGGGGCGCCTGCGTCACAGGCGCGCGAGGATTTCCTTGCGCGCCTCGCGCAGGATCGAGTCGCGGTCGAGGCTCGCCACGATGTCGGCGACCACGCGCTTGGGGCCGAGTTCGCCCCAGGACTTGCCCGCCACGAGGTACTTCTCGGCGGCGCGCGCGACCAGTTCGGTGGCATACCAGGCCAGCGCGCCCTGCGCGCCCGCGGTGACCAGCGTCGACAGGCCGGCGCTGAGTCCCTTGAACGCCGCGGCGGCCAGGTGCACGCCCCAGATCGCGCTCATGAGCGCGACCAGTTGCGCGCTGATCACCGCGAGCAGGGCGCCCGCCTCGCGGCGCGTGAGCGGCAGGCCGTAGACGCGGCCCAGGTGCATGACCAGGGCCGCGTCGAGCGCGCCGGCCGCGAGCAGGTCGGCCACCGGGATCGGGTTGAGGGCAACCGCGACGGCCTTGGCGATGCAGTACTGGCGGATCACCCGGTCGGCCAGCTCGCGCCGCGCCTGGGCGATGCGGGCGCCGACCGCATCGGTGACGCGTCCGGCGAACAGGCCCGCGTTGAGCGCGGCCAGCGTCTTGCCCTCGCGTTCGATGATCGCGGTCAGGCGCGCGCGCAGCGCCTCGATCGCGGGTGCGCGCTCGTCCCACTGCACCTGCTCGCGGCCTTGCGCATCCACGCGCACGCGCTTGAGCGGAGCGGGCTGGGCCGCGATCGCGACCACATCCTCGGCCTGCACCAGCCCGGCGCTGCGCTCGCGCAGGCGCGCCAGCAGGGCCGCGCACTCGGCCTCGTCGTAGCGGTCGGACTTGTTGAGCGCCAGCAGCAGCGGGCGCTGCGTGCGCGCGAGCGTGGTGAGCGCGGCGTGCTCGTTGTGGGTGAGGTCGCCATCGACCACGAACACCACGAGGTCGGCCACCTCGGCCACCTCGAAGGCGAGCCGTTCGCGCGCCTCGCCATCGAGTTCGTCGATGCCGGGCGTGTCGATCAGGTGCACGCCGCTGCCGGCGACCGCGTGCCAGCGGCGCTGCGCCGCCTCGCGGGTCGTGCCATGCAGCACGCCCACCGCGAACGCGGCTTCGCCGAGCAGCGCGTTGGCCAGCGCGGACTTGCCCACGCTCACACGCCCGAACACCGCGATGTGCAGTTCCTCGCGTTCGAGCTTGGCCAGCATCGATTCCAGGCGTGCGAACTCGGCGGACAGGCTGTTGCGCACCGCGGCCGGGATCTGGCGGTCGTCGAGCAGCGCGCGCAGGCTCGCGCTGGCCTGGGCGTGGTGGACGCTGCCGTCGGCGACAGGCGCAGCCGGCGCGCCGCCGCCGCGCAGGCGCTGCCACCAGTGGCGCACGCGCTTCACTCAGCGCGCACTGAGCTTGAGCTGGCCGTGCACCGGGATCTCGGCACTGATGTCGTCCCAGTCGCTGCCGCTGCCCACGCCGAAATCGGCACGCTTGAGCACCGTGTCCACGCTGAGCGTGGCGTGGTCGCCGTCGGCAGCGAACTTGACCTTGAGCGTGACCGGACGGGTGTGGTCGCGCAGCGTGAGCTGGCCCTGCGCGGTCACGCTGCCATCGCTGCCCGCGCTGAAAGCGCTGGTGACGAAGTGCGCGCTCGGGAACTTGGCCACCGCGAAGAAATCGCTGCCCTTGAGCGTGTCGTCGCGTTCGCTGCTGGTGGTGTCGACGCTGGCGAGGTCGACCTTGACGTCGAAGCGGGCCGTGGCCAGGTCGGCCGCGTCGTAGCGGATCTGCGCCTCGAACGACTTGAAGCGGCCCGTGAACGCCTCGCCCTGGTAACTGCCCGTGAAACCGAGCGTGCTCGCGGCGGCATCGACCTGCCAGTCGCGCGCGAACGCAACGGCGGGCAACAGCAAGGTGCACATGAGGAGGGTACGCAACATCGGAAGTCTCCCTGCAGGAATGGATTCAGGTGCCACGCCGGCCCGGCAGCATGCGCCGCAGCACGTCGTCGCGGTTGACGAAATGGTGCACGAGAGCGGCGGCGGCGTGACCGGCGGCCACCAGCACCAGTGCCACGAACAGCCACTGGTGGCTGGCCTGGAAGATCGGCTTGAGGGCCTCGCTCGGGCCGCCCATGAGATTGGGCAGCTTGACCAGTCCCCACCAGAACAGCGGCCGCAGCGAGGCGGCCGAGTCGAACAGCCAGCCGCTCACCGGCAGCGCGAACAGCAGGCCGTAGAGCAGGGCGTGGCCCGCGCGCGCGCCCAATACCTGCCATTGCGGCATGCCCGCGGGCGGCTGCGGGTGGCGGTCGAAGGCGCGCCACAGCAGGCGCAACAGCGCCAGCAGCAGGATCGTGAGGCCGAGCGACTTGTGCAGGTTGAACAGCGGAATCACGCTCGGCCGCTTGGGCAGGTCGACCATGACCAGTCCGAGCGTGCCCTGCACCAGCAGCAGCACGACCACGCTCCAGTGGAAGAACTTGGCGAGGCTGCCCCAGCGCAGCGCATCACTCTTGAGTGCCATCGGTGGTCTCCAGCGGTGGTGCGCCGGTGGCGCGGAAGCCCTCCACCTCGATGCGCAGCGCCACGTCGGCGCCGATCGCATCCGGGTAGCGGGTGATGCCGAACTCCTGTCGCGCGAGCGTGGCCGTGGCCGAAAAGCCGATCTTGCGGCGCATCGAATATGGGTCCGGCGCGAGGCGATTCAACGTGACCGCGAGCGCGAGCGGACGCGTGTGGCCACGCCACTGCAACTGGCCGTGCACCACGCCATGGCGGCCGTCGCGTGACTCGACGCGGCGGCTGGTGAAGCGCGCGCTCGGCCAGCGCGCGGTGTCGAGCAGCGCCGCCGCGCGCACCGCGGCATCGAGCCGCGTATCGCCGAGCGACACCGACGTCATGTCGATCTCGACCTCGAGCCGCGCGCTCGACCAGTCGTGTGGATCGAAGTCGAGCAGGCCATCCTTGATCCGCAGGTGGCCGAACGTGGTCGAGTAGCCCTGGTGGTCGACGCCGAACTGCACCTGCGAATGGCGGGCATCCAGGCGCCACTGCACGTTCGCCGCGCGCGCGCACGGCAGCAGCGCGGCAGCCGCCAGTGCGGATACGAGCCAGGCATGCGGCAGCGGCATCGGGCCTCCGGTGGGTGGCAAGGGCAGCCAGCTTGGCAAGAAACGCGCGGCGCTGCCAGCGTGCGCGCGTGAACGCTGCGTTGCACCGGGCGCCGCGGCCAGGCCGCAGCGCCTCAGTCGGCCGCGCCGCCGGCGCCGCGATCGCGCAGCGCATCGAACGCGAGCTGCGCGACGCGCTCGACGCGCTCGCGCCGTGGCTGCGCCAGCAACGCGCGCAGGCGCGTCTCGACATCGGCCGCATCCAGCGCCGCATGCTGCGCCAGCGTGTCGGCCAGCGCGTGGCCGAGGCTGTCGAACACCAGTCCGTAGGCGATCGCGTGCAGCACGCCACCGCCGAGCGTGCCCAGCCCCGGGAACGCCTTGAGCGCGTTGCCCGCGATCGCGAGCACGATCGCGCTGCTGCTGCGCACGGTCAGGCCCACGCGCGACAACATCGCCTCGATGTCGAGTTCGCGCACGGCCACGCCGTGGATGCGCGCGAGTTCGCGCACGAGGCCGGTGGCGAGCGCGCCCTGGATCAGCAGGTCGCTGCCCGGCGCCACCGCGGCCAGCGCGCCGATCACCGCGCGACGCGTGTAGCGCGCGACCGCGGCGGCAGCATCGCGTGCGGCGGCCTCGCGCGCGAGTTCGTCGCTGCGCTGGCCGACGCGGGCCAGCACCGCGGCCTGGCGGCCGGCTTCGAGCGCGCCGGCACCGTGCGCGGCGATGTGCTCCAGCGCCGCCAGCAGTGCCTCGATGTCGGGCATGCGCTCGCGCTCGATCCGTTCGCGCCGGCCGTCGGCCAAGAGCCGCTCCCAGCGTTCGCTGCCGCCCGCGCTCACCGCGACGATGGCCCGGGTGCAGTCGCCGTAGCGCTCGCGCCAGCGCGCGAGCAGCGCGTCGCGTTCGGCCGGACTGTACTGGTCGGCCTTGTTGAGCACGAGCAGCAGCGGCTTGCCGAATTGCACCAGCCAGCGCAGCTCGCCGTCCTGGCTGCGGCCGAGGTCCGCGTCAGCCAGGTACAGCACCGCATGCGCACGCAGCGCTTCCTCGCGTGCGAGCTGCTCGTGCAGCGCGCCATCGACCTCGCCGCTGCCGGGCACGTCGGCCAGCGTGAGTGCGCTCCCGCCCGGCAGCGTGCCGCGATGCAGGCTGACCGCGCGCGTGGTGCCGCCGCGCACGTCGACCGCGACCGCGGCCTGCGGCGCGAGCGCGCGGATCAGGCTCGACTTGCCGGTCGCGATTTCGCCGAACAGCGCCACGTACAGCTCGCCACTGTGGTGGCGGCGATCCAGTTCGGCCAGCTCGGCTTGCAGGGCGCCGGTATCGACCGCGCGCTCGTGCAGCGCGTCGAGCCGCGCCTGGATCGCATCGCGCGAGGGCGGTGCGCCGGCGCCCGGCGCCGCACCGCCGCGCGCCGGGCGCGCGAGGCGCCACAGCAGGTAGGCGAGGCCCGCGAGCAGCAGCGCACCCAGCGCGAGCAGCGGCGCACGCAGCCACAGCGGCAGCGCAGCCACGCGCTCATGGAACTCGAGCAAGCTGTTGAGCGTGGTCAGCACCAAGCCCAACACGAGCGCGGCGGCGAGCGCGAGCGCGGCCAGCAGCAACAGGCGCAGGGGCAGGCGGGGAGCGGGCATGCGCCGATTCTATGCGAGCGCCGGCGTCGCCGCGGCAGGCGCGCCACCTGACCGCACGCTCGCGCCGTGGCAACATCGCGCCCAGGGAGGGCCCATGCGCGCAGTGCTGCTCGTGCCGCTGCTGTTGTCGGGACTGCTGGCGCAGGGCGCGGTGCCGCCGGCACCGCCGCAGTTCGTGTCGATGCGCGTCAACGACGGCCTGCCCTCGAGCGTGGTGTACAAGGCGCTGCAGGACCACGACGGCTTCGTCTGGATCGGCACCCAGGACGGACTGGCGCGCTACGACGGCGTGGATTTCCGCGTGTATCGCCACGATCCGGCCGATCCGGCCTCGCTGTCGTCCAATGACGTGTCGGCGCTGCTGGTCGATCGCGATGGTCGGCTGTGGTGTGGTGGCGAGGCCTCGGGCCTGAACCGGCTCGAGGCCGACGGCACGAGCTTCCGCCAATGGCGCCATCGCGCGGGTGACCTGCGCACGCTCGCGAGCGACGACCTCAGCACCATCGTGCAGGATCGCGACGGCGCGATCTGGGTGGGCACCTACGACGGCGGTGTCAACCGGCTTGAGGCCGACGGCAGCTTCAGCCATGTCGACCATGACGAGGAAGACCCGGCCACGCTGCGCTCGAGCAGCGTGTATGCGCTGCTTGCGCATGCGTCCGGGCGACTGTGGATCGGCACCGACGCGGGGCTGGACGTGCGCGAGGCCGACGGGCGCATCGTGCACGTGCCGATCGCGCCGCTGCAGGAGCGTCCCGGACCTGCCACCGTGCTCAGTCTCATCGCCGACGGCGATGGCGCGCTGGTGGGCACGCGCAAGGGCGTGTTCCGCGTCGGCGCCGACCTGCGCGTGGAGCGCGAGGTCGGCAGTGCCACGCCTGCGCTCGCGGCGACCTCGTTCGCGCGCGCGGCGGACGGCGACCTGTGGATCGGCCTGCTCACCGGCGTCGCGCGCATCGACGCGGCCGGGCGGCTCACGCGTTACGGCGGCGACGAGGCGATCACGGGTGCCTATCCGGGCACCAACACCATGGACGTGATGAGCGACCGCGAGGGTGGCGTGTGGTTTTCGCTGTTCGACGGCGGCCTCGCGCGGCTGCCGCCGCACTGGCGCAACTTTGCGGTGTTCCGCCACGTGCCCGGCGACAGCGCCAGCCTCAGCCACGCCCGCGCCCGCGCGATCGCGCTCGACGGCGAACGCGCGGTCTGGGTCGGCACCGGCAACGATGGCGTCGACCGCATCGATCGCGGCAGCGGCCTGATCGAGCGCTACGGCGCCCGCCTGCAGATCGGGCGCCAGCGTCTGACCGCGCTGCTCGCCGCCGATGCCGACACGCTGTGGCTCGGCTTCCAGCGCGGCCTGCGCCGGCAGTCGCTGGCCAGCGGTGCGCGCATCGACATCGAGGTCGACCTCGCGCGCGAGGACGCGCTGCCGCCCGGCTTCGTCGATCGCATGGCGCTGGCGCGCGATGGCACGCTGTGGGTGAGCGCGCATGGCGGCGGCATCGCGCGCATCGGCGACGAGCCGCCGCGCGTGCAGCATCGCTACCTGCCCTCGGCGCAGACGCTGGGCAGCGCCGACGTGATGGCGCTGGTGCTCGATGCGGAGGATCGGCCGTGGCTGGCGACCAGCGCCGGCATCGAGCGCCACGACGCCGCGCGCGACGCCTTCGTGCCCGCGGCCGGTGCCCGTGCGGGGGCGGTCGATGCGCTCGCCTTCGCGGCCGATGGCACCTTGTGGGCGCACCACTGGCTGGGCGCGTTGCAGGCTTATCGGGTCGAGCCCGGGCGCCTCGTGCCGCTGGCCACGATCGCGGTGCACGGCGACTGGCCGGCACTCAAGGCCGCGGCGATGGTGGTGGGGCGCGACGGCGCGCTGTGGCTGACCTCGCTGCGCGGCCTGTTTCGCATCGATCCGCGCAGCGGCAGCGTGCGCAAGTTCGACCTGCACGAGGGCCTGCCCAGCCAGGAGTTCCTCGCCGGCGCACTGGCCCAGGCCGGTGACGGCAGCATTTTTGCCGGCACGCTCGGCGGTGCGCTCGCGTTCGATCCGGTCGCCTTGCGCAGCGACGTGCCCGCGCCGCTGTTGCGCATCACCGCGCTCGACGTGCAGCGCGCGGGGCGCCGCGTCGCGCTCGATGCGAATGCACCGCTGCGGCTGCGCCATGACGATGGCAACCTGCGCATCCAGGCGCGCGCGCTCAGCTACGTCGACCCGACCTCGACCCGCTACGACTACCGGCTGGCCGGCCTCGAGGAGGAGTGGACGCGTGCCGACAACGGCGAGCGCGTGTGGTCACGCCTGCCACCGGGCAGCTATCGCCTGCAGCTGCGCGCGCGCAGTGGCAACGGCGTGACGATCGAGCTGCCCGCGCCGCTGGCGCTGGAGGTGGCGCGGGCGCCGTGGGACACGCCGCTCGCCTACCTGCTCTACGCGCTGGCGGGCGCCGCGCTGCTGTTGCTCATGCTGCGCGCGTGGCGCGAGCGCGTGCGCCGCGAGCACGCCCTGGGCCTGGCCGAGGAACTGCGGCGCGCGAGCGAGCAGGTCAGCGAGGCCAAGTCGACCTTCCTCGCCAACATGGGCCACGAGATCCGCACGCCGATGACCGGCGTGCTCGGCATGAGCGAACTGCTGCTGGCGACGCCGCTCGACCCGCGCCAGCGCGACTACGCGAGCGCGATCCACCAGTCGGGCGAGCTGTTGCTGCGCATCGTCAACGACAGCCTCGACCTGGCGCGCATCGAGGCCGGCAAGCTGCTGCTGGAGCAGCAGGCGCTGGATCCGGCCGCGCTGCTGCAGGCGGTGGCGCAGTTGCAGCGGCCGCTCGCGCTGCGCAAGGGACTCACGCTGGAATTGCGCATCGACACCGCGGTGCCGAAGCGGATCGAGGGCGATGCGCTGCGCATCGAGCAGATCCTGCTCAACCTCGTCGGCAACGCGCTCAAGTTCACCGAACGCGGCGGCGTCGAGCTGGCGCTGGAGCGTGCCGGCGAACGCCTGCATTTCGTGGTGGCCGACAGCGGCCCGGGCATGGGCCGGGCGCAGGTCGAGCGCCTGTTCAACCGCTTCGAGCAGGCCGCCGGCACCGCGCGGCGCCACGGCGGCAGCGGCCTGGGCCTGGCCATCAGCCGCGACCTGGCCGCGCTCATGCAAGGCGCGCTGCGCGTGGACAGCACGCCGGGGCAGGGCAGCCGCTTCGTGCTCGAGTTGCCGATCCGCGAAGTCGCGCCGGCCGCTGCCACGCCGGTGGCGGAGCCGGCTGCGCCCACGCACGCGCTGGCGGTGCTGCTGGTCGAGGACGATGCCACCGTCGGCCAGGTGATCGCGGGCCTGCTCGGCGCGCTCGGCCACCGCGTCTGCCACGTCGGCGACGGCCTGGCCGCACTCGCCCAGCTCAAGGCCGCGCACCACGACCTCGCGCTGCTCGACCTCGACCTGCCGGGCATCGACGGCTTGCAACTGGCGCGCATGATCCGCGCCGGCGTCGCGCCCGGCCTGCCGCTCATCGCGGTGACCGCGCGTTCGGTCGGCGACGAGGAGGCACGCATCCGCGCCGTGGGCATGAATGCGCTGCTGCGCAAGCCGCTCACCGGCGCGTTGCTCGCCGCGGCGATCGCCGAGGTGATGCGCGAGCACCGCGGCTGAGGCGGCGCCCTCAGCCGCGCCGGCTCAGCTCGTGCACCGCATCCACCAGTGCGGCCACATGGGCGGGGTCGATGTCGGGCGTGATGCCATGGCCGAGGTTGAACACGTGGCCCGGATGCGGGCCGAACGCGTCGAGCACCGCGGCGGCCTGGGCGCGGATCGTGGCCGGCGTGGCGGCCAGCACGGCCGGGTCGAGATTGCCCTGCAGCGCGACGCGCGTACCCACGCGGGCGCGCGCGTCGCCGATGTCGATGGTCCAGTCCAGTCCGAGCGCATCGCAGCCGGTGTCGGCCAGCCCCTCCAGGTGCGCATTGGCGCCCTTGGAGAACAGGATAAGGGGTACCTCCGGAGCCTGCGCCCGCACCTGCGCCACCACCGCGCCGAGCCAGCGCAACGAGAACTCGGTGAACATCGTGGGCGTGAGCAGGCCGCCCCAGGTGTCGAACAGCATGAGTGCCTGCGCCCCGGCCGCGGCCTGCGCGGCGAGATAGGTGGCCACGCTGCGCGCAAGCACATCGAGCAGGTGGTGCATGAGCGCGGGGTCCTGCAGCGCCAGCGCCTTGGCGCGCGCGAAGCTGGCCGAGCCCTCGCCTTCGATCATGTAGCAGGCCAGCGTCCAGGGGCTGCCGGCGAAGCCGATCAACGGCACGCGCCCGTGCAGTTCGTGGCGGATCAGGCGCACCGCATCAGTGACGTAGCGCAGGCTCGTGGCCGGATCGGGCACGCCCAGCGCGCGGATCGAGGCGGCATCGCGCAGCGGCCGCGCGAACTTGGGCCCCTCGCCCTCGACGAAATGCAGGCCCAGGCCCATCGCATCGGGCACGGTGAGGATGTCCGAGAACAGGATCGCCGCATCGAGCGCGAAGCGCCGGATCGGTTGCAGGGTGACCTCGCAGGCCAGTTCGGGCGTCTGCGCCAGCGCCAAGAAGCTGCCCGCGCGCGCGCGTGTGGCGCGGTATTCGGGCAGGTAGCGCCCGGCCTGGCGCATGATCCAGATCGGCGTGGCGTCGACGGGCTCGCGCCGCAGGGCGCGCAGGAAGCGATGGTCGGGCGGGGTCATGCAAGGGGCCTTGGAGACGTTGGAATGGGGTGCGCTGTGGCGGTGCCGGCGCCCGTGGCACGGCCTGCCGCGGCTGGCGATCTGCGCGGCGGCTGCGGGCACGAGACGGGCATTGGCATGCCTGCGTCGCGTCCGACCGTCCCTGGTCGGGCTTGGGGCATCGGTGTCACGGGTTTTCAGCGCGGGCCGTCGAAGCCCTGGCTGAACATGATGCGAAAACCGCGCCCGAGCTGGGCGTCGCGGGCACGCTCGAACGCGGCCAGCGCGGCGTCGCGCTCGAGGTATTGCTCGCGCTTGCTGCTCGCGCGGTGGGCGCCCTGCTGGCCCCATTCGCGGAACAGCGTCCAGCCACCGAGCAGGTCCTGCTCCAGCACGAGCTGGTAGTAGCGCGGGCTGTCGGCGCCGGCGGTCTGGGTTTGCATGAATACGCGCATGGTGAGCGCCCGATTGTAGCGGGCGCTCGTGGCAGGCGTCAGGTGGTGCGGCGCGTCGACGCGGGCAGCAATCGTTCACATGGGTGCGAGTTGGGGTAAGCTGCAAACCTTAAGAATTCGTTGGAGGTCGCATGACACGGTCACGCATCCATGTGGCGCTCGGCGCCGCGCTGTTGGGTCTGGGCAGCAGCTTCGGCGGCCTGCCGCTGCACGCGCAGACGGCCACGGCGCAGGGTCCGCAGGAGGAATCCACCACCCAGCTCGAAGGCATCGTGGTGCTGGGTTCGCGCCGCTACGACCGTTCCTCGGATACCGAGACGCCGGTGCCGGTGGACGTGCTGCCGATGACCAAGGCGGCCGAGCAGGGTGCCTCCTTCGACCTCGCGCAGACGCTCGAGTACGCCGCGCCATCGTTCATCTCCGGCCGCCAGACCGGTGCCGACAATGCCGATTCGGTCGACTCGGCGGCGCTGCGCGGGCTCGGCTCGGACCAGACCCTCGTGCTGGTCAACGGCAAGCGCCTGCATTCGACCGCGCTGGTCAACCTGTTCGGCGCGCGCAACCGCGGCAACACCGGCACCGACCTCAACACGATCCCGCTGCTGGCGATCGAGAACGTGTCGATCCTGCGTGATGGCGCGGCCGCCCAGTACGGCTCGGATGCGATCGCGGGCGTGATCAACGTCGCGCTCAAGCGCCGGCAAGGCTGCGAGGCGGTGGCCGGCTATGGCCAGTACACGCGCGGCGACGGCAAGAACTACCTCGGCTCGGCCTATTGCGGCTTCGCGGTCGGCAATGACGGCGTGGTCGCGCTGACCGCCGAGTACCTCGACCGCGGCCGCTCCAACCGCACCACTTCAGCCGATCCGCTGCGCATCATCGGCGACACCGCGGTCGAGAACGGCACGTTCTACGTCAATGGCGACATCCCCTTCGGCGATGGCGCGCACTTCTACTTCGACGGCGGCATGCAGAACCGCGATGCCTCCTCGGCCGCGTTCGCGCGTGGCGGCATCGGCTCGGACGACATCCCCTCGCGCAACTCGGCGGCGATGTACCCGGACGGCTTCGTGCCGTTCATCGATCCCTACATCCAGGATCGCCACGGCTCGTTCGGGGTGTGGTGGACCTGGAACGACTGGCGCGTGGATGCGTCGCAGACCTTTGGCTACAACAAGCTGCTCGACACCATCCGCCACACGATCAACGCCTCGATCGCCAACCACGACCTGCAGCAGGGCGGCGCCGGCATCAGTCCGAGCGAGTTCTACGCGGGTGGCTTCTCGTTCTCGCAGGCCACCACCAACCTCGACTTCTCGCGCTTCTTCGACGGCTTCATGCGGGGTGCAAACGTCGCCTTCGGCGGCGAGTTCCGCCGCGAGAACTACCAGATCTTCGCCGGTGAACCCGGGTCGTACATCGACATGGACGGCCCCGGCGGCGGCAACGCGGGCAGCCAGGGCTTTCCGGGCTTCCAGCCCGGTGATGCCACCGACAAGAGCCGCAACAGCTGGGCCGTGTACGGCGACGTCGAAATCGACTGGACCGACCGCTTCATGACCGACCAGGCGCTGCGCCACGAGCGCTACAGCGATTTCGGCTCGACCACGATCGGCAAGCTGGCCGGATCGTTCCGCGTCACCGACGCGTTCCTGCTGCGCGGCTCGTTCAGCACCGGCTTCCGTGCGCCGTCGCTGCAGCAGCGTTACTTCTCCTCGACCTTCACCGACTTCATCAGCGGCGAGCCGGTCGACGTCGTGCTCGCGCCCAATGGTGGCACCATCGCGCGCGCGGCGGGCATCCCCGACCTGACCGAGGAAAAGTCGCGCAGCCTCACGCTCGGCTTCACCTGGCGTCCGCTCGACGAACTGTCGGTTACGCTCGACGGCTATCGCATCGACATCGACGACCGCATCGTGCTCAGCGGCCGCTTCGGGGCCGACGATCCGAGCATCGGCGCGATCCTCGAACAGCTCGGCGTGGGCGAGGCGCAGTTCTTCGTCAACTCGGTCGACACGCGCACCCAGGGCCTGGACCTCACGATCAGCCACGCGATGGATCTGGGCGATGGCCGGCTCGAGAGCTTCCTCGGCTTCAACCGCTCGCTCACCGAGGTCAAGCGCGTGCACACGCCGCCGTCGCTGGTCGGGCGCGAGGATTCGCTGCTGGGCGAGCGCGACCGCCTGTTCATCGAGAACGGCGCGCCGCATTCGAAGGCGGTGCTCGGTTTCGACTACAGCGTGGGCGCGTGGGAGGCCGACCTCAAGTTCATCTACTTCGGGCCGATGACGCTGGGCACGTTCTCGGGTCCGCCGGTGCCGAACGCGCACTATCGCGCCAAGACGTCGGCCGACGTGAGCCTGACCTGGAGCTTCACCGACAATGCCAAGTTCACGATCGGCGGCCAGAACATCTTCGACCAGTTCCCGACCCGCCAGGATCCGAACGAAACCGACAACGGCTTCATCTACGACGCGGTCCAGTTCGGCCTCAATGGCGCGGCGTGGTTCGCGCGCTTCTCCTACAAGTTCTGATCGCGCGGCGATCCCGCGACGCAGGCTCGCCTGCGTCGCGGCCGCCCATCCGCCTGGCCTGATACTGGCGCGGCAGGTCCCCATGCCGGGTATCGCCGCCGCGTTCGCACTCGCGTGCGGCACGGCCTGGCCAAGAGTTGCGCATCCCGACCGCCTACGGCGCAGCCGCGCCGACCCGCAGCCAGGAGGCTCCGGGTCGGTATCCCGCGCCATGGCGCGGTGATCCGGGCGAGATCGCGGGGCCCGCGAAACACCGCTAAGATGCGCCGCACTGGGGCAGTCGGGGGATGGACATGCATCGGCGACTCGTATGGATGTTGGCGGCCTGCGGAATCACGCTGGCCTCGGCCCAGTACCCACCCCAGGACCCCGACCGCATCCCCTCGGTCACCGATCCGTCGATTCCGCTCAGCTACGTCGGCAATGACGGCGCCATCTCGCTGGGCGTCAATGCCGAAGGCGAGACCGAAGGTCAGCTCATGGGCGTGTTCGCGCGCAACGATGCGCGCGCGGTGGTCGGCCAGCTGTGGTGGGACCGCGCCGGCGCGGGTGGTGCGCAGTTCGATTTCAATTGGCTGTGGGGTGGCGATCCGATCGCTGCACGCGAGCACCCGGACAAGGCCACCGTGAGCCGCCTGAGCTTTGCGCTGGACCAGAGCGCGCAGCATGCGCGCAAGGCCACCCTCGGCTTTGGCATCGAGCGGCGTGATTTCTCCGTCGAAGGCTGGCTCGCCCATGGTGTGGGCGGCGCACGGGATGCCGGCCGCACCCTGCAGGACGAGGTGGTGCGCAGCAGCGGACGCGATGAGCTGGGCGACTACACCGTGCTCGAAACCACCACGATCGATACCCTGTTCGAGAGCAAGCCCTTCGGGACCGAAGTGGGTCTGCAGTTCAGCCATGTGTTCGAGCCGTGGGCCACGCGCGTGTATGGCGCGGGCAGCACGCAGGATGGCGACGGTGCGCGCGCGACCACGCTCTCGCTCGGGGTCGACACGCCGCTGGGGCGCAATGGCTGGGGGCTGGCGGCTCGCGCCGACCATGTACAGCGCAGCGGACTGGCCGGCGGCGACGACAACCGGCTGGCGGTGTTCCTGCGCTACGAATTCGGTCGCCACGGCTCGTTCGTGCCGACCGCGCAGCTCGACAGTCCGGCATGGATCGCGCGCTCGCTCGCGCGCCCGTCGAGCGCCCATCCGCGCACGGTGGAAACCTATCGTCGCGTACGCTCGCGCAACGTGACGGTGACGCGCGGCCCGCGCCAGTACAGCAACCTGTTCCCGTTGGCCCAGGCCGACAGCGCGGGTGCGGTCGCGGGCGTGCCGCTCACGATCGACGTGCTGGCCAACGACTCCGACCCCGATGGCGACAGCCTCACCGTGGTCGCGGTCGGCACGCCGGGCCACGGCAGCGCGCTGATCGTTGGCAACGCGGTCGTGTACACGCCCGACCCGGGATACAGCGGCGCCGACAGTTTCACCTACACGATCAGCGATGGCCGTGGCGGCAGCGCCAGCGCGAGTGTCGGCGTGAATGTGAGTGCGCAGGCCAACCGCGCACCGATCGCGCGCAATGACAACGCGGCCACGCAGGTCGCGCAGCCGGTGACAATAGCGGTGCTGGCCAACGACACCGATCCCGACGGCGACGATCTCGCGGTCGTGGCCGTGGGCACGCCTGCCAACGGCAGCACTGCGATCAGTGGCGGCAGCGTCGTCTACACGCCGGCAGCCGGTTACATCGGCGGCGACAGCTTCAGCTACACGGTCAGTGACGGCCACGGCGGCGATGCGAGCGCGACCGTAACCATACAGGTCCAGCCCAGTGCCAACACGCCGCCCGTGGCCGCGGCCGACAGCATGGCGATCGCACCCGGTGCGACGGTGACGATCAACGTGTTGGCCAACGACTATGACGCCGACGGTGATCCGCTCACCATCACCTGGCTGGGCATACCTTCGCGCGGCGTCGCTTCGATCGCAGGCAATTCGATCGTCTACACCGCAGCTACCACCGCGCTGGGCACGGACACCTTCAGTTACCGCATCAGCGACGGGCGTGGCGGGAGCGCCAGTGCACGCATCACCATCAACATCGCAACCATGGCCAACCAGGCGCCGGTCGCGATCGACGACACGGCCACCACACCTGCCGGCACCACGGTGACCGTGGCCGTGCTCAACAACGATTCCGACCCCGACGGCGATCCGCTCACGATCACCGCGGTCGGCACACCCATCGCCGGCACGGCCGCGATCGTCGGCAACACCATCGTCTACACCCCCACCAATCCCACCTTCGTCGGCATCGACCGCTTCAGCTACACGATCAGCGACGGCCGGGGTGGCACCGCGACCGCATTCGTCACGATCACCGTGACCACGCTCGTGAACAACCCGCCGGTCGCGGTCGACGACCTGGCCACCGCGCCGGTGGGCACGCCTTCGTTGACGATCAACGTGCTTGCCAACGATTCCGATCCCGATGGCGACCCGCTCACCATCAGCGCGATCGGCGTGCCCAGTGCCGGCACTGCGGTGATCTCGGGCAACCAGGTCATCTACACGCCTGCAGTCGTGACCGGCACCACGATCGATCGCTTCGCCTACCAGATCAGCGACGGCCGCGGTGGTACCGCAACCGCGCTCGTCACGATCAACATCACGCTGCCGTTCAACCAGCCGCCCGTGGCGGTCGACGATCCGGTCAATGTGCAGACCGGCAACAGCGTGACCGTGTATGCGCTCGGCAACGACTTCGATCCCGACGGGGATCCGCTCACGATCACTGCGGTGGGGACACCGTCGGCTGGTGCCGCCACGATCGTCGGCAACACGATCGTGTACACGTCCTTCGCCACGGGCATTGGCGCCGACAGCTTCACCTACACGATCAGCGACGGCCGTGGCGGCACCGCGACCGCCGTGGTGCAGGTCACCATCACCCCGACGACCAACACGCCACCGATTGCAGTCGATGACAGCACGAGCGTGCAGCGCGGCGCCACGGTGACCATCGCCGTCCTCGGCAATGACAGTGATGCCGATGGCGACCCGCTCACGATCGTATCGGTGACCACGCCCTTGGCTGGCGCGGTCACGATCAGCGGCAACGCCATCGTGTACACCTCGCTCGATCCAACGTTCACGGGCACCGACCAGTTCAGCTACACGATCAGCGACGGCCGTGGTGGCACCGCCACCGCCAACGTGGCGGTGCTGGTGATTCCGTGAGCCAGGCGCCGGCGCGCATGGCGCGCGCCGGCGCAGCCGGAGGCATCGGCTCGGCTATGATCAGGCGCCTTGCAGCACCGTGAATGCGCCATGCCGAGCCTGCGTCTTGCCCTTGCCCAGTTCGATTTCCCGGTGGGCGCACTCGCGCGCAACGAGGCACGCATCGGCGAACTCATCGCGCAGGCACGCGACCACCACCATGCCGACGTGGTGCTGTTTCCGGAACTGGCGCTGTCGGGCTACCCGCCCGAGGACCTGCTGCTGCGCCCCGGGTTCCTTGCCGAGTGCGCCGCGGCGATCGCACGCATCGCCGCCAGGGTGCAGGGCATCGTCGCGGTGGTGGGTTGGCCGCAGGCCGACGGCGCGGTGGTGTTCAACGCCGCCAGCGTGCTGCGCGACGGCACGATCGCCGCGACCTGCCGCAAGCGCGAACTGCCCAACTATGCGGTGTTCGACGAGCGGCGCTACTTCGAGGTCGATCGCGACGCCGAGCCGTGCGTGTTCGAGGTGGCGGGCGTGCCATGCGGCGTGGTGATCTGCGAGGACGTGTGGTACCCGGAACCGGCCGCACGCAGCGTGCGTGCGGGCGCGCGCCTGCTGCTGGTGCCCAACGCCTCGCCGTTCGAGCGTGACAAGCATGCCCAGCGCGACGCGTTGCTGGCCACGCGTGTGGCCGAGAGCCGCATCGGCATCGCCTATCTCAACACGGTCGGCGGCCAGGACGCACTGGTGTTCGACGGGGCCTCGCTGCTGGCCGATGGCGATGGCCTGATCCATCCGAGCGCGCGCGCATTCGAGTCGCACTGGCTGGTGGCCGACTACGACGCCGCCACGTGCAGGTTCAGCAAGGTGGCCTGGCCGGTCGAGACCGATGCGGGCGCGACCTCGCTCGCGTGGCGCGCGCTGGTGCTCGGCACGCGTGATTACTGCCACAAGAACGGCTTCGAGCGCGCATGGATCGGGTTGTCCGGCGGCATCGATTCGGCGCTCGTGCTCGCGCTCGCGGTCGACGCGCTGGGCGCGGCCAACGTGACCGGCGTGCGCCTGCCCTCGCGCTACACCTCGGACCTGTCCAACGACCTGGCCCAGGAGCAGGCGCGCGCGCTGGGCGTGTCGCTCATGACCGTGCCGATCGAGGCGCCGTTCCGCGGGTTCCTCGATGCCTTGGCCCCGGCCTTCGCCGGGCGCGCGGTCGATGTCACCGAGGAGAACCTGCAGTCGCGCTGCCGCGGCGCCTTGCTCATGGCACTGGCCAACAAGTTCGGCGGGCTCGTGCTCACTACCGGCAACAAGAGCGAGTACGCGGTCGGCTACGCGACCATCTACGGCGACATGTGCGGCGGCTACGCGCCGCTCAAGGACCTGTACAAGACCGAGGTGTTCGCGCTCGCGCGCTGGCGCAATGCGGCGGCCGGCGCGCCGGTGATCCCGCCCGCGGTGATCGAGCGGCCGCCTTCGGCCGAACTGCGCGACAACCAGCGCGACGAGGATTCGCTGCCGCCCTACGACGTGCTCGATGCGATCCTCGTGCGCCACATCGACCAGGAGCAGTCGCGCGAGGACATCGTCGGCGCCGGTTTCGATGCAGCCACCGTCGATCGCGTGCTGCGCCTCGTGCGCATCTCGGAGTGGAAGCGCCAGCAGGCCGCACCCGGGCCCAAGGTGTCGCGCCGCGCATTCGGGCGCGAGCGGCGCTATCCGATCACTTCGGGTTGGCGCTGAAGCCGCGGCCGCGCGGGTGGCGGCTATGCCGCAGCCATCGGGCGGCGCGGGCGCCGGGCCGTCCATGGCCAGGCCCGCGCCGGCTCAGCGGCCGCGCGGCAGTTCGCGCCTGCGCAAGAGGTAGTAGGCGGCGGGAATCACCAGCATCGACAGCAGCGGCGCGGTGAGCATGCCGCCGAGCATCGGTGCGGCGATGCGCTGCATCACCTCGGAGCCGGCGCCGTCACCGATGAACAGCGGCAGCAGGCCGGCCAGGATCACCGCCACCGTCATCGCCTTGGGTCGCACGCGCTGCACCGCGCCTTCGCGGATCGCGGCCTGCAGCAGCGCCAGCGTGGGCGTGGCGCCGCTGGCCAGCTGCTTTTCCCAGGCGTGGCGCAGGTACAGCAGCATGATCACGCCGAACTCGGCGGCGACGCCGCCGAGCGCGATGAAGCCGATCATGCTCGCCACCGACAGCGCATGGCCGAGCAGCCAGATCAGCCACAGGCCGCCGACCAGCGCGAGCGGCAGGCTGAGCATGATCACCAGTGCCTCGTCGACGCGGCGGAACACCAAGTGGATGATGCCGAAGATGAGCACGAGCGCGGCCGGCACCACCCAGCGCAGGCGCGCCTGGGCGCGTGCGAGGTATTCGTACTGGCCCGACCAGGCCAGGCTGTAGCCGGCGGGCAACGGCACCTCGCGCGCGATCGCCCGCTGCAGCTCGTCCACCACCGAGCCGAGGTCGCGGCCTTCAACGTCGATGTAGACGTGGCCGACCAGGCGCGCATTCTCGCTGCGGTACATCGGCGGATCGGCGCTGGGCGTGATGTCGGCCACCTGCTGCAGGCTGAGCTGCGCGCCGCCGGGCGCGAGCAGCGGCAGGTTGCGCAGCGCCTCGATCGAATCGCGCTGCGCGCGCGGATAGCGCAGCACGATCGGATAGCGCTCGCGGCCTTCGATCGTTTCGCCGATCGGCGTGCCGCCGACCACGGTGGCGATCAGGCGCTGCAGCTCGGCCTGGCTCAGGCCGTAGCGGGCGGCCTCGACGCGGCGGATGCGCACGTCGACATAGCGGCCGTCGCCGACGCGCTCGGCCAGCGCCGAGCCCACCCCGCGCACGCCACGCGCGACCGCCTCGATGCGTTGGCCAAGCTGTTCGATCACGCGCGTGTCGGGGCCGGCGACCTTGATGCCGATCGGGCTCTTGATGCCGGTCGCGAGCATGTCGATGCGGTTGCGGATCGGCGGCACCCACAGGTTGGTGAGCCCCGGCACCCTGACCGCGGCGTCGAGTTCATCGCGCAGCTTCTGCGGCGTCATGCCGGGCCGCCACTGGCTGCGCGGCTTGAACGTGATCGTGGTCTCGAACATCTCCAGCGGCGCCGGATCGGTCGCGGTCTCGGCGCGACCGGCCTTGCCGAACACGTGCTCGACCTCGGGCACGTTCATGATCATGCGGTCGGTCTGCTGCAGCAGTTCGCTGGCCTTGCCCGCGGACAGCCCGGGCAGGGCGGTGGGCATGTACAGCAGGCTGCCTTCGTCGAGCGGCGGCATGAACTCGCTGCCGATGCGCAGCGCCGGCCACGCGGTGGCGAGCAGCAGCAGCGCGCCCGCCGCCAGCGTGAGGCGCGGCCGGCGCAGCACCGCCTCCAGCAGCGGGCGATACAGCGTGATGAGCACGCGGTTGAGCGGATTGGCGGCCTCGGCGCGGATGCGGCCGCGGATCAGGTAGCCCATGAGCACCGGGATCAGCGTCACCGACAGGCCCGCCGCGGCCGCCATCGCCCAGGTCTTGGTCCAGGCCAGCGGCGCGAACAGGCGTCCCTCCTGCTCCTGCAGCGCGAACACCGGCACGAACGACAGCGTGATCACGAGCAGGCTTGCGAACAGTGCGGGGCCGACCTCGCCCGCGGCGCGCGCGACCAGCGCCCAGCGCGCCTCGGCCAGGGGCTCATCGCCATGTTCGTCGCGCCAGTGTTCCAGGTGCTTGTGCGCGTTTTCGATCATCACCACCGCGGCATCGACCATCGCGCCGATCGCGATCGCGATGCCGCCCAGCGACAGCAGGTTGGCGGTGATGCCCTGGTAGTGCATCACGATGAACGCGGCGAGCACGCCCAACGGCAGCGTCACCACCGCCACCAGCGCCGAGCGCAGGTGCCACAGGAACAGCAGGCACACCAGCGCCACCACGAGGAACTCCTCGGCCAGCTTGCGGCTGAGGTTGCCGACCGCGGCCTTGATCAGCATCGAGCGGTCGTACACGGTCACGATCTCGACACCGGCCGGCAGGCTTGCCCGGAGCTGTGCGAGCCGCGCCTTGACCTGTTCGATCGCGGCCAGCGCATCCTTGCCACTGCGCAGCACGATCACACCGCCGGTCACTTCGCCCTCGCCATCGAGTTCGGCGATGCCACGGCGCAAGGCCGGCCCACGGCGCACGCTGGCGACCTCGCCGAGCAGCACCGGCACGCCTTCCACGCTGGCGACCGGCACCTGCTCGAAGGCCTGCGCGCCGTGCAGGTAGCCTTCGCTGCGCACCATGAGCTCGGCCTCGCCCTGCTCGATCACCGAGCCGCCGCTGGCGCCATTGGCCGCATCGATCGCGGCCACCAGCTGCGCCACCGTGACGCCGCGCGCGGCCAACGCCTGCGGATCGGGCACGATCTGCCACGCGTTGACCATGCCGCCGACCGTGGCCACTTCGGCCACGTCAGGAATGGTCTTGAGCTCGTAGCGCAGCAGCCAGTCCTGCAGGCTGCGCAGCTGGCCGGGGTCGTGGCGACCGCTGCGGTCGACCAGCGCATACTCGTAGATCCAGCCCACGCCGGTGGCGTCGGGCCCGAGCGCGGGCGTCACGCCCGCGGGCAGCCGCTCGCGCACTTGGCTGAGGTATTCGAGCACGCGCGAGCGCGCCCAGTACAGGTCGGTGTGGTCGTCGAACAGCACGTACACGAACGAGTCACCGAAGAACGAGTAGCCGCGCACCGCGCGCACGCCCGGCACCGACAGCATCGTGGTGGTGAGTGGGTAGGTGACCTGGTCCTCGACGATGCGTGGCGTCTGGCCCGGCCATTCGGTGCGGATGATGACCTGGGTGTCGGACAGGTCGGGCAACGCGTCCAGCGGCGTGTGGCGCAGTGCCCACAGACCCCACACCGCGAGGCCGGCGGCCAGCGCGAGCACGAGGCCACGGTTGGCCAGGCACAGGCGGATCAGCGCCGCGATCATGGCTGCGCGTCCGCGGCGGGCGCCGGCGCAGCCAGGCGCTGCAGTGCGCCGGTGAGGCTCGCCTCCGAATCGATGAGGAACTGGCCCGACACCACCACCTGTTCGCCGCCGGCGAGGCCCGCGAGCACCTCGGTCCGGCCCTCGCTGCTGCGTCCCGTGCGCACGCGCACCGGCACGAAGCTGCCGTCGGCCGCGCGCACGATCACGCGGCTGTCATCGCCGGTCGCGATGAGTGCCTCGTTGGGGACCAGCGGCAGCGGCCGCGTGCCGCGCGACTCGATGCGCACCTGCGCGAACATGCCCGGCGCGAGCCGCCCCTGCGGGTTGCGCAGCACGATGCGCGCGCGTTGCGTGCGGCTGGCCGGATCGACCTGCGGCAGCAGCGCATCGAGCGTGCCCTCGAAGCGTTCACCGGGCAGCGCATCGACGCTGGCCTGCACCGGCGTGCCGGCGACGAGCAGGCCCGCATCGGCCTGCGGGATGGCGGCCTCCAGCCACAGTACCGCCGGATCGTTGAGGCGCATGAGCGGCGTGCCCGCGCTCACGCTCTGGCCCTCGCGCACGAGGATCTCGCTGGCCACGCCCGCCTGCGGCGCGCTCAGCACCACGCCGCGCGCACCGCCGCCGCCGGCGGCGC
>QUBV01000024.1 GCA_014338185.1 Lysobacterales bacterium | reverse complement strand
CGAGCCCCTGGACGTCCTTGCCGGCGACCGCGATCTGGTTGCCCTGGAGCAGCGGCAGCGTCGGCAGCTCCTCCGCGAGCTGGTTCTGGAGATCCTCGATCGCCTTGGCGCGTTCGCCCTTGTCGGCGATCGACGCCTGCTCGGTGAGGGCCTTGTTGATGTCCTCGTTGCGGTAGTGGTTGCCGAGGAAGCTCGGGGTCTCATCCGTGTCGTAGAAGAACGGCACCAGGTAGTTGTCGGCATCCGAGTAGTCGGGGAACCATCCCAGCTGGTACATCGGGTAGACGTCGGCCGTGCGGTCCTCGGAGTACTTCACCCATTCCGTCGACTGGAGGTTGACCTTGAACAGGCCGGTCTTGTCGAGCTGGTCCGGCTCGACCCCACGCTGCGCCTGGACATCCGCTATGCCGGCAGCGACAACTTCCTTGGCACGCCGCTGTACAGCCAGGCCCGCGCGTTCCTGCAGCGCCCGGCCGCCGAGGCTCTGGTGCGCGTGCAACAGTCGCTGGCACGCGAGGGGCTGGGCCTGCTCGTCTTCGATGGCTACCGGCCGTGGTACGTGACGCGGATGTTCTGGGACGCCACGCCCGAACATCAGCACCACTTCGTGGGTGATCCGGTCAAGGGCTCGCGCCACAACCGCGGTTGCGCGGTCGACCTCACGCTGGTGGACCTGCGCAGCGGCAAGCCGCTGCCGATGCCGAGCCTGTACGATGAGTTCACCGAGCGCGCCTATCCCGCCTATGCCGGCGGCAGCGCGCAGGAGCGCGCCAACCGTGACCATCTGCGCGCGGCGATGGAGCGCGAAGGCTTCACGGTCTACGAGTTCGAGTGGTGGCATTTCGACTACCGCGACTGGCAGTCGTGGCCGATCGGCAACCTGCGCTTCGAGGACATCGAACGGCGCTGACGCGCGCCACCGGCACTTGTTTTGTCGCCCCCGCGCCACCATCTCGGCGCCTGCCAATGGTTTTCCACCGCACAAGGACATCCAATGAAGCTGTTCACCTCCCCGGGCGCCTGCTCGACCGCCGACCACATCGTGCTCGAATGGATCGGCAAGCCCTATGACGTCCAGGTCGTCACGCGCGAAATGCGCGCCACGCCCGAGTTCCGCGCGATCAATCCGGCCGGCGCGGTGCCCGCGCTGGAGCACGATGGCTGGGTGCTGACCCAGAACATGGCAATTCTGCACTACCTGACCGACCTCAATCCCGAAGCCGGGCTCGATGGCGACGGCACCGCCAAGGGCCGGGCCGAAGTCAACCGCTGGCTCGCGTTCGTCAATGCCGACGTGCATCCCGCGTTCAAGCCGCTGTTCGGCGCGACCGCCTACCTCGACGACGCCGCAGCGGTCGACAAGAGCAAGGACAATGCGCGCGCCACGCTGCGCACCCTGTTCGGTCGCGCCGACGCGCAGCTGGGCAAGCATGAGTGGATCGCGGGCGGGTCGCGCTCGATCGCCGACCCCTACCTGTTCATCACCGCGCGTTGGGCCAAGGGCACGGGCGTGGACCTGAGCGGCTACGACAACCTCGCGCGTTTCTGCGCGCGCATGGAGGCCGACCCGGCGGTGCAAAAGGTGCTCGCGGTCCAGTAGCAAGACCGCTGTCGGCCGCGCGCTGCATTCACGCGCGCCAAGCCACGTGGCCGGTCCTGATGGCCGGCCGCGTGCGGTCAGTGGTGATGTGCGCGATGCCCAACCCGCGGCGGCGGGTCAGGCCACCGAGCTGCGCACGATGGACTCCCACTGCTGCGCGAACTCCGGCGAGCGCGCCTTGGCGACCGCCGCGCTCACCTCGGGCAGCAACTGCAGCAGGTCGTCGATGTCCGCGCAGCGCTCGATGCGCAGCTGGGTCATGAAACCGCGCATGCCCAGGTATGAACGCACGCCCTCCGACATCAGTCCGCTCAGGGTGATGAAGCGGATGGCCGCATCCGAGGGTGCCGGTTCGGCATTGGCCGCGGCCGTACGCGGTGCATCGGGTCCGGCCATTGCGATGAGGCCAAGCGCCTGCAGCTGCTCGAGCGCATCGCCGGGCGCGTGGAGCGACGCGGCGAAGCGGCGCAAGGTGGCCAGGTCGCGCTGCCCGTCCACCAGCAACAGCAGCGAGCGCACCGGCGAAGCGAGCTTGTGCTGGCGTTGTCCGACCTCGGCGCGACCCAGGTCGGTTTTCCCATACGTGGCCATCCAATCCCCTGTCCGTGCCCGTCTGGCGCCAGTATGCGGGCAAGGCCGCCGGCGTCAAGGGAGGGCCGCACTCGCGGCCGTCCTGCGCCGCGGCGCGCCGCGTGCCCGGGTCAGGCGCGCTGGTCGAGCGGCACGAACGGCAGGTTGTCCGGGCCCGTGTAGTTCGCGCTCGGGCGGATGATCTTGCCGTCGATGCGCTGCTCGATCACGTGGGCGCTCCAGCCCGAGGTGCGCGAAATCACGAACAACGGCGTGAACATCGCCGTGGGCACGCCCATCATGTGGTAGCTCACCGCGCTGAACCAGTCCAGGTTCGGGAACATCTTCTTGATGTCCCACATCACCGTCTCCAGCCGTTCGGCGATATCGAACATACGCATGTCGTGCTGTGCCACCGACAGTTCGCGCGCGACCTGCTTGATGACCTGGTTGCGCGGATCACCCGTGGTGTAGACCGGATGCCCGAAGCCGATCACGACCTCCTTGCGCTCGACCCGCGCGCGGATGTCGGCCTCGGCCTCGTCGGGAGTGTCGTAGCGCTTCTGGATCTCGAACGCGACCTCGTTGGCACCGCCATGCTTGGGGCCGCGCAGCGCGCCGATCGCACCGGCGATCGACGAGTACATGTCGCTGCCGGTACCCGCGATCACGCGCGCGGTGAAGGTCGATGCGTTGAACTCGTGCTCGGCGTACAGGATCAGCGAGGTGTGCATCGCACGCACCCACGCCTGGCTGGGCGCCGTGCCGTGCAGCAGGTGCAGGAAATGGCCGCCGATGGAGTCATCGTCGGTCTCCACCTCGATGCGCCGGCCGTTGACCGCATGGTGGTACCAGTACAGCAGCATGCTGCCGAGGCTGGCCATGAGCCGGTCGGCGATGTCGCGCGCACCGGGATGGTTGTGGTCGTCCTTCTCCGGCAGCACGCAGCCCAGCGCCGACACGCCGCTGCGCATCACATCCATCGGATGGGCACTCGCGGGCAGGCTCTCCAGCACCGCCTTGACTGCGGCCGGCAAGCCGCGCAACGCCTTGAGCCTGGCCTTGTACGCGGTCAGTTCGGCGCGATTGGGCAGCTTGCCGTGCACCAGCAGGTGGGCGATCTCCTCGAACTCGCAACGGGTGGCGAAGTCGAGGATGTCGTAGCCGCGGTAATGCAGGTCGTTGCCGCTGCGGCCGACCGTGCACAGCGCGGTATTGCCCGCGGCCACGCCCGACAGCGCTACCGACTTCTTGGGTTTGAACGGGGTGGCGGTGGTCTCGCTCATGGCGGGTTCCTCGGTCATTTCTGCGCGGCGAACAACTGGTCGAGCTTGGCTTCCCAGGCGTGGTAGCCGAGGAAGTCGTACAGCTCCTCACGGGTCTGCATGGTCGGCACCGCCGCGGCCTGGGTGCCGTCGCGGCGGATCGTCTCGTAGACGTGGAGCGCGGCCTTGTTCATGGCCCGGTAGGCGCCGCAGCAGTACAGCGCGATGTCAACGCCCGCGTCGCGCAGCTGCGCGGTGGTGAACAACGGCGTGGCACCGAATTCGGTGAGGTTGGCGAGGATCGGCACCTTGACCGCGGCCTTGAACCGCCGGTAATCGTCGAGCGTGCGCATCGCCTCGGGGAAGATCATGTCGGCGCCGGCCTCGACATAGGCCAGCGCCCGCTCGATCGCGCGTTCGATGCCCTCCACGGCGGCGGCGTCGGTGCGCGCCATGACCACGAACGCGGCATCGCTGCGTGCATCGACCGCGGCCTTGACCCGATCGACCATTTCCGCGGCCGGTACCACCTCCTTGCCCGGGCGGTGGCCGCAGCGCTTCTGGCCGACCTGGTCCTCCATGTGCACGGCGGCCACGCCCGCGCGCTCGAAGCTGCGGATCGTGCGCGCGATGTTGAACGCCCCACCCCAGCCGGTATCGATGTCGACCAGCAGGGGCATGCCGCTGGCCTCGACGATGCGCCGCGCATCGATGAGCACGTCCTCCATCGTCGACACGCCGAGGTCGGGGATGCCCAGCGAATTGGCGGCGACGCCGCCGCCGGACAGGTACAGCGCGCGATAGCCGACGCGACGCGCCATCAGCGCGGCATAGGCGGTGATCGTACCGACCACCTGCAGCGGGTTTTCTTCGGCGAGCGCGGCGCGAAAGCGCGCGCCGGCAGAGGCAGTGGCTGTCATGGAGTCTCCCGGAAGACCGCATAGTCTAGCCGATCGCGCGCACCCGGCCGGCGGCCACGGCCACGGGCCGCCCCGCATCCGGCTGGCGCCGATCGGCGACGGACGCGTGACTCGGGCGCGGCGGCCACGTACATTCGCGCGGATGAACGCGCCCACCTCGCTCGCCAACCGCATCCTCATCGGCATGGGGATCGGCATCGTCGCCGCCGTCGCCACGCTCGGCATCGGCCAGTTCCACCCGGCCACGCTCGAACTCATGCGCAAGGTGTCGAGCGCGGTGTTCGACCCATTCGGGCAGGTGTTCCTGCGCATGCTGTTCTTCGTGGTGATGCCGCTGGTGTTCGCCTCGCTCACTGCCGGCGTGGTGCAGCTGGGGCGACCCGGACGGCTCGGGCCGCTCGCGCTGCGCACCTTCGCGGTGTTCTTCGCCAACATGGCCATCGGCGTGACCATCGGCCTGGTGATGATGAACCTGTTCGAGCCGGGTCGGCACCTGCCCGAAGAAGTCACCCGGCAACTGCTGGCCGAATACGGCGGCACGGCCAAGGGCATCACCGAGCGCGGTGCGGCACAGCCGTCGATGAGCCTGGCGCTGGTCGTGGACATGTTCATGCCGCGCAACCTGCTCGGCGCGATCACCGGCCATGAGCGCGGTTCGATCGGCGAGGTGTTGCCGCTGATCCTGTTCGCGATCCTGTTCGGCATGGCCGCGACGCAACTCGTCGAGGCGCGCCGCCAGCGCGTGCTGGAGGGGCTCGAGACGCTGGCCGAGGTCATGACCCGGATCGTCGACTTCGCGCTGCGCCTGGCGCCGTATGCGGTGCCGGCGATGATCTACAGCGTGATCGTCAAGGTCGGCATGAGCGTGCTCGCGGCACTGGCCTGGTTCGTGGTCGGCTGCACCCTCGCCTTCGTGCTGCACCTGTTCGGCACGATGTCACTGTGGATGCGTTTCCTCGCCCAGCGCTCGCCGCTGGACTTCTTCCGCCGCATTCGCCCGGTGCTGGTCACCGCGTTCTCGACCAGTTCGAGCAACGCGACCTTGCCGACCGCGCTGGCGGCCGCACGCGAGGACCTCAAGCTCAGCGAGAGCACGTCGAGCTTCGTGCTGTCGCTGGGCACGACGATGAACATGAGCGGCACCGCGCTGTTCGAGGGCTGCGTGGTGCTGTTCATCGCCCAGGTGTTCGGCGTGGACCTGTCGCTGACCCAGCAGGCCATCCTCATGCTCATGGCGGTGCTCAGCGCGGTGGCCGTCGCAGGCATCCCGGGCGGCTCGCTGCCGCTGATCGCGGGCCTGCTCGCGACGTTCGGCGTGCCGCCCGAGGGCATCGGCATCATCATCGGCGTCGATCGCATCCTCGACATGATGCGTACCACCGTCAACGTCGGCAGTGACGTCGCCACCGCGGTCGTGGTCGACCACCAGATGCGCCGCGCCGGCCTCGTGGGCGGCGACGATTGACGCGCCTGGGCGCAGATCATGCGCCCAGCCACGGTACGGCAGCGACCGAGCGGACGTGCCGGGCCGAGCCGCGGCGGCACGCGCCGGCGCACGCCAGGCGATCGCCCGGTCAGACACCCATTTCACCCGGTGATGGGCTGCGCGCAGCGGGCACTGGCGTGCCCGCTGCGCAGGACCGGGCCGGGTCAGGCTTCGCGCCCGACCATCGGCGGCCATCAGCGCTTGCGCGCGGACTCCAGCTCCTGCGCTAGCGCGCTCGCGCCGTAGATGTTGCGCAAGGCTTCGAGCATCGCGCCGCTGTGCACCGACACCGCGCGGTTGAGGCGGCCGTCGTACCAGTAGTTGCCACCCAGCGAGTGGATGTTGCCGTCGAACACCAGCCCGACCACTTCGGCCTTGGCATTGATCACGGGACTGCCGGAGTTGCCGCCGATGATGTCGTTGGTGCTGACGAAGTTGTAGCGCTGGTCGAGGTTGAGCTTGCCCGCGGCCTTGGCATCGAGCCAGCTTTGCGGCAGCGCGAATGGATAGGCCCCGGTGGCATGCCCGAACGCTCCGCCGATGGTAGTGAACGGCGCCACCGGCTCGCCCTTCTCGATCCAGCCCTCGACCTTGCCGAACGAGAAGCGCTGGGTGAAGGTCGCATCGGGGTAGACGCTGGTGCCGTACTTGTCGAAACGCGCGGCGGCGATGAGCTCGGAGTTCTTGTCGACGACCGATTCGACCTCGTTCTCGTAGCGTGTACGGATCGCGCGCGCATCGGCGTCGATGAGCCGCGCCAGCACGATGAACGGATCATCGGACCGCGCCACCGCATCGGCACCGCCTTCCCACAGGGCCTTGCGCACGGCGACATCGGCGAGCTTGCTGCCATCGACCAGTCGCTTGGCCAAGTCCTCGGGCGCGTCGTTGCCGAGCACCTTGCGCACGAACGGATCGCCGGTGCCGAGGATCTCGCGCAGTTTGGTCAGCGACCAGCCAAGCTTGACCTTCTCGTAGTCGGGATAAATCGGTGCGGTCGAGAACAGGCGCTGGGTCAGCGCCGGCAATTTCGAATCGGTGTACTCGCGCAGGCGCTCGGTATCGGGTTTGGCACGCTCGGCCGCGCCGCGCACGAGCATGCGCGCGTAGCTGAATTGGCGCGACCACAGTCCGCGACCGCCTTCGATCCAGTCGTGGCGCTCGCCGATCGCCTTCTCCACCGCGACCGCGCGCGCGATCTCGTCCCAGGCCGCGCCGTACTTGCCCTGGCGCACCGGATCGGCGGCGACGAACTCGCGCAGCTCGCGTTCCTGGGCGCGCTTGAGCTCGAACACGGCTGGTTCCTGCAAGGCCGCCAGGTGTCCGCGCAGCACCTTGTAGGAGTTTTCGACGCCGAACAGGTCGCTCTGGGCAATGCGCCAATGCTCGGCGCTCTCGCTGCGGAACTGGGTGAGCAAGCCGCGCCGCTCGGACAACAGCAGCAGGGAATCGACCAGGTCGACGTCGCGCGCGAGTTCGAGCTGGGCCAACGTGAGCTGGCGGTCGGTGCCACCCGGATTGCCGACGATCACGGTCATCTCGCCCGCATCGGCACCGGCGCGCGAGAACGGGAAGTAGTCCTTGGGCCGCATCGGCTTGCCCTGCTCATACGCACGCAGCAGGCCCATGTCGAGGTCGAAGCGCGGGAAGTTGAAGTTGTCGGGATCGCCACCGAAGAACGCCGCCTCCAGCTCCGGCGCAAACGCCAGACGCACGTCCTGGATGCGATGGTAGCGGTAGAGCTTGTAGACGCCGCCGTGGTACAGGCTCACCACGTCGCAGCGCGTGGTGGCGCTGTCCTTGCCCGCGCATTCCTTCTCGATCGCCGACTTCACCGCCTTCTCGGCCTTGCTGTAGTCCTCGCCGCTCTTGCCATGGGTGGCCTGTTGCACGCGCGCGGTGACATCGGTGATCTCATCGAGCCGGTTGAGTTCGATCTCGGGGCACTTGATCTCGTCCTTGCGCTCGCGCGCCAGGAAGCCCGACTTGATGTAGTCCTTGTCGGCACTCGACAGCTGCTGCACGCACGAATTGACGCAGTGGTGGTTGGTCAGCACCAGTCCATCAGGCGAGACGAACGAACCCGAACACCCGCCGGCCAGGCGCAGCGCGGCTTTACGCACGTGCGCGGCCCACTGTGGCGTGGGCGTGAAGCCGTATTCGGCGCGCAGCTGCGCGAGCGGCAGGTTGTCGGGTGTCCACATGCCTTCGCCGGCGACGGCGGCGGTGCTGGACAGCGCGGCCAGCACGAGCGTTGCGCAAACTCGTTTCATGGGTATTCCTCGCAAGCGTTGGTGGCGCCAGGGCATGTCGCCGCGGCGCATGGGTCCGGGTGTGTGGCCATGCAGGTGCGAGCAGCGGTCGCGTCCAGCGGCGGCGGCGCGCCACCCCGCGCGGGCCGCCTCGATGCCAGCGACTGCCGACAGGCGCGCGGATCATGCCAAGGTTCGCGCCCCGGCGCGAGTGCGGCGCGTCCCATGACCGCCGCGGCGCGGCCCACAGCAACTCAGGCCACGCGCCCCAGCGGCGCTGGCCGCCCGAGCAGGAAACCCTGCCCCAAGGCGCAGCCCATCGCGCGCAGCGCGGCCAGCTGCTGTTCGGTTTCGATGCCCTCGGCGATCACCTCGATGCCGAGCGCACGACTGAGCGCGAGGATCGCGCCCACGATCGAATGCGCGGTGATCTGGTTGTCGTTGAGCGAGACCACGAACGAACGGTCGATCTTGATCATGCGCAGCGGCAGGGAATGCAGGTAGCTGAGCGAGGAATAGCCGGTGCCGAAGTCATCGAGCGCGGCACCGACACCGAACGCGCGCAGGCGCTCGAGCGTGGCATGCACGCAGATCGGATCATCCAGCAGCGAGCCCTCGGTGACCTCGACGATGAGCCGCCCCGGCTCGAGCTGGCTGCGCTCGAGCATCGCCAGTAGCCGCTCGTCGAAGTCGTCGTGGCGGAAGTGTTGGGCGGACACGTTGATCGTGAGGAAGGTGCCCGATCCGGCCGACTGCGCCGTCGTGCGGCAGGCCCGTTCGAACAGCTGCCAGTCGATCGCCTCCATGAGGCCGCCCTCGTGGGCCGCCTTGACGAAGGCGACCGGTTCGAGCACGCCGCGCTCGGGGTGGTTCCAGCGCAGCAGCGCCTCGTAGCCGACCACCTCGCCACTGTCGAGCCGGTGCACGGGCTGGAAGTACGGCTCGAATTCACCGCGCTGCAGGCCCTGGCGCAACTCGGCTTCGAGCAGCAGCACGTCCATCATGTTGCGGGCGAGCGTGTCGTCGAACACCACGTAGCGATTGCGGCCGAACTCCTTGGCGCGATACAGCGCCAGGTCGGCTTCGCGCAGCAGGTCGTCGGGCGTATCGTGGCGCGGCCCACCGATCGCGATTCCGATACTCACCGACGGCTCGATGTCGCGACCGGCCAGGTGCACGGGCCGGTTGAGCGCGGCGAGCAGGCGCGCCGCGAACGCGGCCGCACCCGCGGCCGAGCGCGCGTCATCGAGCAGGATGGCGAATTCGTCGCCCGACAGGCGCGACACCAGGTCGCTCGCGCCCGCGCAACTGCGCAGGCGATTGCTGATTTCCTTGAGGAAGCTGTCGCCGGCCAGGTGGCCGAGGCTGTCATTGATGACCTTGAAGCGGTCCACGTCCAGGTACAGCAGCGCGTACACACCGTCGGGGTCGTTGCGCTCGCGCTCCAGCACGAACTCGAGCCGCTCGCGCAACGCACGCCGGTTGGGCAGTCCGGTCAGCGTGTCGTGCATCACCTGATGCTCGAGCTGCTTCTGCATCGACTCACGGCGCACAATCTGTTCGCGCAGTTCCTGGGTGCGTTCGAGCACGCGCCGCTCCAGGTCGGTGTTGGCCTGCTGCAACGCCATCGCGATGCGGCGGCGTTGGATGCTGGTCGCGATCTGGGTGGCGACGAAGCCGAGCAGGTCGCGCTCGATCGGGCCATACGCCGATTCCTCGACGTAACTTTGCACCACCACCACGCCGATGACGTGGTCCCCCACGCTCAACGGCACCCCGAGCCAGCACATCGACGGACGGCCAAAGCGGCCGACATCGATTTCGCCACGCATGCCCAGCTCATCGAGTTCGGCGCGACTGCCGAGCAGCGCGCGCCCGGTGCGCATCACGTATTCGCTCAGGCCGCGCCCGACCTCGCGCGACACGTGACGGCGTTCGCCCGCATCGACGTAGTAAGGAAAATCCAGCGCGGCGCCGTCCTCGGACAGCAGGCCGATGAAGAAGTTGTCGGCGTTGATGAGTTCGCCCACCGCCAGGTGCATGCGCTTGTAGAAGGATTCCTCGTCGATGTCGATCGTGGCCAGCTGCGCGATGTGGAACAGGCTCGCCTGCAGGCGCTCGGCGCGCTCGCGCTCGACGATTTCCTGCTGCAGGCCGCGGTTGGCCTCGGCCAGTTCGAGCGTGCGCTGGCGTACCTGCGCCTCAAGTTCGTCCTTGCGCTCCTTGCGTTCGAGCGCGGTGAGGATGTGGCTGCCGACGAATTCGAGCAGCGCACGGTCCTCGTCGGTGTAGCGGATGCCCTCCTCGTAGCTTTGCACCACCAGCGCGCCGAGCACCTGGCCTTCGCTGAGCATCGGCACGCCGAGCCAGTCGCGGCTGATCGGGCCCTTGCGGCGGAAGGTGCCGGGCAGCAGAGCCTGGATCTGCTCCATGCTGCCCATGATCGGCTTGCCGGTGACCAGCAGGTGCCAGGTCAAGGTACCTTCGCTGGCGGCCAGTGGCATGTCCTCGCCGATCGGGTTGTCGGCGTCGACCACGTCGGAGAAATACAGGAAGCGCAACGTCTGCCGTTCGGGGTCGTGGCGCACGATGAAGAAGTTGGCCGCATACATCAGCGTGCCGACGATGCCGTGAATGCGCTCGAGCATCTCGCTCATGTCGAGCGTCGAGCCGGCCAGGTCGGAGATCGCGAACAACGCACGCTGCAACACTTCCGAGCGCAGCAACTGGCGATGCGCACGCTGCAGCGAGGCGAACTTGAGCGCCTGCTTGAGGTGCGCGCCGATGAGCGGCAGGAAATCGGCCAGATCCTCGGCACCATGCGGCGGCTGCTCACCGCCTCCGCGCAGCAGCAACAGCGCGTTGGACGACACCCGCATGAACAACGCGCCCCCGCGCGCCTGCACCAGGCTGGTGCCGATCAGGAACTCGGTCGCCGCACCCAGCTCGGCGATGTCCAGCGCCTCGAGGTCGTTGCCGCACAGCAGACGATCGCTGTCGAGCCACAGCAGCGTCGCATGCTGTGCATCGGTGAGCGTGCGCGCGAATGCCTCGACCTGGTGCGCGAGCGCGTGCGGCGTGGTCGACTCGACCAGGCGCAGCATCCACGCGATGGCGTCGGCGCGCATGCGCGGTCGCAGTGCCACGCCCTCGCCGCTTCTGACCACGGCAAGCTTGTCATCCGCTTCGCGATTTGCACCTGACGTTGCCAAGGCGGCCCCTGTACCGACTGGTGACATCAGCACCAAGCGTGCAGCCTACGCCATTTGGCCGCGGCTTGCGCGTCCCGCGGGCCACCCGGCCCGGCCTTGCCCCGTCCGCACCGGCGTCTGGCCGGCGCGTCCGCGGCGGTGCTGCCTCAGTGATTGCCCAACAGGGCTTCCACGCCCGCGCGCTCTTCCCGCAGTTCCTTGTCGGTCGCATCCATGCGCTCACGCGAAAACGCATTGATTTCAAGCCCCTGCACGATCGAGTACACGCCATCGCGCACGCTCACCGGATAGCCGTAGATCACCCCGGGGGCGATGCCGTAGCTGCCGTCGGATGGCACCGCCATCGACACCCAGTCACCGGGCGCCGTGCCCAGGGCCCAGGTGCGCATGTGGTCGATCGCGGCGGCTGCGGCCGAGGCTGCGCTGGAGGCGCCACGCGCCTTGATGATCGCGGCGCCGCGCTGCTGCACGGTCGGGATGAAGCTGTCGCGATACCAGTCCGCGTCCACGCACTCGAGCGCTGGCTTGCCGTCGATGGTCGCGTGATGGATGTCCGGGTACTGGGTCGAGCTGTGGTTGCCCCAGATCGTCACGCGCTTGACCTGGGTGGTGTGGGTGCCGGTCTTCTCGGCAAGCTGGCTCAGCGCACGATTGTGGTCCAGGCGCACCATCGCGGTGAACTGGCGTGGATCCAGGTCAGGTGCGTTGCGCTGCGCGATCAGCGCGTTGGTATTGGCGGGGTTGCCGACCACGAGCACACGCACGCCGCGGCTGGCGTGGGCATTGAGCGCCTGGCCCTGCGGGCCAAAGATCGCGCCGTTGGCCTCGAGCAGATCCTTGCGCTCCATGCCCGGTCCGCGCGGGCGCGCGCCGACCAGCAGCGCATAGTCGACATCCTTGAATGCGACGTTGGCGTCATCGGTCGCCACCACGCCAGCCAGGGTCGGGAACGCGCAGTCGTTGAGCTCCATCACCACGCCCTGCAGCGCAGGCAGGGCCGGGGTGATCTCCAGCAGGTGCAGGATCACGGGCTGGTCGGGACCGAGCATGTCGCCGGCAGCGATACGGAACAGCAGGGCGTAGCCAATATGGCCGGCGGCGCCGGTGACTGCGACACGGACTGGAGCTTTCATCGGAAACCCTCGACAGCAAATGGATGGAACGGTGGACGGCGCCGACCCGCAGGCGCGCGATCACCGCGATCGCGACGCCTGCGCGACACCGCTCAGTGGGTCAGCTCGGCGAAGAACTCGCCAATGCGCTGCATGCCGGGCTGCAACTGCGCGGCCGGGCAGGTGTAGGAAATGCGCAGGGCGTTGGGGTCACCGAACGCGGAACCCGGCACGCAGGCCACGCCCTTGGCGTCGAGCAGCAGGTTGCAGAAGTCGACGTCGCTGTCGATGCGCTTGCCGCCATGGCTCTTGCCGAATGCGCATGATACGTCGGGGAACACGTAGAACGCGCCCTGCGGCATCGGGCAATGCACGCCCGGGATCGCACGCAGCGCCGCCACCACCTGGTCACGGCGGGCCTGGAAGTCGGCGCACTTGTGGGTTGGCACGTCCTGCGGGCCGTCCAGCGCCGCCACCGCGGCCGCGGTGACGATCTCGGGCAGGTTGGTGATGTGGTTGGAGTTGAGCGTGGTGAAGGCCTGCGCCACCGACTCGGGCGCCGCGATGAACCCGGCGCGCCAGCCCGGCATGCCGTAGGTCTTGGACAGCGAGTCGACCTGGATCGTGCGCTCGCGCAGCTCGGGTCGCGCGTTGACGAAATTGTGGTAACCGACGCCGTCGAACACCATGCGGTTGTAGATGTCGTCGCAGATGATCCATACGTCCGGGTGCCTGACCAGCACCTCGGCGAGCGCGGCGATCTCCTCGCGCGTGTACACCATGCCGGTCGGGTTGCACGGATTGTTGAACAGGAACACCTTCACGCCCGCGAGCGCGGCATCGAGCTGGGCCGGCGTGAGCTTGTAGTCCTGGCTGGCCGGGCACGGCATCAGGCGCATCTTCGCGTCGACGATCTCGGCCAGGTCGACATAGGTGGTCCAGTACGGCACCGCGAACGCGATCGTGTCGCCCGGATCGAGCAGGGCCTCGGCCAGGTTGTACAGCACATGCTTGGCACCGATGCCCACCGCCACGTGCTTGCGCGTGTAACCGTCCAGGCCACTGCCGTGCAGGTGCTTGATGAACGCATCCAGCAGCACGTCGGCACCACGGTTGGAGCCGTACTGGCCGCTGTCCTTGGCCAGCGCCTCGCGCGCCGCCGCGTAGACGTGCTCACCCGGCAGGAAGTTGGGCACCCCGATCGAGAAACTGATGATGTCGCGACCGGCGGCCTTGAGCGCCTTGGCCTTCTCGGCCACTGCCATGATCGCACTGGGTTTGGCGCGCCCCATGCGCGCGGCAAGCTTGGGCATGACGAACCTGCTCGATGACGGAAATACTGCGCTGTGCAGCCGCCAATTCTAGCACGCACGCCACGCGCGACTGCGGCCGCGCCTTATGAAATCCGCGCCAGCAGCTTGAGCATCTTCTCGGTGAAGGGCCGATACGGCGGGTACAGCAGACTCACGCCCGACCAGCGCGACTGGATGAACACGGGCTTTTCCTTGGAGAACTGGCGAAAGCCGAACTCACCATGGTAGTGCCCCTGTCCCGACGGCCCCACGCCCCCGAAGGGCAGGCTCTCCTGGGCGATGTGCAGCAAGGTGTCGTTGATGGTCACGCCGCCGGCGATGGTGCCGGTGAGCACGCGCTCGCGCGCCGCGCGATCGCTGCCGAACCAATACAGCGCCAGCGGCCGCTCGCGCGCGTTGACGTAGTCCAGTGCATCGCGCTCGCTGTCGACCGCGACGATCGGCAGCAGCGGGCCGAAGATCTCCTCCTGCATCACCCGCATCGAGTCGTCGACATCGAGCAACAGCGTCGGCGCGAGCTTGCGCGTGCCCGCCGCCTCGCCCGCTGGCGCCAGCTCGATCACCTGCGCGCCACGCGCGCGCGCATCGGCGAGCAGATCCCGCAGGCGCTGCCAGTGCCGCTCGCTGATGATGCTGGTGTAGTCGGGATTGTCGTGGATGGTCGGATACAGGCGTGCCACCGCCCTGCGCAGGTGGTCGACCAGGTCCGCGCGCAGCGCGCGCGGCACCAGCACGTAGTCGGGCGCGATGCAGGTCTGGCCCGCATTGAGCAGCTTGCCGAAGGCGATGCGCGGCGCGACCCTGGCAAGGTCGGCGGAGGCGTCGATGAGCGCGGGCGACTTGCCGCCCAGTTCGAGCGTGACCGGGGTGAGGTTGTTCGCGGCCGCCTGCGCGACGCTGCGCCCCACCGCAGTCGAACCGGTGAATACGAGATGGTCGAATGGCAAGGCCGCAAACGCCTTGCCGACTTCGGCATCCCCGATCACCACCGCGATTTCGTCGGCACCAAACTGCGCCGCGATGCGCTGTGCCAGCGCCTGCGAGAAACGTGGCGTGAGCTCGGACGGCTTGAGCAGCGCGCGGTTGCCCGCGGCGAGCACGCCCACCAGTGGCGCCAGTGCCAGCTGCAACGGGTAGTTCCACGGGCTGATGATGCCAATCACGCCCAGCGGCTGGCGGTACAGGCGCGAGCGGCCGGGCCAGTAGATCGGCGAGGTTGGCACGCGCCGTGGCTTCATCCAGCGCCGCAGGTGCGAACGCGCGTGCCGCAGTGCGCTGCGCGTGAAGATCGCCTCCGCCAGCACCGTCTCGACCCGTGAGCGGCAGCCGAAATCCTGCGCGATGCAGGCCGCGAACTCGCGTTCGGCATCGGCATCGAGCAGGCGCTCCAGCCGCGCCAGGCGGTCGAGCCGCAGTTCCCGCGACGGACACATGTCCTGCGCGAAGGCCTGCTGCTGGGCACGCAGCAGTGCCGGCAGGTCCGGCGCTGCGAGCGTGATCGATGCGTCCTGGAGTGGAACGGCTGCGGCCACGGCGATACTCCCGGTAGACGCGCGTCACCCTACCGCGCAATGTTGACGCTGTCAACATCATCCGGCTAGGCTATGCCCATGGACTTCCGCTCGCGCCCGCGCCACCGCAATGCCGGCAGCTACCACCACGGCGAACTGCGCCAGGCGCTGCTCGCCGCCGCGGCCGAACTGCTGGCCGGCGGCGGCAGCGATGCGGTGGGCATGCGCGAGATCGCGCGCCGCGCGAGTGTCTCGCATGCCGCGCCCTACCGCCACTATGCCAACCGCGAGGCCCTGCTGGCCGATCTGGCGGCGATCGGCTTCGAACAGCTGGCGGCGCGTTTTGCGGGGTTGCCGGCCGCAACCACTCCGGAGCGGCGTCTGGTGGAGATGGCACGCAGCTATGTGGACTTCGCACGCGAACAGCCGCAGCTGTGGCGGCTCATGTTCGGCAATACGCTGGACAAGACCCAGCACCCGGCCCTGCTCGATGCCTCGCGCCTCGTGCTCGCCAACTTGCGCGCCACGGTGGAGGCGCTCGGCGTGCCGGCGCCGGCCACGCACCAGACCCTTGCGGCGTGGGCCTTCGCGCACGGTGTCGCACGCCTGGTCCTCGACCAGCGGCTCGACGCCCACCTGGATGCGCCACTCGATGCCGACGCGCTGGTGCAGGAGGCCGCGTGGATCTTCCTGCGCGGCCTGCGCCACACGTGACCAATCGTCACAACCGGCGCATCATCGGCGGCGCTACAGTCGCGACTTCACCCACGCCTGTGGAGGTTGCATGTCCTGGTTATGGATGTTCCTGGTCGGCCTCGTGGTCGGCCTTGTCGCCAAGTTCCTCATGCCGGGCAAGGACCCGGGCGGCTTCATCATCACCGCACTGCTCGGCGTCGCCGGCATGTTCGTGGGCGGCTTTCTCAGCGGCCTGGTGTTCGGTGGCAACCCGGTGGGCGGCCAGATCCAGCCATCGGGCTTCATCGGCGGCGTGATCGGTGCGCTGATCCTGCTGGCGGTGTACCGCATGGTGCAGCGACGCGCGTGATCGATGGCGGCGCTGCGCGTCTGCGCAGCGCCGCATCGGCCGCCTCAGCGGGCCTTGAAACCGGCCGCGTCGAGCGCGGCATTCCATTGCTCCACACGCGGCTGCTGCGCCGCCAGCAGCGCATCGGCATCGCCGTCGATGCGGATCGACTCGATGGTGTCGCCGCCACGGATCTGGTCCACCACGGCCTTGTCGCTCGCGTCGACCACCGCGCCAAACACGGTGTGCTTGCCGTCGAGCCACGGCGTGGCCACGTGGGTGATGAAGAACTGGCTGCCGTTGGTGCGCGGCCCCGCGTTGGCCATCGACAGCACACCGCCACGATCGTGCTTGAGGTCGGGCCGGGTCTCGTCTTCGAACTTGTAGCCGGGCCCGCCGGTGCCGCTGCCGTGCGGGCAGCCCCCCTGGATCATGAAGTCGGGGATCACGCGATGGAAATTGAGCCCGTCGTAGTAGCCGCGGCGCGCGAGATTGACGAAGCTGGCGACCGTGACCGGCGTCTGCTGCGCATGCAGGCGCACGCGGATCAGGCCCTTCGAGGTCTGGATGTTGGCGATCAGGTCGTTGCTCATGGTGGGGATTCCCGCAGGTAAAGAACACGCATGATACCCGAGCCACCTGTGCGACCCGGGTGCCGGCCACGGCTCGCCAGCGCAACCCGCGCCCCGCGCCACTGAACCGCACGTGTGCGGGGGTTGGCGTGGCGTGCTGCGGCGCGGCAGCGCAGGCCGTATAATCGCCGGCTTCCCTTTCCATCCAGGCGGGCCTTCACGGGCGCCGCCCATTCGCATGTCCATCGAAAACCTGCGCAACATCGCCATCGTCGCCCACGTCGACCATGGCAAGACCACACTCGTCGACCAGTTGCTCAAGCAGTCGGGCACGCTCAACGAACGCACCGTGCTGGCCGAGCGCGTGATGGACAGCAACGACCAGGAAAAGGAGCGTGGCATCACGATCCTGTCCAAGAACACCGCGATCAGCTGGCGCGGCAACCGCATCAACATCGTCGACACACCCGGCCACGCCGACTTCGGCGGCGAGGTCGAGCGCGTACTGTCGATGGTCGATTCGGTGCTGCTGCTGGTCGATGCGATGGACGGACCGATGCCGCAGACGCGCTTCGTGACCCAGAAGGCGTTCCAGATGGGCTTCCGCCCGATCGTGGTGATCAACAAGGTCGACCGCCCGGGCGCGCGCCCGAGTTGGGTGCTCGACCAGACCTTCGACCTGTTCGACCGCCTCGGCGCCACCAACGAGCAGCTCGACTTTCCGGTGATCTACGCCTCGGGGCTCAACGGCTACGCCGGCCTCGACGAGAACGTGCGCTCGGGCGACATGACGCCGCTGTACGAGGCGATCATGCAACACGTGCCCAAGCCGCCGGTCGACGTCGACGGGCCGTTCCAGATGCGCATCAGCCAGCTCGACTACTCCAGCTACGTCGGCCTGATCGGCATTGGCCGCATCCAGCGCGGCAAGGTGCGCACCAACATGCCGGTCACGGTGATCGACCGCAGCGGCGCCCGGCGCAACGCGCGCGTGCTGCAGGTGCTCGGCTTCATGGGGCTGGAGCGCAAGGAAGTGGCCGAGGCCGAGGCCGGCGACATCATCGCGATCAACGGCATCGAGGGTCTGGGCATTTCCGACACCGTATGCGCGCCCGAGGCCCCCGAACAGCTGCCGGTGCTGACCGTCGACGAGCCGACCATCAGCATGACCTTCCAGGTCAACAATTCGCCGTTCGCGGGCACCAAGGACCACAGCGGCGGCAAGTTCCTGACCAGCCGCCAGCTGCGCGACCGGCTCATGCGTGAAACCCTGCACAACGTCGCGCTGCGCGTCGAGGACACCGACGACCCCGACAAGTTCAAGGTCTCCGGGCGCGGCGAGCTGCACCTGTCGGTGCTCATCGAGACCATGCGCCGGGAAGGCTACGAACTGGCCGTGTCGCGCCCCGAGGTCATCATCAAGACCATCGACGGTGTCGCCAGCGAGCCGATCGAGCAACTCGTGGTGGACATGGAAGAATCCTACCAGGGCGGTGTGATGGAGCGCCTGGGCATGCGCCGCGGCCAGCTCACCGGCATGGAGCCCGACGGCAAGGGCCGCGTGCGGCTCGACTACATGATCCCCGCGCGCGGGCTGATCGGCTTCCAGACCGAGTTCCGCACCCTCACCGCGGGCACCGGTCTGCTGTTCCACGTGTTCGACCACTATGGGCCCAAGGCCGAAGGCGCGATCGCCAAGCGCCCGAACGGGGTGATGATCTCCAACGGGCAAGGCCAGGCCCCGGCCTACGCACTGGTCGGCCTGCAGGAGCGCGGCCGCCTGCTCGTGGGCGAAGGCGACGACATCTACGAGGGCCAGCTGGTCGGCATCCACGCCAAGGACAACGATCTCACGGTCAATGCGCTGCGCGCCAAGCAGCTCACCAACATCCGCGCCGCCGGCAAGGATGACAACGTGCAGCTCACGCCGCCCATCCGCATGTCGCTGGAGCAGGCGCTGGAGTTCATCGAGGACGACGAACTGGTCGAGGTCACGCCCAAGGCGATCCGCCTGCGCAAGCGCCACCTGACCGAGAACGACCGCAAGCGCGCCTCGCGCCAGGCAGCGTGAGCCGCGGCGGCAAGCATGCCGCGCAGAACTGCCCCCCCGCGTCCGTGCGGGTGGCTGAAAAATGTGATAAACGGACACGCAAGTCGCGCGGCTGCGATCCCGCAGCCACGCACGCTGACAGGCGGGCACTGACGGGCGGTCCCTGATGAAGCGTCACGACGGGCCAAAGGCGGACGAGCGATCGGCAAGGCCCACCGCGCCCTGCCCCGCGCCCATGCCCGTGACGGATCCGCAGCAGCCGGTCGCGCTGCTACGGCTGGATGCGGCCATGGTCCAGCAGCTGTCCCGCCTGCAGACGCCGATCTGGGTTTTTGACATCGACCACTCGCGCGTGCACTGGGCCAATGACGCGGCGCTGGAGGTCTGGCGTTCCCCGCACCTCGACGAGCTTCTGGCGCGGGACATGGGCAGTGACATGTCCGAATCGGTGGCACGCCGCCTGCGCCAGTACCAGCTCGACTTCGAGCGCCACGATGCGCGTTTCAGTGAACTGTGGACCCTGTACCCGAAGGGCGTGCCGCGCACGGTGCGCGTGATGTTCAGCGGCGTGCGCCTGGCCGATGGGCGCATCGCGATGCTGTGCGAGGCGATCGGTGAGCAACACGCCGATCCGGAGACGCTGCGCAGTGCCGAGGCGCTGTTGCACACGCCGGTCATGATCACGCTGTTCGACGAATCGGGGCGCGCGCTGTACCGCAATCCCGCCGCGCGCAGCAGCGTGGCCAATCCCCTCAACGGCCTGTGGCAGCATTTCGTCGATCCGGCCGAGACCGACCAGATGCTCGCCGACCTGCGCCAGCAAGGTTCGGTGTTGCAGGTGTCACGCGTGAACACCGCCGATGGCATGCGTTGGCACCGCGTGTCGGCGCGGCGTTGCCAGGACGCGGTGACCGGCCAGCAGGCGTGGCTGTGCAGCGAAGTCGACATCAGCGACCTCAAGCAGGTCGAGGCGCGCGCGCAGTTCCTCGCGATGCACGACTCGCTCACCGGTCTGCCCAACCGCCACTTCGTCAATGACGCGTTCCAGCAGCGCCTCGACCAGTTGCTGCCGGTCGGACAACCGGCGGTGCTCATGTTCATCGATCTCGACAACTTCAAGCAGATCAATGATTCGCTCGGCCACGCCACGGGCGACCAGTTGCTGCGCACGATGGCGGCGCGGCTGGAGCAGGCCATGCATGGCAACGACCTGGTCGCGCGCCTGGGTGGCGACGAGTTCCTGATCTTCACCACCGCCGACGGCGCCGACGCGGCCGTGCGCGAACTTGGCCAGCGACTGCTGGCAACGTTGTCGCAACCGGTCCGGCTCGGCCATCACGAACTGTCGGTCACCGCATCGATGGGCGTGGCCCGTTTCCCCAAGGACGGCAACGACCTGGGCACGCTCATGCGCCAGGCCGACCTGGCGATGTACGGGGCCAAGGATGCCGGGCGCAACCGGCTCGAGTTCTTTTCCGAAGCGATGCTGGCCAAGGCCCAGAGCCGCTTGGGCTTGGAAATCGAGCTGCGGCGCGCGCTGGCACGGCGCGAGTTCGTGTTGCATTACCAACCGCGCTGCCACATCGGCAGCGGCCGCATCGTCGGCGCCGAGGCTCTGGTGCGCTGGGACCATCCGCAGCGCGGCCTGGTCCCGCCCGGGGAGTTCATTCCGCTGTGCGAGGAAACCGGCCTCATCGTCGCGCTCGGTGAACAGGTGCTGGAGCAGGCCACGATCCAGCTCGAGCGCTGGCAACGCACGGGCGTGCTGCATTCGATCGCAGTCAACCTGTCACCGCGCCAGTTCGGCAGCGTCTCGCTGCTGGCCAGCCTGCGCCGGATCATCGACGCCAGCGGCTGCGATGCGCGCGGGCTGGAGCTGGAAATCACCGAATCGGTGTTGCTGGGCAACGACGAGACCACGCAGGCGCTGTTGCACGGCCTGCGCGAACTGGGTTGCGGCGTCATCGTCGACGACTTCGGTACCGGTTATTCCAACCTCGCCTGCCTGCAGCGCCTGCCGCTGAACAGCCTAAAGATCGACCGCTCGTTCATCAGCGCGACGCAGCCTTCCCGCCCGCTCGCGGAAGTCATCATCGCGCTCGGCCACACGCTCGGGCTGCGCGTGGTGGCAGAAGGCGTGGAGACGCAGGAGCAACTGGATTGGCTGCGCCACACCGACTGCGACGAGTTCCAGGGCTTCCTGTACTCGGCGGCGGTGCCCGCCGATGCGTTCGAGGCCTTGGTCACGGGCCCGCGCTGAAGCGGGTCATCGACAGCGCGGACTTTCGCGCGGCGTCTATGGGCCGGAAACGACTGCCCCATCCGCACCGGGGTGCCCCGCGGCGTGGCCGCGCTTGCGCACGATCAGCATCGCCAGTTCCAGCGACTGCTCGTAGTTGAGGCGTGGGTCGACCTGCGACTTGTAGGCCACGCCCAAGTCCTGCTCGGTCAGGCCGCGCGCACCGCCCAGACATTCGGTGACGTTCTCGCCGGTGAGCTCCAGGTGCACACCGCCAAGATGGGTGCCCGCCGCGGCGTGCACGTCGAACGCGGTCTCCAGTTCGGCGCGGATGTTCTTGAAGCGTCGGGTCTTGTAGCCGTTGGCGACCGCCTCGGTGTTGCCGTGCATCGGATCGCACACCCACAGCGGCGCACGCCCCTCGGCCTTCACCGCAGCGAGCAAGCCCGGCAGCACCACATCGACCTTGGCGATGCCCATGCGATGGATGAGCGTGAGGCGGCCCGGCTCGCGCGCGGGATCGAGCACATCGCACAGGCGCAGCAACTGGTCCGCGGTGACCGACGGCCCGACCTTGATCGCGATCGGATTGCGGATGCCGCGGAAATACTCCACGTGGGCGCCGTCGAGCGCCGCGGTGCGCATGCCGATCCACGGAAAATGCGTCGACAGGTTGAACCAGCCCGGCTGGCGCGGCACCTGGCGCGTGAGCGCCTGCTCGTAATGCAGCAGCAAGGCCTCGTGCGAGGTGTAGAAATCGATGCGCTGGTAGCTGTCGATGCTCTTGCCGGCCAGGGTCTCCATGAAGCGCAGCGACTGGCCGATCGACTCGACCATCGCGCGATACTCGCTCTGCAACGGCGAGTGGGCGACCCAGGCCAGGTCCCAGTACTCGGGATGGTGCAGGTCGGCGAAGCCACCATCGATGAGGCCGCGCACGAAGTTCATCGTCATCGCCGAATGTGCATGGCCACGCACGAGCCGCTGCGGATCGGCGCGGCGCGCCGAGGCGGTGAAGGCACAATCGTTGACCAGGTCGCCGCGGTAGCACGGCAGGGTTTCATCCCCGCGCGTCTCGGTGTCGGCCGAGCGCGGCTTGGCGTATTGCCCCGCGAAGCGTCCCACGCGCACCACCGGCAGTTGCAGCCCGTGCACGAGCACGAGGCTCATCTGCAACATGACCTTGAGGCGGTTGGAGATGAGGGGCGAGGTGCAATCATCGAAGCTCTCGGCGCAGTCGCCACCCTGCAACAGGAAGCGCCGCCCCTCGGCGGCCTCACCGAGCAGGCGCTTGAGCGCGAGGATTTCCCACGAGGTCACCAGCGGCGGCAGTTGGCCGAGCTTGTGCAGGGCCTGGGCGAGTTCCAGCGCATCGTCGTAGACCGGCTGCTGCAGGCTGGGTCGCGCCTGCCACGATGCGGGCGACCAGTCGGAGGCCGATGGATCGAGATGGGTGTGCACCGGAGTCTGCGCCAGCTGGTTCATGATTGCTGCACTGCGGAAAAGTTCATGATGCCACAGCCGCCCGCATGCGCCTACTGGCCGAAGATCCTCGTGCTGCGCCTGCGGAATCCAGCCCACAGCGCGCCGCCGCCCAGAATCAGGTACCAGATCAGCGTCCAGCCCGGCATGGTGATGCCCAGCAGGCGCCAGTGCGAGTCCGAACAATCGCCCGAGGCCATGAACGCCTTGCGGATCGCCTGCGACAACGGGAAGCGGTTGTCGAACAGAGTGTAGAAATCCATGCCGCAGGATGCGAACGGATCGGGCGGAGAGAACTGCATATGCAAATGATCGACCGCGATAACCGCGCCGATCAGCGCAAACACGACCACGAGCAGCGCGTAGACGCGGCGCCCGAAAGCGCCGGGTCCGTGCAGCGCGCCGAGCAGGAAGAACAGTCCCATGCCGACGAAGGCGCCACGCTGGAACATGCACTTGGGACACGGCGTGATGCCTTGGTGCAACTCCACCCAGAAATAGGCGTACGCGACCAGCGCCAGACTCACCACGGCGCCGAGCAGGTACTGCGCGCGGAAGGGCCAACGCAACGGGTTGAGCTTCATGTCGACTCCACGGACCGGCAGACGGTCAAGTCTAGGTGGCAAGTCGCTACAGGAAAAGCCGCTGCGCCAGTACGCCGCGCAGGATCCACGTCGCCAGCAGCAGCCACAGCGCCAGCGTGGCCCATTCCAGCCGTCGCGGCGCATGCTCGCGCAAGGCCAGCCACAGCACCAGCGGCACCATCACGTAGCGCAGCTCGACCAGCCACGAAGCGGCGAGGAATGCCGCGGCGAACGGCAGCAACCAGTGCCCGAGGCGTGGTCGCAGCCGGATCGTGGCCAGGGCCACGGCCGCCAGCGCGGCCAGCAGCGCGGCCGCGGCCCGCATCCACGGCATGCCGTTGATCGCCTGGGACAGGCGATTGTGCAGGTAGTAGCCGGGCAGCGCGCTGTTGTAGGGATTGTCGGCGCCGAAGCCGAACCAGAACGCCACGAACACGAACAGCGGCCAGGCCAGCAGCAGCGGGCGCGCCCGCGCCAGCGGCCACGCCGCCGCCAGCTGCTGCGCCACTTGCAGCGGCAACAGCAGCGCCACCACCACGAGCGCCAGCAACACATTGCCGGTGTGCAGGCTCAGGTCCGGATGCAGCGCCGACTGGCTCGGCGACAGCGAAATCGAGCCGTTGCCGATCCAGAACGCGACGAAGGCGAGCACCGGCAGCAGGTAGGGCGCCACCTCCGCCAGGCTCGTACGCCAGTCGCGCAAGGCGCTGCGCAGGTCCTGGTCGCGCAGCGCGAGCAGCGCCAGCAGGCCGCTCCACAGCACCCAATGCTGGCGCACCATGACCATGCCCAGCAGCAAAGCGGCAGCCAGCCAATGCCGGCGCGCCACGCTCGCCCAGGTCGCCCACAGCAGCAGCGCCAACGCGAGCACGTCGGTGTAGGCAATGAACAGCAGTGGCGCGAGGATCGGCAGCGCCAGCAGTTGGGCGGTCGCCAGCGCCTGCGTGCCCGGCCACAGGCGTGCACGCAAGGCATGGAAGCCGGCCGCCGCGCACAAGCCGAAGGCGGCGCTCGCCAAGCGCGCATCCTGCAGCGACACGGCGCCGCAGGCATCGAGGATCGCCGCCACCACCAGGTGGTAACCCGGGAGCGTGGTGAGTTCGGGCAGCACGCGCCACTGGCCTTGCACGAACAGCCAGATCTGCGAGTAGTGGGTGACCTCGTCGGTCAGCGGAGCGAGCCACCGCACCGCAAGGATCGCGGCGAGGTACAGCAGTCCGGCGGCGACGCCGAGCAGCCAGTTCTCGCGCGGCGTGCGCCGCACGTTCTCCAGAAACGAAAAACCCCGGACACGCCGGGGCTTTTCAGCGATTGGCAGGCGCAGGTTCAATCCGCCGCCGGCGCCGCGTCGTTGCGCGGACGGTCGACCAGTTCGACGTAGGCCATCGGCGCGTTGTCACCGGCGCGCACACCGCACTTGAGGATGCGCAGGTAACCGCCCTTGCGTTCGCGATAGCGCGGCCCGAGTTCGACGAACAGCTTGCCCACCGCCTGCTTGTCGCGCAGGCGTGCGAAGGCGAGGCGGCGATTGGCCACGCCGTCGACCTTGGCCAGCGTGATCAACGGCTCGGCCACGCGACGCAGTTCCTTGGCCTTGGGCAGCGTGGTGCGGATCAGCTCATGCTTGAACAGCGACGACGCCATGTTCTTGAACATCGCCTCGCGATGGCTGCTGGTGCGGCTGAACTTGCGACCCGATTTCTGGTGACGCATGGTGGAATCCTCGATCTTGATTGTTATGAGGTGGCGGCACCCAGGTCCGACACCCCGCGGTTACCCGCTTCTTGTTGGCCGCTGGCGGTGCGGGCCTTGCCCGCCACCAGCGGCGCTGTGACGCCTGCTCAGCCCAGCTGCATGCCGTGGCTGATGCCCGGCGGCGGCCAGTTGTCGAGCTTCATGCCAAGCTGCAGGCCGCGCTGGTACAGCACGTCCTTGATCTCGGTGAGCGACTTCTTGCCCAGGTTCGGCGTCTTGAGCAGTTCGACCTCGGTCTTCTGCACGAGATCGCCGATGTAGTAGATGCTCTCGGCCTTGAGGCAGTTGGCCGAACGCACGGTGAGTTCCAGATCATCGATCGGGCGCAGCAGCACCGGGTCGACGCCGCCCTTGTCGGCCTTGGTGTCCACGCTCTCGCGGCGGGCGAACTCGCCGAACACGCTGATCTGGTCCTGGAGGATTTCGGCGGCCTTGTGCACCGCATCCTCGGGCTCGATCGCGCCATTGGTCTCGATGTCGAGCACGAGCTTGTCGAGGTTGGTGCGCTGCTCCAGACGCGCGTTCTCGACGTTGTAGGCCACGCGCCGCACCGGCGAGAACGAGGCATCCAACTGCAGGCGACCGATCGGGCTCGCCTCCTCGTCCGGATGGCGCCGCGCCGTGGCCGGCTGGTAGCCGACGCCACGCACGACCTTGAGGCGCATGTTGAGCGCGATGTCCTTGGTGAGGTGGCAGATCACGTGGTCGGGATTGACGATCTCGACCGAGTGGTCGACCGTGATGTCGGCCGCGGTGACCACGCCCTTGCCCTTCTTGCTGAGCGTGAGCATGGTTTCGTCGACCCCGTGCATGCGGATCGCGACGTCCTTGAGGTTGAGCAGCACCTCGATGACGTCTTCCTGCAGGCCCTCGAGCGTGGTGTACTCGTGCAGCACGCCATCGATCTCGACCTCGGTGATCGCACAACCCGGGATGGACGACAGCAGCACGCGACGCAGCGCGTTGCCGAGCGTGTGGCCGAAACCGCGCTCAAGCGGCTCGGCAAACACCTTGGCGACGCCGTTGCCGGCGCGTTCGACTCGAATGCCGCGCGGACGCAGCACGTTGGTGGACGTTCCCGCCATTGCAGACTCCAGGAATCCTCACGGACTCCGCACAGTGAATTGGTATTGCCGGAGCAGCCCCGTCGCAGGGCCGTTCCTACTTCGAGTAAAGCTCGATGATGAGGCTTTCGTTGATGTCGGACGGCAGGTCCGAGCGTTCCGGCAGGGCCTTGAACAAGCCGCTCGCCTTCTTCGCGTCGACTTCGACCCACGCCGGTGCCAGGTCCATCTCCTGCGACACGGTCAGGGCCTCCTGCACGCGCAGTTGGCTCTTGGCGCGCTCGGACAGCGCGATCTCGTCACCCGGACGCACCTGGTAGGACGGCAGGTTGACCTTCTTGCCATTGACGCGCACGCCGGCATGCGCCACCAGCTGGCGGGCCGCAGCGCGGGTTACCGCAAAGCCCATGCGGTAGACCACGTTGTCGAGCCGGCCTTCGAGCAGACGCAGCAGGTTCTCGCCGGCATTGCCCTTCTGGCTCGACGCCTTCTGGTAGTACGAGCGGAACTGGCGCTCGAGCAGGCCATAGATGCGCTTGACCTTCTGCTTCTCGCGCAACTGCACGCCGTAATCGGACAGGCGCCCGCGCTTGGCGCCGGCAGCGCCATGCTGCCCGGGCTTCTGCTCGAGCTTGCACTTGGAATCGAGCGCACGCGCCGGGCTCTTGAGGCTGAGGTCGGCGCCTTCACGACGCGCCAGCTTGCATGTGGGACCGAGATAACGAGCCATGTGTCAAACCCTGCGCTTCTTGGGCGGACGGCAGCCGTTGTGCGGAATCGGCGTGACGTCGATGATGTTGGTAACCTTGAAACCGGCGTTGTTGAGCGAACGCACGGCCGATTCGCGACCCGGACCCGGACCCTTGATGCGCACCTCCACGGTCTTCACGCCGTAGTCGGCGGCGACCCGCGCAGCCTTGTCGGCCGCGACCTGCGCGGCGAACGGGGTGGACTTGCGCGAGCCACGGAAACCCGCACCACCCGCAGTGGCCCATGACAACGCATTGCCCTGCCGGTCGGTGATCGTGACGATCGTGTTGTTGAACGAAGCCTGCACGTGGGCAACCGCATCGGTCACCACGCGCTTGATCTTCTTCTTGGGTTTGGCTGCTGCGGGTTTGTTCATTGGCCCGAATGTCCTGAAATGTCGTGTGCTTGTTGCTTACTTCTTGATCGCGCGGCGCGGACCCTTGCGGGTACGGGCGTTGGTGCGCGTGCGCTGACCGCGCAGCGGCAGGCCGCGGCGATGGCGCAGACCGCGGTAGGTACCCAGGTCGATGAGGCGCTTGATCGAGATGCCCACTTCGCGGCGCAGATCGCCTTCGACCGTGAACTTGGCGATTTCCTGGCGCAACCTGTCGACCTCGGCCTCACTCAAGTCCTTGATTTTCGTGGTCGGATTCACGCCGGCGCCGACGCACACCGTCTTCGCCCGTGACCGCCCGACGCCGAAAATGCTCTGCAGGCCGATCACGACGTGCTTCTGGACCGGAAGGTTGACACCCGCAATGCGTGCCATGCTGGATACTCTCCAAACTCTGTTACTGGATGCGCAGGGAACTTGACATTGTAGCTGGATAAGGCACTCGCGAAAAGTCCCTGGGTCCAGGCCACGTGATCAGATCATCGCCACTCAACGGCCGCGCAAATTCGCCTTCTTGAGCAGACTTTCGTACTGGTGCGACACCAGGTGCGCCTGGATCTGGGCCGTGAAGTCCATCACCACGACCACCACGATCAGCAGCGAGGTGCCGCCGAAATAGAACGGCACGTGCCACGCGTTGCGCAACACGTCGGGAATCAGGCACACCGCAACCAGGTACACCGCCGCCACGCCGGTAAGCCGGGTCAGCACACCCTCGATGTAGTCGGCCGTGGCACGCCCCGGGCGCAGGCCCGGGATCAGCGCGCCGGAACGCTTGAGGTTGTCGGCGGTTTCCTCGGAGTTGAACGTCAGCATCGTGTAGAAGTACGTGAAGATGACGATCAGCAAGCCGTACAGCAGCATGTGCAGCGGCTCGCCCGGATTGAGCGACGAGGTCAGCACCTGCAGCCAGTGGATTTCGTTGGCGTTGTTGAACCAGCTGCCCGCGGTGGCGGGGAACATCAGCAGCGACGAGGCGAAGATCGGCGGGATCACGCCCGACATGTTGATCTTGAGCGGCAGGTGCGAGCTCTGGTTCATGTAGGCCTTGCCCGCGCCACCCTGGCGCCGTGCGTAGTTCACCGTGATGCGACGCTGGCCGCTCTCGATGAACACCACGAAGGCGGTGACCGCGAGCACGATTGCGAACACGATCAACACGCGCAGTACGGGCATTTCACCGGTCTGCGCCATTCCCAGGGTCTGCACCACGGCCGACGGCAGGCCGGCCACGATGCCGGCAAAGATGAGCAGCGAAATGCCGTTGCCCACGCCACGCTCGGTGACCTGCTCACCCAGCCACATGAGGAACAGCGTGCCTGCGGTCAGGCCGACCACGGTGCTGAGTACGAAACTCGGACCCGGCGCGATGACCACGCCGCCCTGTTGCTGCAGCATGGTGGCGACGCCAAAGGACTGGAACAGGCCCAGTGCAACCGTACCGGCCCGCGTGTAGGTGGTCAGCTTGCGCCGACCCGATTCGCCTTCCTTGCGCAGCGCCTGCCAGCTCGGGATCACCGCCGCGAACATCTGCACGATGATCGAGGCCGAGATGTACGGGATCACGCCCAACGCGAACACCGACATGCGCTCGAGTGCGCCGCCCGAGAACATGTTGAACATGTCCAGCAGCCCGCCCGACCGGCCAATCAGGTCGGCCATCCTCACCGGATCGACGCCGGGCAGCGGAATGAACGTGCCCAGGCGGAACACGAACAAGGCACCGACCACGAACAGCAGGCGCTGCTTGAGTTCGGTGAGCTTGCCCAGCGAAGCGAGCGGGTTGGACTGCGTCGCCACGGCTTACTCCACGCTGCCGCCGGCAGCCTCGATCGCGGCCTTGGCGCCGGCCGTCACGGCCACGCCCTTGAGCTTGATGGCGCGCTTGAGCTCGCCCTTCTTGACGATCTTGGCGCGCTCGGCACGCTTCTCGACCAGTCCGGCAGCCTTGAGGGCATCGAAGTCGATGACGTCGGCCTTGACCACGTCGAGCTTGTACAGCAACACCTCGCTCACCTCATGCGACATGCGCGAGCGGAAGCCGATCTTGGGCAGGCGGCGCTGCAGCGGCATCTGGCCGCCTTCGAAGCCGGCCTTGACCTTGCCCTTGCCCGAGCGTGCGTACTGGCCCTTGTGGCCACGGCCGGCGGTCTTGCCCAGGCCGGAACCGATGCCACGACCCACGCGGACGCCGCTCTTGCGTGCGCCGGCGGCCGGCTTGATGGAATTGAGACGCATAGCTGAAAACTCCGGATGCTGTCGCGCGCTTACGCGCCTTGCTCGATACGGACGAGGTAGCTGACCTGGTTGATCAGGCCGCGTACCGAGGGGGAATCGACCAGTTCGCGCACGTCATTGAGCTTGCGCAGGCCCAGCGCGCGCACGCTCACGCGATGGCGCTGCTGGCAGCTGTTGATGCTCTTGTACAGGCGCACGCGGATCGTCTTGCCTGCGTTGGCTGCATTCTTACTCATTGCCAAGCACCTCTTCGACCGTCTTGCCACGCTTGGACGCGATGCGCTCGGGCGACACCATCGACTGCAGACCATTGATCGTGGCCCGCACCAGGTTGATCGGGTTGCGCGAGCCGACCGCCTTCGCCAGCACGTTCTTCACACCGACCACCTCGAGCACCGCGCGCATCGCGCCACCGGCGATCACGCCGGTACCTTCCGAGGCCGGCTGCATGAACACGCGCGCCGCGCCATGATTGGCCTTGACTGCGTGGAACAGCGTGCCGTTGTTGAGCTGCACCTTGATCATGCCCTTGCGCGCATGTTCCATCGCCTTGGAGATTGCGACCGGGACCTCGCGGGCCTTGCCATAGCCGAAGCCGACGCGACCTTCGCCATCGCCGACCACGGTCAGCGCGGTGAAGCTCATCTGGCGGCCGCCCTTGACGGTCTTGGCCACACGGTTGACGGCGATGAGCTTCTCAAGGAAGCCATCGCTGTTTTCACGATCATTGCTGTTGGTTGCCATGATTCACCTGTGTGCCGCCTGCAGCGCAGTGCGGACTTGTACTTGCGGCTGGGCCGCTTGGAGTTGTGGGTATTGCCGGTGACTGCACGGGCCGGCGCCAGCGGCGCCCGTACGCGCAAATTCAGAACTTCAGGCCCGCCTCGCGCGCTGCATCGGCCAGCGCCTGGATGCGACCGTGGTAGCGGAAGCCGGAGCGATCGAAGGCCACGGTATCCACGCCGGCCTTGAGTGCCGCTTCGGCGACGGCCTTGCCGACCGCGGCCGCCGCACTCTTGTTCTTGGTGCCCTTGAGTCCGTCCTTGACCGCCTTCTGCAGCGTCGAGGCGGCAGCGATCACGGTGCTGCCATCGGCGCTTTGCACCTGCGCATAGATGTGCTGGGCGCTGCGATGGACCGACAGGCGCGGTACGCCCAGGGTACGGATGTGGGCGCGCGTGGACTTGGCGCGACGCAGTCTTGCGATGTTCTTTTCCATGGTATTGGCTCCAGAAGCGGATCGGCTGCTCTCATCGAGAGGTCCGGCACATGGCGGCCCGGCCCTTGCGGAAACCCCGCATTACGCCTTCTTGGCTTCCTTGAGGGTGATCTGTTCGCCCGCGTAGCGCACGCCCTTGCCCTTGTAGGGCTCGGGCGGACGGAATCCGCGGATCTTCGCCGCAACCTGTCCGACCTGCTGCTTGTCGGCACCGGCCACGAGGATTTCGGTCTGCGCCGGCACCGTGATGGTGATGCCTTCAGGCGCCTTGAACACCACCGGGTGCGAGAACCCAAGCGTGAGATTGAGGTCCTTGCCCTGCAGCGCGGCACGAAAACCCACGCCGACGAGTTCGAGCTTGCGCTGGTAGCCTTCGGTGACGCCGGTGACCATGCTCGCCAGCAGCGCGCGGGTGGTGCCGGCCATCTTGATGGTGTCGGCATCCTGTGCGGCACAGGCGATCGAACCGTTCTCTACGCTCACGGTGACGCCGTGCAGAGGCGCCATCGACAGGCTGCCCTTGGGGCCCTTGACGGTGATCGCATCGGACTTGACCTGGCACTCCACGCCCTTGGGCAGCTGGATCGGCTTCTTGGCAACGCGTGACATGGGAATTCCTCCAAGAGCCATCAGGCGACCAGGCCGATGACTTCGCCGCCCAGGCCCTTCTTGCGCGCCTGTGCGTCGGTCATGAGGCCCGACGAGGTGGAAACGATCGAAATACCCAATCCGTTGAGGACCTTGGGCAGTTCGTCCTTGCCGCGATACACGCGCAGGCCCGAGCGACTCACGCGCTCGATGCGCGCGATCACCGGCTTGCCTTCGTGGTACTTGAGGGCGATTTCGAGGCGGGCCTTGCCCTCGACCATGCTCGATTGGACGTCGGCGACGTAGCCTTCATCCTTGAGCAGCTTGGCAATGGCCTGCTTGACACGGGAAGCCGGCATCGCCACGGAACGCTTGCCCGTGGCTTGCGCATTGCGGATGCGCGTGAACATGTCGGCGATGGGATCAGTCATGCTCATGTTTCAATTCCTGACTAGCATCGATATCCGCTGGAAGGCGGGAGAAAGGGACTTACCAGCTGGCCTTGCGCAAGCCCGGCACGTCACCACGCATGGTGGCTTCGCGCAGCTTGTGGCGCGCCAGGCCGAACTTCTTGTAGACGCCGCGCGAGCGGCCGGTCAGCTCGCAGCGATTGCGCTGGCGCGACGGACTGGAGTCACGCGGCAGCTTCTGCAGCTTGACTGCGGCCGCGAGCTTGTCGTCGTACGAAGCGGTCGTGCTCGACACGATCTTCTTGAGTTCCGCCCGCTTGGCGGCATGGCGCTTCACCAGCTTGGCACGCTTGATGTCGCGGTTGATCATTGAACGCTTGGCCATCGGTATCGCCTGCGATTAGTTGCGGAACGGGAAGTTGAAGGCCTCGAGCAGCGCCTTGGCTTCGTCGTTGGTGCGCGCGGTGGTGGTGATTGCGATGTCCATGCCGCGCAGTGCATCGATCTGGTCGAAATCGATTTCGGGGAAGATGATCTGTTCCTTGATGCCCATGTTGAAATTGCCGCGACCATCGAACGAGCGGCCGGAAATGCCGCGGAAGTCGCGCACGCGCGGCAACGCAATGTTGATCAGGCGGTCGAGGAACTCGTACATGTGCGCGCGGCGCAGCGTGACCTTGCAGCCGATCGGCCAGTTCTCGCGGATCTTGAACGTGGCGTGGGCCTTTCGCGACAGCGTCACGACCGGCTTCTGGCCCGAGATCTTGGCCATATCGGCCACGGCATTCTCGAGAATCTTCTTGTTGCCCACCGCCTCGCCCACGCCCATGTTGAGCGTGATCTTGGTCAGGCGCGGCACCTGCATCGGATTGGTGTACTTGAAGCGGTCGGTCAGCTTCGGCACGACCTGTTCTTTGTAGTATTTCGCAAGACGCGTCATGACAGCGGACCTCAGGCGTCAACCACTTCACCGGTGGAACGGTACACGCGGACCTTGCGCCCCGTCTGGAGCGTCTTGAAGCCCACGCGCTCACCCTTGCCGGTGGCGGTGTTGAACAGCATTACGTTGGAAATGTGGATGGGAGCCTCGCGCTCGACAATCCCGCCAGGCTGGTTGGCCTGCGGATTGGGCTTGGTGTGGCGCTTGACCATGTTCACGTTCTCGACGAACACGGACTCGCCCGTGACGCGGGCCACGGTGCCCTTCTGACCCTTGCTCTTGCCGGCGATCACCACGACCTGGTCGCCCTTGCGGATACGGTTCATGACATCACCCCTTACAGGACTTCCGGCGCAAGCGAGACGATCTTCATGAAGCGCTCGCTGCGCAGCTCGCGCGTCACCGGCCCGAAGATGCGGGTGCCGATCGGCTCGAGCTTGTTGTTGAGCAGGACGGCCGCATTGCCGTCGAAACGGATCAACGAACCATCGGCACGCCGCACGCCCTTGCGCGTGCGCACCACCACGGCGTCGTAGACCTCGCCCTTCTTGACCTTGCCGCGCGGAATCGCATCGCGCACCGACACCTTGATCACGTCACCAATCTGCGCATAGCGGCGCTTGGAGCCACCCAGCACCTTGATGCACATGAGTTCCTTGGCGCCGCTGTTGTCCGCCGCGGCCAGCGTGGTCTGCATCTGGATCATGTCGCTGTCTCCCTTTGCCCCACGCTCAGGCTTCGGCGCGCGTGACGACCTTCACCACGCGCCAGTTCTTGGTCTTGGAAAGCGGCCGGCACTCGGTGATGCGCACGACATCGCCCTCACGGCACTCGCCGGCCTCATCATGCGCGTGCACCTTGGTGGAGCGGCGCACGATCTTGCCGTACAGCGGATGCTGCACCTGGCGCTCAAGCAGGACGGTCACCGTCTTGGCCATCTTGTTGGATACGACGCGCCCTTCGAGGGTCCGCGCCTTCTTTTCGCTCTCGCTCATTTCACTGCCCCTTGTTCTTCGCGCCGAGCAGGTGCTTGACCTGCGCGATCTCGCGGCGAACGCGGCCAAACTGATGGGTCTGCGTCAGCTGGCCGGAGCCCTTCTGCATGCGCAGGTTGAATTGTTCACGACGCAGCTCGCGCAGATGTTCGGTGAGCTGCTGCTCGTTCTGTTGGCGGAGTTCCTTGAGTTCCATCACAGCACCGTACGCGCGACGAATTGGGTTTGGACCGAGAGCTTGGCGGCGGCCAGGCGAAACGCCTCGCGCGCCTCGTTTTCGGCGACGCCTTCGATTTCGTACAACATGCGGCCGGGCTGGATCGGCGCCACCCACAGCTCGACGTTGCCCTTGCCGCTGCCCATGCGGACTTCGATCGGCTTCTTGGTGATCGGCTTGTCCGGGAACACGCGGATCCACAGCTTGCCGCCGCGCTTGACGTAGCGCGTGATGCAGCGGCGGGCCGCCTCGATCTGGCGCGCGGTCAGCAGACCGTGCGTGGTCGCCTTGAGGCCGAATTCGCCGAAGCTGACCTTGTTGGAGACGTAGGACAGGCCGCGATTGCGGGCCTTCTGGACCTTGCGAAACTTGGTGCGCTTGGGTTGCAGCATGACTTACGCTCCTGCCTTCGGCGCACGGCGCTGCGGACGTTCTTCCGCGGCCTCGGCCTTGGCTTCCTGCTGGGCGGCGTGCAGGTCGAAGATCTCACCCTTGTAGACCCACACCTTGACGCCAATGATTCCGTAGGTGGTCGACGCCTCGGCAAAGCCGTAGTCGATATCGGCGCGCAACGTGTGCAGCGGCACGCGACCCTCGCGATACCACTCCGAGCGGGCGATTTCCGCACCGTTGAGGCGGCCGGCGACATTGACCTTGATGCCGAGTGCGCCCAGGCGCATCGCATTCTGCACCGAGCGCTTCATCGCGCGGCGGAACATGATGCGGCGCTCAAGCTGCTGCGCAATCGATTCGGCGACGAGCTGCGCGTCGAGTTCGGGCTTGCGCACTTCGCTCACGTTGATGTGCGCGGGCACGCCCATCACGTCGGAGACTTCCTTGCGCAGCTTCTCGATGTCCTCGCCCTTCTTGCCGATCACGACACCGGGACGCGCGGTGAAGATCGTGACGCGCGCGGTCTTGGCCGGGCGCTCGATCTGGATCCTGGAGATGCCGGCCTGCGCCAGCTTCTTCTTGAGCAGCTCGCGCACCTTGAGGTCGGCGCCCAGGTACTGCGCATATTCGCGCTTGCCGGCAAACCACTTCGAGTTCCAGTCCTTGGCGATGCCCAGGCGGATGCCGATCGGATTGACTTTATGACCCATGAGTATCGTCCCGTTTATTCGCCGACAACCACGGTGATGTGGCTGGTACGCTTGGAGATGCGCGAACCGCGGCCCTTGGCACGCGCATGCATGCGCTTGATGATCGCGCCCTCGTCCACGAAGATGCGCGCCACCTTGAGCTCGTCCACGTCGGCACCGAGGTTGTTCTCGGCGTTGGCCACCGCCGACAGCAGCACCTTGCGGATCAGGTGCGCGGCCTTCTTGTCGCTGAACTGCAGCAGGTTGGTGGCCCGGTCCACCGGCAGCCCGCGCACCTGGTCGGCGACCAGGCGGGCCTTCTGCGGGGAGATGCGCGCGCTGCGCAGGATCGCTTTGGCTTCCATCGTATTCACCGTCACTTCTTGGCATCCGCGGCTTTCTTGTCGCCGCCGTGCGCCTTGAACGTCCGCGTCACCGCGAATTCGCCGAGCTTGTGCCCGACCATGTTTTCGTTGACCAACACCGGAACGTGCTGGCGGCCGTTGTGGATGGCCAGCGTGAAGCCGACCATCTCCGGCACCACCATCGAACGCCGCGACCAGGTCTTGATCGGCTTCTTGCTGCTGCCCGCGGTTTCCACCTTCTTCATCAGGTGGTGGTCGACGAACGGGCCTTTCTTCAGAGAGCGTGCCATTGATTAACCCCTGCGATCGCGGACGATGAACTGCGTCGTGCGCTTGTTCTTGCGAGTCTTGTAGCCCTTGGTGGGCATGCCCCACGGCGACACCGGGTGCGGATTGCCCTGGCCCGCCTTGGCTTCACCACCACCATGCGGATGGTCGACGGGGTTCATCACCGCCCCACGCACGGTCGGACGCACGCCGCGCCAGCGCGACGCGCCGGCCTTGCCGAGCTTCTCGAGGTTGTGCTCCGAATTGCCCACTTCCCCGATGGTGGCGCGGCAATCGGCGGGCACCTTGCGCATTTCGCCCGAACGCAGGCGCAAGGTGGCGTAACCCTGCTCACGTGCGACGAGCTGTGCCGAGGCACCGGCCGAACGCGCGATCTGCGCACCCTTGCCAGGCTTCATTTCGATGCAATGCACGACCGAGCCGATCGGGATGTTGCGCAGCGGCAACGAATTGCCGACCTTGATCGGCGCATCGCGGCCCGACATCAGCTGGTCGCCCACCTTGGCGCCCTTGGGCGCGATGATGTAGCGACGCTCGCCATCGACGAAGCACAGCAACGCGATGTGGGCGGTGCGGTTGGGATCGTACTCGATCCGCTCGATCCGGCACGCGATGTTTTCCTTGTCGCGCTTGAAGTCGATGATGCGGTAATGCTGCTTGGAACCACCGCCCTTGTGGCGCGTGGTGATGCGCCCGTAATGGTTGCGGCCGCCCGTGTTGGACTGTGCCTCGGTCAACGGCGCGTACGGCGCGCCCTTGTGCAACCCCGGCGTCGACACGCGCACCACGGCGCGGCGTCCGGCGGAAGTGGGTTTGACTGTGATCAGTGCCATGATGTCTTTTCCTGATTCCCATGGTCGCCGCGGGCGCCCATGGACACGGTCTTAGGGCTTCGCCGTCACGTCGATGGTGTGGCCATCGGCGAGTCGAACATAAGCCTTGCGCTTGCTGCCGCGCTTGCCGGCCCGATTGCGGAACGACCTGGTCTTGCCCTTGATGTTGACCAGGTTGACCGACTGCACTTGGACGCTGAACAGGCCTTCCACGGCGGCCTTCACGTCGGCCTTGGTGGCGGCTTGCACAACCTCGAATACGTACTGGTTGGTCTCTTGCAGGCGCGCACTCTTTTCGGAGATGTGCGGCGCACGCAGGACGCTGAACAGTTGCTCTTTCACGCCAGCCACTCCTCGGCACGCTTGAGGGACTCGACCGTCATCACGACCTTGTCGGCGCCGACCAGGCTGACCGGGTCGAGCGCCGCGACATCGACGATCTGCAGATAGGGAATGTTGCGCGCCGCCAGATACAGCGCTTCGGTACCGTTCTCGGTGACCACCACCACGCGCCCGGCCGCATTGAGCTCGGCCAGCCGTGCCACCATGAGGCTCGTGCGCGGCTGCTCGACGCCGATCGACTCGACGATGACGAGGCGATCCTGGCGCGCGAGTTCGGACAGGATCGAGGCGATCGCACCGCGGAACATCTTGCGGTTGACCTTCTGCGCAAAGCTGCGCGGACGTGCCGCGAAAGTCACGCCGCCACCGGTGAAGATCGGCGCCGTGAGCGCGCCATGGCGCGCACCGCCGCCCTTCTGGCGCTTGGACTTCTTGGTGGTGCCGCTGACTTCCGAACGCGACTTCTGCCGCTTGGTGCCGGCGCGCCCCGCATTGCGGTAGGCCACCACCACCTGGTGCACGAGATCCTCGCGGAAGTCCTTGCCGAACACCGCGTCGGACACGCTGACGGGCTTGGCGCCAATGACGTTGAGTTCCATGGCGTCTCCTCCTTACTTCGACTTGACGGCAGGACGGATCACGACATTGCCGCCCGGTGCACCCGGAACGGCGCCCTTGACCGCGATGAGGTGCCGCTCGCTGTCGATCTTGACCACTTCGAGATTGAGCGAGGACCGATTCACCGCGCCCATGTGGCCGGCCATCTTCTTGCCCGGGAACACGCGACCGGGCGTCTGGCGCTGGCCGATCGAGCCAGGCGCGCGATGCGACAACGAGTTGCCGTGCGTCGCATCACCCATGGTGAAGTGATGGCGCTTGATCGTGCCCTGGAAGCCCTTGCCCTTGCTCACGCCCGCGACGTCGACCTTCTGGCCGACCGCGAACACCTCATCGGCCTTGAGTTCACCGCCGACCGCGTACTTGCCCAGCTCGGCCGCATCGACGCGAAATTCCCACAGGCCGCGCCCGGCCGTCACCTTGGCCTTGGCGTAATGACCCGCCAGCGGCTTGTTGACCAGCCCGGCGCGCTTGCTGCCCGCCGTGACCTGCACGGCGCTGTAACCGTCGCTTTCGACCGTCTTGACCTGCGTCACGCGGTTCGGCGTCGCCTCGATCAGCGTCACCGGCACCGAACGGCCGTCCTCGGTAAAGACGCGGCTCATGCCGCACTTACGACCCACCAACCCGATACTCATGATCTATTGCCTCAGTGCAGCTTGATCTGTACATCGACGCCGGCCGCGAGATCGAGCTTCATGAGCGCGTCCACGGTCTTGTCGTTCGGGTCGACGATGTCCATCACGCGCTTGTGGATGCGCGTCTCGTACTGGTCACGCGCATCCTTGTCGGCGTGCGGCGACACGAGGATCGTGTAGCGCTCGATCTTCGTGGGCAGCGGAATCGGACCGAGTACGGTCGCGCCGGTGCGCTTGGCCGTCTCGACGATTTCGCTCGCCGAACGATCGATCAAGCGGTGATCGAACGCCTTGAGCCGGATACGAATCTTCTGGTCCGCCATTGCCGTGTCCCTTGAATCTGAAAGAACAGTGTGCGGTGGCGACGGGGCTCGTTGAATCCCGTCCGCCGGCGCTTGCTGGGGCGCTGCCGGCCTGCCCTTGCGGTCGCATGCATGCGGCCCATGCCGCGGGCCGACCACCACAACCAAGCAGATTGGGCGGGCCGCTGCCGGCCCGCCCAATCCTGGAATGTGCAACAAGACGGAACCCAACCACCGTTCCGTGACCGCTGCAGCGCGGTCGACCGTCCGTGTCCGCGAACTCGAAGCGCTTCCTGCGCCTCATTTCGCTGTTGTTGCCGCCACGACTCGGCGCCGTGTCAGCAAGGAGCCGCGCACTATAGTGCAGTTCGCGGCAAAAGAAAAGCCCTGCTCAAGACCACGCTGCCGGCGCACTTGCGCGCGCGGCAGCGCCGCGGCCCTTACTGGATGACCTTGGCCACCACGCCGGCGCCGACGGTGCGGCCGCCTTCGCGGATGGCGAAACGCAGGCCTTCGTCCATCGCGATCGGCGCGATCA